>CAZVFJ010000127.1:0-9391 GCA_964625825.1 uncultured Leptospirales bacterium | reverse complement strand
AATTCCTGCCGGTATTATATCAAAAAAGCCGTCCCGGCTTTTTTTGTTTTTTTCGATGATTTTCAATTTTAATCACATATCAAAGATTTTTGAGGAACTCCAGTGCTTCATTTTCATTATTGAAAATATCAAACATATCAGTCAGTTCCACAACTTCGAATATTTTTCTTACAGCGCTGTTCATGTTGCTAAGAACAAGTTTACGTTTTCTCTCTTTCAGAATCCTCATAGTAGATACAAAAATTCTAAGTCCGGAACTGCTCATATACTCAACATCCTTAAGATTGAGTATGAAATGACTTGTCGATTCGGCAGATATCAGTTTATTGATCTCCTTTTCAATATCAGCAGAAAGGTGAACATCAAGTCTGCCTTCAAGATAAATAATTATAGCATTCCCACTCTTTTTTAAGTTAAGCTCCATTTTTTAATCCACCCTGTTAAATATCTTTTTATTAGTATAAACAATACCCAATTAATAATCAATTAAAAAATTTATTCCTTCCCCTCTCTGGCATCCTTTGAAGTCAGAAAAAGGGTAATAGAACATGCGAGAAAAACCAGCAATAAAATAAAGCCAATAATAACAATAAGTTTATGTGTATAATTCGATTGGAGAAGGGATTCCTGAATCTCCCCACCCCTTTCTCTTGCAAAAAAACCGTTTTTAATAAGAATAATTGATGCGAAGAAAGGGAAGATTACTCCATTAAAATAAACTATTCCTCTATATTTAAGAGGATCAAAGAGCGGCATAATCATCAGAAAACCAGAGGTCATAAAGAGAATTGAATAAGCTCTCACCATATAATAAAGAGGCGCTACAAGTTCATGATCTTTTACAAGATCAAGCCAGTTTTCAGAAACATTATCTGCAAAAAGCTGTAAGATAGTCATCGGTGTAAATAAAAAAGCAGACCCAATAATTATATATATAATACCTGTGATGAGAACCGTTGCCTGCAATACATTCGTTTTTTTAGATCTCAAGAAACCCTCCGAATAATCATTAAACAATTTTTGTCAGCAGAAGCTGTGATGATTTCAATGTAGATTCAAAAATTCTGTCAAATTTAAATTCTGATTCTGAAACATCAAGTATTAAATTTTTACCATGTTCAATATATTCAGGCATCCTTTCAGAGATACTTTCTGATGAACGAATAGTCGCAGTATAAAAATCATTATAAACACTATCAGGAATCCTGAGATTATCTCTATTGACAACAGTTAAAGAAAATATATCATCAACTTCCGTCCTGAAAAGTTCAGCAGGATTCACTCTTTTCTGCGGGAATCCGGAAGTATAAGGAAAACCACCAATCTCTATCGGCTGAAATTCCGGGGAAGAAACGAAACTTGCAGCCATAATTCTGCCAAGTAAACCTGTGCTCTTTATCACGCTCCTATTGCCGGACTCAAGGGAACATAGGGGGAGCGGATGAAACATTTCCATCCTTTCTGATGAAGCAAGTTCAAATGCGTATTTAAGTATTCTGTTATTACTGAACACAAATTTCTCCGGGAAAGTTATATCAAGATTCCTCATTATCTGCTCCGGGGAGAAGAACCTTCTCATATTATCCGTCAGTTCCGGGTTATTTTCAAAGAGCAGGAATATGGAAATCAGGAAAAAAGAATATGAAGAGGAATATATATAATCGAGCTTTTTTCTACTTTTATCGAGTTCAGTAAGAAATGAACATAGTAGAATAGATCCTGATTTTTCCGAGGGGAGTACGAGAGCCCTGCTTCTCCCGGTTAGCATTTCGATAAATACTGCAAGATTGCCGTCACCAATAAATTTGTCCATAGCTTCAGGAGTTTCAGGGCTCTCATCTGTACATTTGTTGAGAATCACCCCTCCGACAAAAACACCTTTTTCGCGGCTTGTATAACTGTTTCTTACATAGACAATTCTCTGCCCTTCGTTTATTGAATCATCAAAAGCCTTCCGGGTATTCTCCATATCTTTTTTCCCGTCAGTTATGGCAAAAATAAAATCGGAGAGTTTAAAAACAGAATCCCTCAGATCGTGATCGTCATCAGAGATATCCGCCACGATAAACCTGTAAGTTCTTGATAAGTAAAGCAGCACCGGTTTGAGTATTTCCGGATCGGTCTTCACCCGCGATGAAAAACTTATATTAAGAAGATGAAGATTTTCACTAAATTTAACGATACGGTCATTGATTATAGATTCGTCACCATCTGCTCCGGAATCCTTGACTGAGAGCGGTACAGTAATCCTTGAATTGAAATAATCAAAAACAGTTTTGCCGCTATATGAAAGATCAAGAAGAATAACTTTCTCACCGGACAGTGCAAGCGCAAGGAGTGAAGCAAGATAACTTTTTCCTGCTTTACGATTTGAGCTGTACACGGAAATTACCTTGCTTCTGGTTTCGAAAGACTTTTTCCCTGATTGATTCACCTCAAAACCCATATTTCCGGTCATCCGGAGGTATCCTCTCAAGGCTTTATGGGATTTCAAAAAAAATCTATAAAAATCATCTTCATTAATACTGAAAACCTGAGCCTCTGTAAGGGCCCGCACATTTCCCCTGATCCTGTTTTCTATAAAGGGAAGAGATCCGAAGAAAGATCCGGGAGAAATATAGACAACATCCCTGTTCCCCATGGTCTCAATTTCGAACATTCCATTGATTACTATATGAAGTGAACTACTTTTCTTCAGATCAACAAACTGACCCGCCTTTAATAAAGAAACACGTCCTGTTTTAAAAAATATTTCATGCTCTTCATAAGTAAAATGTTGCAGAAACGGGATTTTACGAAGGAGAGTTTTAACCTTTTCCATTTTCAGTTATATCTTTTTAAGAAGTTCAACAAGCTCAGCTTTACCTTTGATTTCGATAGGTCTGGTATTGGCAAATTCAAGAGCCTTGGGAGATATATCACCGGTTGTTATAACCAGTATCCTTGTAGCATTTCTCGGTTTCATTGATTCATGAATCTTCCTGAAATAGGAATCAGAGAGAGCTTCAGTTGTTCTTATCACTCTTATAATTCTGTTAGATTGCCTTGTGTTTCTCCACTTCCCTTCATTTTCTGTTGCTACAATCTCTATTTCGGTATCACTTATAATTTCAATATCTGTAATATTATAGTTCATGTTTGCTACAATCTTACGTGTCATATGCTCAAACTGAGCAAGCCCCGCAATCATGAAATCTTTGATCCTGTCATCCTGCCTGAATTCAGCATATGCCGCGAGTTTCTGTTGTATATCACGGAATTTCGGATTTACTTCGGCAATCTTCTCCCAGTTGACAATAGCAGCATGAACGTCCCTTACCTTCTCCTGGCATTCACCCAGAAAATATCTCAGGTTTAGTTCCATATCGCTTCCCTTCTTGGCAAACTTCACGCCCCTTTCAAATTCCATTATAGCTTTAGGATATTGCGATTTTTCCATAAAACAGGTCCCGCGAGCGAGGAGGCTTTTGACCTTCAATTCATCACTCTTCATAGAAACTTCAAATTCTTTAAGAGCCCACTCGTAATCTCCCTGCTGTCTCAGGACAAGGCCAAGATTATAATGAGCCTGATAGTTTGAAGGATCGATCTTGATTGTATTTAAAAAACACTGTTTGGCATCAACATATGCTCCGTTTTTGTAGTATATCTGGCCAAGATAAAAAAATGACTGATCATGCTTTGAATTGAGAGAAGCACTCTTCCTGAAATAATTCATTGCCTTATCGAGCTGACCGACATTATAGGACATTACTCCAAGTTCATAAAAATTTTCAAAATTGGTTTGATCAAGCTTGGTGAGAATCAGGTACTCCTTTCTCGCGTCTTCATAAGACTTTTTTTCCATGAAGAGCTTTGCAAGAACAGACCTGATATGAACTTCCTTTATTTTATCATCAAAACGCCCCATCTTCAGAACCTGTCGGTATTCAACTATAGCATACTGGGTATTGCCATCTACCGCATAAGCTTCAGCGAGAAGAAAATGAGCATAGGGATTTCTGTCATCCTTTTCAAGAATATCATTCAGTTTCTTTATAGCCAGCTTAATCTGACCGGCTTCGATCATCTTCTGGATCTCTTCTATTTTACGCGGAAAAACATAAACACTCAGTAAATAGAGAATTATGATGGTCAATATGATAAAAAAAAGAAACACCAGAATATAAGTAAAGAGCATAACAAAATCCTGTAATAGTTAGTTATTTATGACAAAGAACATTTTTAAGATAGACGGATGAGAATGATATACGATATAAACATAATATCGCAATTTACAAATTATAAATCAATCCTTTTATAATCTATCCTAGAGATGAACCATTACTTACTTTTCTTTCCGGGATAGCAAGAACAACACTTCCGTTTTCATCGTAAAAACCGGTCAAAAGAAATTCTGACATAAAAGGGCCTATCTGTTTTACCGGGAAGTTTACTACTCCGATAATCTGTCTCCCGAGAAGTTCATCTTTTTCATAGAGTTCGGTAACACGGGCGCTGGTTTTTTTTATACCTATACTCTCTCCAAAATCAGCAGTTATCCTGTAAGCCGGCTTCAGAGCCTGGGGAAAATCCTCAACAGCAATTACTGTTCCGACCCTAAGTTCAACACGTTCAAAATCATCCCATGTTATCAGATCCAATCTCTCAACCTCTCAAGCCTGCTTTAATAACTGTTGTAATTAGCACATCAATAAAATATTCAGTTATTTATAATTTTATTGACAAAAAATTTTTAAAAAAAAGATATAGATATCGATGGGGGCGTAGCTCAGATGGGAGAGCGCTTGAATGGCATTCAAGAGGCCAGGGGTTCGATCCCCCTCGTCTCCACATCAAAAAATACTTTTCACCCCTCGTAAAACAACTCGTTACCATGAATTGTCACAATCTTCTGGACAAGATATTTCCTCTTTCCGGCAGGTATAGCCACCTCTACGATTTCACCAATTCCTTTATTCTGCATAGCAGCGCCTATGGGTGATGATACTGATATTTTCCCCTCTGACGGATTCACTTCATTAGATGAAACAAATGTAAAGACTACCTCATCATCAAGATTCATATCTAGTACGGTAACTGTTGAACCGTAACCTACTTTATCTTCAGGTATATCGGACAAATTTATATCATTCAGTCTGTTAAGCTGCTCTGTAAGCTGCGAAATACGTGCCTTTACAAAAGATTGTCTCTCTCGCGCAGCATGGTATTCAGCATTTTCTTTCAGGTCACCATATTCACGCGCTTCAGCTATTCTTTTAGGCAGATCGACTTTGAATTCGTACTTCAATTTTTCAAGTTCATCTCGTACTACCTGTTTTTTCTCTTCAAGTTCTTCGCTCATCAAGAACACCTTCCATTTTTTTCTTTAACCGTTTACAGATTCGTCAGTGTTAAGTTTAATCAGTAATTTGACTTTCTTATCACCATCTTTTTTAAGTGTAAAACCGTTTTCCTTAAGAGTTTTTTCAATTCTATAAGTCATTAAATCAACAATTTTTTTTGTCATAGGTTCTTCCTTGAACTATGTAATATGACTTCCTTGTCACAACAAAAGACAACAGTCTATATATCTATTTCGGACAATAGACATTTTATTATGAGTTATCTATTTAAATACACAAACAAAAACTCCATTTTTAAGCAGGGAAGTTTAATGATTTAATACTGCTATATTTAACATTTTATAAGAAATCAACGGCTAATAATATTATTACTCGAGTATCACAATATTCCCATATCTTTTAAGTGATTCGGCAAGAGATTTGTTACCCACAACAACAGTAACGATCCCTCTATCGAACATCAAAGCGCTCTCTTTTTTTATGTCAGCGGATGTGACTTTAACAATATTCCCTAGATAATCTCTGTAATAATTTCTGTTCAGGTTATTAAACTCAATCTGGAGATAATTTTCAAGAATATCTGATGTCTTTGAAAAATTAAAGACATAGCTGTTTACTATAGATTCTTTTGCCCATGCAAGTTCTTCGTTTGTAACCGGAGTTATCGCCATTTTAACAATATTGCTCTTCATGAGTGAAAGAACATTGGCAACCTCTTCATTCCTTGTCTGAACAAAAGACATAAAAACTCCCGTTTTATACCTGTTGCGAACAAGAGAAAACACAGAATAAGCAAGGCCTCTTTTCACCCTTATCTCGTTCATCAGCCTCGAATTGAAAGAACCGCCGCCAAGGATATAGTTCATTAAAAACAGGGAATAATTACCATCATAACTGATCTCCGGGGCTATAGTTCCCATTATAATTGTAGCCTGTTCAAGCTCCGTGGGGAGAAGGTATATATTCCCGGACTTAACCTTAAGCTCCGACATCAAACTGCTGTTATTAAGATTATAATATTCCCTCTCTCCTGCTTTGATCCCGGATAATCTTTTCAGAGCAATTTGCCGGAGTTCATCAGTGGCCATTGAGGACGATACAGCTATACTGATATTCCCTCCCTTCGTAAACCTTTTCCATACACCGGCAAGTTCAGCCGAGGTGATAGAATTTATGCTTTTTTCTGAGATGAGAGAACCATAGCCCTCACCGTTAAAAATAATCTCCCTTACTTTCGCAAAACCGGCGTTTGCAGGGTCATCCATTTCCCTTTTAAACTTTTCGAGCACAAGGCTACGGGAATATTTTATACTTTCATCACTGAATCGTGGACTAGCCAGTATGTCAGCAAGAATATCAAATGCAAGAGTTGTATACCTGCTCAATACCCGGATCTCTATATTAATATTCTCCCACCCTGCTGTGATACTGATATCTCCACCCACAGACTCCAGTTGCGCGTTAAGCTCATTGCCCGGATATTTTTCTGTTCCCGAAATTAAAATTTCCCTCACGAGAAGTTCAGATATACCTGCATTATCACGATTCTCATGCATCTTCCCGAAGCCTATGGAACAGTATATTTCTGATCGGGGTAATTCATCCTTAATTGTCAGGAGCCTGATATTATTTTTGAGGTTGAATGTCTCTACAGAAGGTAGTCCTTCCATTGATGGGATCAAATTTTCTTCCGCCATTACTCCGGGATAATTAAATAAAATCAGTCCGCATAACATCATGGCCATTATAACCCTTCTGACATATCTCTTCATTATTGGCTCCTTCCATCTCTGAGAATCGCAGTAACACTGTTTCTGCTTTTTAAATATCTATCAGCAGCGCTTTTAATTTCATCAGCAGAAATGCCGGAAATAACTTTTGTATAATCTATTAAATAGCTCCAGCTACCGAAGATCGTCTGATTATAGCTTAACTGTCTGGCTATCCCATCATTATTATCGAGCATAAATATAAATGAGGATTCCATCTGATTTCGCACACGATCAAGTTCTTCAGCTTTTACATCGTTTTTCAGTTTTTCTATCTCCGCCAGTACCTCCGCCTCAACCGCCTCAGGCTCAACCCCGTCAGCAGGTGATGCGTATACCAGGAACATATTGCTATACCGTGAGCCGGGGGCTCCATTCCATGCATAAACAGAAGAGGCCAGTTTCTTTTCAAGAACCAGGTTTTTATAAAGCCTTGATGAGCTGCCGTCCCCCAGAATGGATGATATTACATCAAAAATATAATCATCCCTGTCCGGAGCGGCAGGTTTTTTCCAGCCGATAATTAAAGATGGCCTGGCATTAAATATCACTTCCACTCGCTTTGCTCCGATCTGCGGAGGTTCAATTACCTTCACCTCTGCGGGAGCCGGTTTAACAGGAATCCCTTCAAAATATTCTTTTATTATCCGGTATGTCTTTTCTGTATCCTGTTTCCCCACTATGGTTATTGTCATTCTTGAAGGGATATAGTATTCATTATAAAAACGCCTTATATCATTAATAGACATATACCTTATATTCGATTCCCAGCCGATAATCGGATGCCTGTACGGATGGGCTTCATAAGCCGCGGCAAAAAATGTTTCATTAAGAAGCCCTCTGCCGTTTGAGCCGTATCTCATCGACCTCTCTTCAAGTATATTGTCTTTCTCTCTGTAATACTCCCTGAATACAGGTTTACGGAGCCGCTCAGCTTCTATTTTCGCCCAGGACTCAATTCTCTCAGAAGGAAGCTGTATATAATACCCTGTCATATCTTTTGAGGTAGATGCGTTTAATCCGACTCCACCCATAGATGTATATAGCCTGTCATAAGGAGAGCTTACTACAAGTTTTGAATGTTCCTCCTGGAGTGATTTTAATTCCACCTCCAGATCTCTGATTCTGCTGTTTGAAGGATTTTGAAGCCTGAGACTGTCAAGAGTTTCCCCTATAGCCTCAATCCTATCAAGTAACTTCTTCTCGGCGATGTAATCTTTAGTACCAAGCTTATCAGTCCCCTTGAAAAGCATATGCTCAAGAATATGAGCTGCACCCTGTGTATTATAACTTTCATCAACCGAACCGACTTTAAATGCAATGTGTAGTGAAACTATAGGTGAATACCCCCTGTTCATCATTATCAGGGTGATCCCGTTATCAAGTTTTTTCTCCACAACATTCTTTCTGAAATACTCCCCCGGATCTGATATCCCGGCAGCAAAGGCTGTTCCCGCGAGGAGAGAGAGAAATAAAACAGCCGCAGACTTTATCCACTTTTTTTTTCTATTCATCATCTTTATTGTCCCTGATTATCTCTTCAGCAAATATTTTAAGTTTAGGGTGAACTTTAATCTCGATCTCACTGTCCACCTGTTCAGTATTTTTTTCCTGGTTTTCGGAGAGCATCCGATTGAAAGCGAACATGATTCTTGCATTAATTTCATCAATTCTGTCTTTCCTGTTTATAAGCCTGTAAAATTTTAATGCGGTAAGGGGCTGTTTCAAATCATAATAGTAATAATCTGCCACTCTCATAATTCCATCCATATAATTAGCTTTAAGATATAGCTTGATGGCCTCGTCATACTTTTTCTGATTGAAGAGCTCATTTCCTTTGCGAATAAGAAGCACTCTTTCGCCCTGTTCCATTCACCACCTTCCTTATCACAGAATAAATAAGATATTACAGCGCCGGATTTGTTTAAATAATCTCTTGACAAAGATATTTTTAATGAATTTTCTATTTCAGGCATTACAATAGATGAAAATGATAATATATTAAGCCTCTTCTGTTTTTTGTCAACGTTGTTTAATAAAGGGGAAAATTATGTATCCAATACTTTTTAACTACAAGATAATAACTATCGGCTCCTATGGACTTCTACTGGGCGCTGCTTTCTACACATCTTTTCTTCTTTGCGAAAGAGAATATAAGCTAAAAGGGATAAATCCTGAACTTGCATATAAAATACTAATAGCCGTCATCCCGTCGGCAATAATAGGAGCCAAACTATTTCATATATTTGAAAATATGGATGATTTCCTTGCCGCTCC
>CAZVFJ010000126.1:0-9411 GCA_964625825.1 uncultured Leptospirales bacterium | reverse complement strand
GGATTTAGGGGGATGGTCAGGAATCGTTTTTACTTTTCCCAACAATCCGGAATGAGCTATTTTTTATTATAAAAAACTGATTTACCTGCTCTTCATTAATTTTAATAAAAAAAAGAATTCCCTTTTATTAAATACAATATACGATGACAATGATTTAATCATTTCGCAAACAGCTACAGCATGCAATATGATTATCTGTTATAATTAAAATTACGGTTTAACAAAATGAATAATTATATTAAGAGAAGAAAATCAGAAAAAATACAGGCTGGCGAACTGTCAATCGGCGGGGATTCCCCTGTTTCAGTTCAGTCAATGACAAACATCCCGCTTGATGAAACAGAGAGGACCATTGCCCAGATAAAGCAGCTCCAGTCTCTTGGAGCTGATATGGTAAGGCTGGCTGTACGGAATGAAAAAGGGATTGATTCTCTTAAAAAAATTATACAATCAGTAAATATCCCCCTTGTTGCAGATATCCATTTTGATTACAGGCTCGCAGTTGCTGCGATTGATGCGGGAATATCCAAGGTGCGGCTCAATCCCGGAAATATTGGTGAGAGCTGGAAAGTAAAAGAGGTGATAAAAGCAGCCCGGGAGAGAAACATACCTATACGTATAGGCGTTAACGGCGGATCAATCAACAGGAAAAAATATTCTCATCCGACACCTGAAGCTCTTGTAGATTCAGCCCTGGAACATATACAGATACTTGAAGATCTGGATTACACAAATATCGCGGTTTCAATAAAATCCACTGATATATTCGCGACAATTGAAGCTAATATTATAATGGCAGAATCCCGTGACTACCCGATACATATCGGGCTTACAGAAGCCGGATACGGACTTAACTGCACAGTGCAGAGTTCGGTTGTAATCGGTCATCTTCTGCTTAAAGGGATAGGCGATACAATAAGAGTATCAATGACCGGAGATCCGAAAGATGAAGTTATTGTGGGGAGGAAAATTCTGGAATCACTTAACCTCCGCTACTCCCCGATAAAAATAATTTCCTGCCCCACATGCGGGCGTACCGCAACCGATATTGATCTCCTTAAAATAGCTGAAAGAGTTGATTCTGAACTCCACTCTAATTTTGAAGAGCCTCTCCGCAAAAATAAAAAAAATCTTACTGTAGCTGTAATGGGTTGCGAAGTTAACGGCCCCGGAGAGGCGAGTGAGGCTGATTTCGGGCTTGCGGGAGGTCAGAACGGCAGGATGCTTCTTTTCGCTAAAGGTGAAAAAATTAAAACAGTAAATATTGCTGATGCCATTGATGAACTGGTTAAGGCTATAGCGGAAAATTCAGACTTTTAGGAGGGGTATTCTCCACCCCGTTTGAGGTGGAGAATAATGATGTTATTTGCTGACTTTTTTAAGGATAAATTCTGTACCGTTCAGGTTAAGTTTACCCTTTGCAACCTTCCATCCGAAAACCCTTTCAGGACTGAAAAATGAATTTGTCTTTAATACAAGCCACTCTTCCCTGAAAGAATAGGTTCCCTTGTTCCCAACCTGGCCCGCCCTGGTCTTATAAGAATCAGCAAGATACTTCTGCTGATTTTTTGGTATCTGTTTCAGCATTGCCGCAGTGGGCTTAATTTCATAAGTCCATGTATTATCACTTTTAAATGTAAAACGGTGCAGGTCATAGGGATTTGAATTCTGCAGGCCTTCCCATGTGCCGATTATAGCTTTACCTGATTCATCCTTCTTTTCTGCTGTGTCAATCTTTCCACCCTTTGCGGTAAGAATAGCGACTATTTTTTTGTGTCCGTTTTTTTTAGCCAGGGACAATGCAGTGCTTTTATTTTTATCTTTAGCATTAATGTCCGCCCCTTTATTAAGCAGGAGTTTCACAAGTTCAGGGAAATCACTGTTTGTGCTTTTAAGGTCAATGGTTGCTGCTGATGCGTTCATTAACGCAGTACGGCCGTTTTTATCCTTCAGTTCAAGGTTGGCACCTCGTTCAATCAGGAGCTTCGCAGTCTCCACATGCCCGCGGTTTGCTGCCATCATCAGGGCTGTTTCACCCTTTTTATTCTGTAGATTCACCTTCGCCCCTTTGTCGAGAAGGAGCTTTGCCCTCTCAGGATTTTTAGTGGCCACTCCCCAGCCGCTTGCGTACATCAGCGCGGTATTCCCCTGCGGTCCCTGGAAGTTTATATTGATCCCATTCGCAATCAGAAGGTTCATCATCCTGATGCTCTCTTTCTCATGTTCAGTGCGGCTCTGATTAATAACATACATTAACGCGTTGTCACCTGTGGTTTTAACGAAGGCGTTGACATTGGCTTTCCGTTCAAGAAGGAGCGAGACTGTATTGTATCTAAGGCCAATTGAGGCCAGTAGCAGTGAATTGGTCCCCAGGACATCGGAGGATTCGATGTCCGCTCCTCTGTCAAGAAGAAGCCTTACCATCTCAGTTTTATCCCCGGCTGCGGCAGCCATAATAGGTGTGGCTTTGGAGGTATAGTGCTGAAAACCGATTTTCGCCCCCCTGTCAAGCAGGAGCTTTCCCCCTTCGACAAATCCGTTCATGGCAGTGTAGTACAGGGCGGTTATACCCCCTCCTCCCCTTACTATAACGTTCGGATTGATCATGGCAGTAGTCCCTTCAGGGAGATCTATTTTAAGAAATTTTGTATTAGGTGAAAACTTACAGTTGTCAACCTTAGCTCCTCTGTCAAGAAGAAGAGCCGCTGTTTTCACCGCATTCTCTTTATCTATTGCTTTAGACTCATTCGTAATTAAGTATATAGAAACGATGAGAGGAGTTATCCCCGTCGAATTCAGCTGCTCGATATTTGCACCCTTATCAATGAGGAGCCGTGCTATGTCATAAAATCCCTTTTCAGCTGCGTAATGCAGTGCTGTATTGAGCGGCTGAGGCCCGATAATCTTTGAGGTAGGTAAATGCTGATCAGTAAGGTTGACCTTGGCACCTTTAGCAAGAAGAAGCTTAACCACTTCAATGTTCCCTGTATTGACAGCGGCAATGAGCGGAGTCCGGTGCCATGAATAAGCACCCATTGGCCTTGTGCTGTATTTATTAATATCGATCTTCTTAGTATTAAGAAGCATTTTCACTATTTCGATGTCAAACTGATCAGGCCGCATATCAATAGCTGTGACCAGCGCAGTGTCTTCGTGTGCAACATTGACATTTGTTCCCTGTTTTATCAGAAGCCCAACCTTTGCCCTATCCTTTTTCTGGATAGCTTCGATAAGCGGATGTATATACACATTAAAAGCAAAGGTATTCTGACTGAAAAAAAGAATAGATAATAACAGTGTTGCGGCAGTAAATATTTTTTTCATCACTTCCTCTATATGAGTTTTTTAAGCATGGATTATGCAGTATCAGGTAAAAATATGACAAATTTTGCAGAAAAATATACAGAAAAAATTCTTTATTTCAGACTTTATCAATGGACAGAGTTTTCTGTCCATTGATATACAGCTTTTTATCAGCCGACACACATGAGAGAGGCTTCCAGATTTTTTTTATCCCCTATGATGTTCCACCCTTTTTTTAGTGAAGCAGGTTCGCCGTCTATTGTTCCTTTGGCATCCTTATCTGAATAGTAAATACTGAAGGGGATAGCGCCTCTTCCGTTTGCTGTCTCTTCACGGTCTTTTGAAGTATTACTGTTTGAAAAATATATAATCCGGAATGAATTCACTTTTGCAGAACCGAAATCAAACTCTGAGAAATCTGACTGCTGATTTAATCCCCATTCGTCACCAAAAACAGGATTGGCAGGAACAGTCAAATCAAACTTTCCATTTTTAACAGGAAGAGTAACACCTTCCAGGCCGGGTATAGTAACCGAGCCATTGTCTTTTACTTCTTTACCGCACCAGGTGATATGCAATCCTTTGGCCAGAACTACAGAGGCGGTTTTTTTGCTCCCCTTTTTCTTATGCTCTTTGCCTGTTATTTTATCTTTGGCTTTCTTTAAAAATTTTGGAGCGGTAGAGCCTGTTGATGCAAAAGAGATTGAGAGTACGGCAATGAGTACCAGAATAAAACCTTTCTTCATATGTTTCCTCTTTGAAATAGTTTTAAATATAAATCATCTGAATGTTAATCTGGTAAATATTAGACTTGTTGCGAAACCGCCTCTCACTGTCGCCGGGAAGCCCCTGCGGGGGACTTTTTAAGGGGCTCCGCCCCTTAAACCCCATTTTAAAAATTAGATTTGCAACAAGTCTATTACATTTCCGCCCCTCAACTTCTGGCGGAAATGTAATTCAGTATAAAGTTATTATCAGTTTAAGTAAAAAAGATCAGTATTCATACTTCTTGTTAACCCTGATATAGAACTCAACCCATTCACTGCTTTTTATCTTATTCTTCTTGCCGATGGCATAGGATTTTATAACAATATCTTTACCCTCTTCAAGGGAGTTGAGCATATAAGATTTCGCCTCGTTCCCCTGAGTCTGACCAAGAGCATTTGTAAATTTATCGGCATTTGAGCCGCTGTCTTTCTCCAGAAGCTCAAGTTTCACACCTATTGACGCACTGTCATTGGAGAAGGTATATGATGCAGGCGAATTTAAGCTGATCTCCCCCTTCTCATTAACCTTATGCGGTTTAGATCGTGAATAACTCCATAAGCTTTTACCTGTGGCCCCATCGGAAATCTCAAGGTTTCCGTATAATTCCATTCCTTTACCCGCTCCGTCATTAGCATTAAGCTTTATTTTATAAAGGGTAAATGTTGTAGCTATACCTTTGCCCAGCTGTTCAACGGTTTTAGTCACGGTATACTCATCATTATATACAGTATTGGCGATGGAGTTATCATCAACAAAACGGAGTTTGTATGCTATAATTTTTCCCGGATTGTCTTTTGAAAAACTGTCTGTTTTAAGCATATTCAGAAAGCCGTCAAGATTAACCGCCACTGCGGAGCCGCCAATAACTGTTATATTGATCTTGCTGTTCTGTTTCAGGTTATTAACTGAGCTTTCAAACTTTGCATCATATTGTCCGTACATCGAAGCATCCACAGCCACATCCAGGTCCGCTTTTACTTTGTCCCATGTTTCGTCAGACTCAATAGTAAGATACGCAAGTCTTCCATAAGCAACTGAAGCAACATATATCGGCCTGTAACCCTGGAAATCCTTTATATCGAAACTTTCATAAAGAAATGTATCCTTCCCCTGGTCAACATCCACTGTATAAAAAGTTTCCATGAATTTAACCATGTATTTATACTTTTTTGAGCCTTTAGCGAAATCGAATCCGGTTTTAACCTTTGTTTCAACTACACCTGAATTGAATCCAACGCCGAAATTAAATTTAATATTGAAATCTGATTCAGAAGATACTGTGGTCTCTTCAAAAGAGTAAGTAGTAGATGCTTTACCGAGATTCTGACCCAAAATCTCATTATGCAGATTTCTGTAATTCGACAGGGACGGCGTAATATTGCCTGTTACCTTTCCGCTCTTACCCTTATCATTCTTTATGTTTGTTAAATCATATGACAGAGTTATTGGTCTCTTTTTCCCCCTTGTTATCTCCTTATATTTACCATCCGAGATGGTGTGTCCCAGGAGTACAGATCCGGGATAAATAACATCAGTACCTGGATTAAGGAGAATCTGCTGATCAAAAGCTGCGCTTGCTTTGAATTTTTGTGTGGTTGTTATATAAGTTACCGGTCTGCCATCAACTGTTTTTCCCTGCACTCTTGACTCTTCTTTGGCATCTGTCAGAGGAGTTTCCTTTAGTTTTGAGGGCTTCGCGTCACTGTCAAGTCCATCAGGATTTTCAAGCGCATATAGCTGATCAGCTAAAACATTCATATTAACCGGCTTCTTCTTTTTCTTCTTCTTCTTATCAAACGGATTGTCAATTTTTTTTAACGGGTTTTTAAATTTCGCGTTGCCCGTGTCCCCCATAACACAGACAAAAATGAGCAGAACGCATAATGTAATAATTTTACTTTTATTCATTTATCTTCCTCCTTATTAAATCCGCAGCAAAAGATCTCATACACTCGCAGAAAATCCCTGTATTAAAAATCAGATTTAAACAGACATTTTGCCTATGCTGCGCTTGGATTAATATCCAGACCGGAGAGATAATCCGTGTCAATTGATAAATCTGAACTCCACCTGAACTCCACCTTAACTCCACCTTAATTTTACCTTAAATTTTCAAACTACTGTTTGACAGATTTTCTGCTCCGTTGTAATAAATCTCATAATAAGCGGAACAAATATGGAAGATAAACCAGCCATCCTGATTGTTGACGATCAGGCCCAGGATCGCGAATCACTTGCCGAGATACTCAGGAAGGAAAGGTACCCCTATGTTGAGGCATCAGCTGCCCTTGCTGCTATTGAGGTTCTCAAGTCACGCGATATATCTCTTGTACTTCTTGACCTTCAACTCCCCGACATAAACGGCCGTTTTATTATACCTCAGCTTCTGGAACTGAAACCCGATCTTCACATAATAATCGTATCATCAACGCTTGATATGGAGGAGAGGCTGGAATGTTTTAAACTGGGAGCTGATGACTTTATCACTAAGCCTTATCATGGAGGAGAGACGCTGGCACGAATCAAACGTTCTCTCAGGGAATACAAACCGGAAAACTCACAGCAGATTCAATGCGGCAACCTCGTACTTGACCGGAACACCCGCCAGGTATTGTGTAACGGCAGGGCGCTTGATGCCGGCGGCAAGATATTTGATATCATCTGCCTCCTTATAACCAATCCGGGGAAAACATACAGCAGAAAAAAAATCGGGCAGATCATCTGGCAGGGTTCATTTGTAAGCGACAACTCGATATGGGTTCATATGAATAAAGCAAAAAAGCTGCTGCAGGAGTATGGGGCAGGTGCCGGGAAAATTGAAAACTATCGCGGAGCCGGATACTGCTACATCCCGGACTGAACTATTTTAAGCTCCAGCTCCCAGACCGCACCGCTGAATTCACCCTCCCCGTTTAAAAGTGTAAGTTTTATATCGCATGCGTCAGCAAGCTGTCTGACAATATAAAGGCCAAGCCCTGTTGAACGTTCACCGCCGGTGGGCCTGGCGCTTAGTTTCCGGAACTTTAAAAATATTAAAGCCCTCTCTTCGGGGAGAAATCCCGGGCCGGAGTCCTGTACAGTAATAACAAGGCTTTTCCCTTCTATCCTCGCATTGAGATCGACCCTGCCGTCCTTAGGGGCGTACTTTACCGCATTTGAAACAAGATTTGCCAGTATCTGGTACACCATCTCCTCATCGTTATCAATAACACAGTCAAGGGGCGGAGAAGCGGAGAATCTCTGTCCCTTACTCTTTGAAAGATTTTTAAATTTATCTGTGAGCTTTTCCCATTGCCATGAAAAAGAATAAGGTTTTGAAATAATCAGGGCTTTACTGCTGTTGAGCCTCGCCGCATTAACGGAATTCTGTATCATGAGATTCATCTCACTGAGCCTTAAATCAATTCCTGCAGTGAAACTCCGGGGTATAACTTTTATATATTTCTTGAGCATCAGAATCTCATTTCCGAGGCCGTGTGTAATTATAAACAGCAGTTCTTCAAACTTTGATTTCTCCAATTCCAGTTTTATTGCCAGAAGCTTCACCCTCTGAGTATAAAACATCATTGTCAGAAGTATTCCGCCGATAAAAAGTGTAAACAATACAGTCAGAAAGATCAGATCTTTCCTTAATCTTGTTTTCTCCCTCTCTATCTGTATATTCCTGTCCATGATCGATAGAATTGATATAGCGCCATCGAACAGTGAAGTTTTCTTAAAAAATATTTTTCTTTTATCTGTTCCAAAACGGCCATAATCATGTTCCTGTGCTAAAATTCCCGCGATTAACGGATCTACTTTATTACTGCTGCTTTTCTTAACACTGGAATCTTTAAAAGTGAAAGACTGAACACCCTCCCCTGTCTCCATGCGCGAAATATCAATTATAACATTTGCTTTGTCATCAAGAATGATTACACGTTCGCCAGTGCCAATTACCCGGTTCAATTCTTCCCGAAGCCTCACGAGCGGTGTCTTTGCGGCAATACTCCCAATAGGCCGGCCGTTCTTATTGCGGATCACCCTGTCAATGTATAGTTGATAATTACCAACTGAATCTTCTGTATAAAGGTTAAATGTCCAGTCAGGTATTTTTTCTCTGCCCCATAAATCAAAAAACCATTTGTCACGTGAAATCCCGGGATTAAGGGTAATGGGTTTGTCCGACCAGTAATCCCAGACAATTCTTCTGTCCCTGTCTGAAATACCCACTGAGCTTACCTCAAGCCTGGCAGCCCATGCTTTTACCCGGGATTTAAGCTGCCCGGGATCAGATACCGCTTTCTTCAGAATGTCCGGCCAGTCAGGACTTTCAGAGAGGAGAATAAGCCCTTTCACAGAGGGATTAAAAAAGAGGTTAATCCGCTGATCGATCATCTCTGTCATTCTCGGGAATGTATTCTCTTCAAATTGCTTCTCAAGGCGGGTAACAGCAGAAGAATAAGACACTAAAAGAAAAACAATATATATGAAAAAGCAGAAAACCCCGAGGAAAATGATGAAACTTGCTGATTTGAAAATCTTTTCTTTATACCGCATTAATAATACCGATACCGCATTTCTAACAGTTAATTATCCGCTCCCAGCCTGTCAATATCAAATTAAGGGTTTTTTAAGGAAGAGTTAAGGGTTCACCGGGATTATACAATTGACCATCCCTACAACAGAAATTAATCTGCAGCTATGATAAAGTACTGATACTAAAGGATTTCCCGCAAGACGGAAGGCAATCCCGGGGCAGTGAATATTTATCGATTTTTTAAGGAGTACGGAGGTAAGCTAAAATGAAAAATAAACCTTATGAACTGGTCAGAAAACTCGGAATACTAGCCTGTATAACAGTGACGGCGCTGGCCTTCACCTTGAGCGGCTGCGACTCAGGCGGTGGCGGCGGTGACACTACAGCGGATATCGTCTGCCTGGGCGACAGCCTTACAGCGGGGATGTCGGCAACAACCGTCGGCGTAGATGACAGAAGTAAATCATACCCGGCATATCTGCAGACTTTAGTACCTGAAACAATTAAGGTTGCCAATGCAGGCGTAAGCGGCGATACAACAGCGGGTGCCCTTGCGCGTTTGCAGAGGGATGTAATATCAAAAGACCCTGATATTGTGGTGATCTGTCTCGGAGCAAATGATGTTTTTGCTGCCGTGGATAATGGCGATAACCTGAATAATACTGTAACAGCAATAGGTAATAATCTGCAGGATATTCTGGATGCTCTTGATACTGATGGACGAATCATTTTTGTCGCAAAATTTTATTCCGATGCGAACGACAATGAAATGCTGACCAATCTGGGAGTCACTGATTCCGGTACACAAGACACTGTGATTG
>CAZVFJ010000125.1:0-9468 GCA_964625825.1 uncultured Leptospirales bacterium | reverse complement strand
CAATCGGCGATGCATTCCGGACAGGGACTCACAAGGCTATGATATTTGACTGGCTGAGACAGAATGATCGGATGAGTGAAAAAACAAAAGTTTATGGTTTCACCCGTTCATGGTCAAAATATGGGAGTGCTATTTCGGTTATAATTTCAACCGTGATTATAATATTTTCAACGGGTTACAGGTGGATTTTTATATTCTCGATAATACCATATATCGCCGGCGTCTGGAATATCGCCTGTTACCCGGACTACCTGAATAATAAACAGGAACAGATGATGAGCATAAAGCAGGTATTCCTTCACACATTCAGGAGCATAAAAAAATCTTTCTTAAATCGCAAAATAAGAAAACTCATTGTCCAGAGTATGGGATTTGAAGGAGTATTTGAAGTCACCAAAGATTATCTTCAACCAATCCTCAAAGCCCAGGCTCTTGTTCTTGCGGCAATGTTTCTGCTACCGGAAAAAGAGAGTACAGCCATTGTTGTCGGAGTTGTCTACTTTATTCTCCATATAATGTCGGCAGGGGCTTCAAGGCGTGCACATATATTCCAGGATAGATTTAAATCAGAGCAGTCCGCCATTATTGTTCTTATCTTTACAGGATTTGCTCTTGCTTTTATTTCATCAGCCGGTATATACTTTAAATTCTTCATCATTGCGATTATCGCCTATATAATCTATTACATTATACAGAACCTATGGAGGCCGATACTTGTAGCACAATACGACGATCTTGCCGAAAGTTCAGAACAGGCAACTATACTCTCAATTGAGTCACAGACAAAAACTGTAGGAATAACTGTAATAGCGCCTGTTGCAGGATACCTTGCCGACAATTATGGAATAGATACATCTCTTATGCTTCTTGCCGGACTCATGCTGCTGCTGTGGTTCTACTCTCTTGGAAATGGCAAACAGGAGAAGAGTTAAAAAATTAAATAAACTCCACTCAATTTTTTAACTCTTCCATTCTAATTAAAGAATCCACCCCTTCTATTACCTTCCCCCTTGCGAACTCCGCAGTCTCCTCAACTGTCATGTTAGCGAAAGTTTCGTAGGGTATTTCGTCAAGTACCTTGAGGTAAAGGTTATGTACTCCATGATAGTTCATGCTGTGTTTTGGGAGAGCTTTAATCGTACCCGATATTGCTATGGGGAGTATGGGTATTTTCAGTTTATGAGCAAGTATAAAAGCTCCGGGTTTAAACTTCTTTACTTTCCCGTCTGCCGACCTTGTGCCTTCAGGAAAGAAGTAGACCGAGCTCCCCTCCGTGAGCCTCTCCTCGCTCACCTTCATCATCTGCTCAATACTCTCTTTGTCTCCGCGGACGAGCCGCACGTACCTGTTCAAGTACATGTTCCATCCCACAAATGGGACTCTGAAAATTTCAGCTTTAGATACCCATTTGAAATGCCGGAAGAGATTAAATGCAACAAGAATGTCGAGCTGCGACTGATGATTTGAGATTACTACGTAAAGCCGGTTTCGCTGAAACTTCTTCCGGTCTATTACTTTCATCTTCCATGAAGGTGTAACCCATGTATAGAGAGCACCCCAGAAACAAGTGTACTGGTGAAGAATAATCTTTTTCTTATCAAAAGGCAATGTTATAAGCCATATAAAAAAGGCCGGGAAAAATAGTATTATGCATGTAATAACAATAAAAGTTAATAAAATTATTGAAATCGTTCTGTTAATCATTTTTTTAAAAACCCCCTTTTACATAACTTCCCAGAAAAAATCCACCCACTGATCTTTCTCAGCAAGGTGTGCATATGATACTTCCGCATCTTTTACTTTTGAGACAAGACAGATTGTATCAAATTCAACCTGCGGATACATTGAATGTATCTTTTTTATAGTATTACCACTGTCATATATATCATCGCAGAGAAGGAATTTCCCTTCGATTAATTCCGGTTTGATACCAATCTGAAAACGCCGCTGTTCTTTCCCGGCATAAGATGATATTTCGATATATGAGATCGGCAGTTCGAGGTGCTGACTCATAAAATATGAGAGAAAGAACCCCCCCCTTAGAGGGCATAGAATCGCCTTGTATTCATTCCTGTATTTCTGAACCTGTTCAAGAAGCTTATAACTTAACTCCAGATAAAGTTCGTATGTTATATTCAAATTATTCATTTTCTAATCCTTAAAATTCTGATTATTTAAAACTTGTCCATCGGGTAAAATTCTGTGCTAAAACAGTTTGATTTTACAAAAATTATCTCTACTATGATTTTAATCAATAAATATTTTATTCATTTTGAAATAGCTCAGCTTCAAAATTATTGAAACATTATCTTGACATTCCTTTTCTTATTTATAACATAAAAATATATATATTCATAAATCACAGGAGTAAACTGATGAAAAAAATTATCCTGCTGTTTGCCGTTACTCTTTTTATATCCGGATGCGCAGGCATACCCTCACCTGTAGAAGACAGATTCCTTATTGATACAAATGAAAAAGAAGCTGCGTTAATCAGGGATATTGAACAGAAGATAATAACCAAAAACAGGGAAAAACAGGCTGTTGAAAATAAACTGAAGGAAATATCACCGGCTCCGGGAATTACCGAGGATGAACTTAAACTCATGGAAAAAGAGAACACCCTTCTTAAAGACCAGATTGATTTCTACACAAAGACAAAGGATGCCGTTACCCTGGAATCTAAAAAAAATCAGCTAAAAGCCAATGAAGCTGATATAGCAAAAAAGAGAGCACAATACAACAGCCAGAAAGCCGAGAAAGAAATGACAGAAGCTGAACTGGAGGTTAAATCAAATGAGCTTGCTGTGGCAATAGCTCAGCTGAACTATGAAAAAGCTAAAATCGCATCTGCTTACAGGGATAAAAATGAAGAGTCCCCTGATAATGACTCAGGAAATTTTATTACAAAATTATTTAAAAATAAAGATCCCGAAGATAAATACGGATATAAAAAATATGATGAATACTATAAAAACCAGCAGGATGAACTTGCAAAGTCAGAAAAAAAATTCCTGGAAGCCGAAAAAAAATTCCAGGATGCCAGAGCGAAACTCCAGGGAAAAAAATAATTAAATGATTGGAAATCTCTATGAAAAATATAAATCTTAAATTATTCATCGCAGCTATCGCCCTGTTTATGATAAGCGGAACATTGGCTGCTGATGTTTTCTATACGACAAAAGAGTACAGGACAGTTTACAACGAAAAAGTCGCTCTTGAGCTGGAACTGAAGACCCTGAACCAGCAATACATTAATGAAAAATCTAATTTCAACAAAAAGCTCAGGGAACTTGAAATAGAGGTTGAATCACTTAACAACGAAATTGATTCACTGAATAAAAAAAACGCCGCAGAAAAAGAAGCTTTCACCTCAAGGATAAATGAACTTCAGAAAATGATCGAACTCCTGAAGTCAAAGGGGACCGAAACTGAAAAAAACCTTATCGAGGCCAACAGGCTTCTACAACAGAAATGCGATGAGCAAATGGAGAGTCTCAGTTCAAATTTTGAGGATGAAAAGAAAAAACTACTCACCGAAATAAACTCACTGAAATTGAGTTATGAAGACAAAATCAATAACCTTAAATCCGAAATTGAGAACCTTAACAGCGAAATTGCCGACCTGAAAAAACTTAATGAAAAACAGAGAGCGGAACTCGCCCGGATGGAGAGTCAGGCTAGCGAACTTGAGAAGCAGCTTGAGGATGAGATCCGCAAAGGGGACATACGCCTTAAAAAATCTAAAAACAGGCTCATCATAAATATCGACGACCGGATAAGCTTCGATTCCGGTAAAGCTACCCTGAAAAAAGAAGTTCTTCCCTCTCTTAAAAAAATCCGCGAGATACTCGCTCAGTACCCTGAATACAATATAATTGTTGAGGGACACACTGATGATGTCCCGATCAAAACAAGACAGTTCAGGGATAACTGGCAGCTTTCTACAGAGAGGGCGCTTGCTGTACTGAACTATATACTTCAGGATGAAAATCTGAAACACGAAAGGTTTTCCGCAAGCGGATGCGGGAAGTACAGGCCTGTTGTGCCAAATGACTCTAAAGAAAACCGTGCCCTTAACCGCAGGGTTGACATTATCGTTTTACCGTCATTTATGGCTAATTAAAAGAACAGGGCTGAATGAATTAAAGTCATTCAGCCCCGGGCTATATTTATATTTTAAAATTAATTTTTCGTATTGTTATTTATATACGCAGAAATATCCTGTATTATTCCTATAACACAATCACGAAGATTTGATTCGACTTTTACAGTATCCTTTGCCTCAGAAAATCCGCTCATAAACGGATATCTACTTTCTTTTGATCCTTTTTCCTGCCATACTTTGACATTATTCTTCATATCAATTATTGAAGCTACATAATCAATTTTTGATGAAATCGAAAAACTGCCTTCCACAAAACCGTAATCCAGTACTTTTATGATAAAAATATAGTCTTTCCCGATTTTTTCAGGAATACCCTGGAAGTCAAATTCACTTTTTTTCGGTTCACTTCTGGCAATATTCGCGATTTCAGGTATAATAATTTCTCTCTCTGAAGCATTTTGAATAATAATCTTCATTTTAGGGCTGATAGAGCCCCCGTTTTTCTGAAGCTCTTCGTAAAAAATATCACGCAGTTTCGCGTTAGTATAAGCTTTAATAATCGAGGAAGAATGAATAGCCGCTTTCCCGATCAGCTGTAACGCCGGGCCCGAAAACTGAGCCGAAGGAGTACCTGTTTCACAGACATAAAGCCCGGTTGATATAATTTTCCCGTTCAAATTCTGATCATAAGGTATTGTATATGATTTACACGCGATCTGTAATAACAAAACTGAAAAAAGCAAAGCTATTACAGCCAGTTTTCTTTTATTCATTAATATATTCCTTAGTATTTATTTACCAGTTAAGTTAATACCATATCCACCGGATGTTATTTCAGTTTGAGTAACAAAGAATTTTTAAATTGAAAATCCGGCTCCCATATAAATACTGAGCCCGCTTAGTCCTGCTTCAATGTCATATTCATATCCGTCTTCTTCAAATGAATCAAAAGAGGCATATCTCCCCATTATTCCGGCTGTAATAGTAAGCCCTCCCATATTATAATTCAAATCAGCCTTAATATGATAACCAATACCGCCGGTATCCGCCGTCGGCTCAGGTACACCAGCATCATATGCCACTGTATCATTGCTATCGATAACTCCATCAAGGAAACTGAAGTAATACCCCGCACCGGCACCCATTGTAAAAAAACAGTTTTCCGAAAGGGATTGAATATAATAAACAGTTCCTGTCAGAGGAATTACAAGAAGAGAAAGAGTATATTCAGGCTTATTGCCCCAGGAGGGACTTGTTACACCCGCTTTTGATTCCGCGTAATGTATACCCGCTCCTGCCCCGAAACCGAATGATTTACCGAAAAATCGCAGCTCCAGTTCGCCGCCTAAATTCATATTTGCCTTAGTGTGATCAGAAATACTCCAGTCTCTTGGTTCACTCTGTGATTCAGCAATGTCATTATAATATTCTGCAATTATATCACCGCAGGATTCAGTGAAATTATTCATGTCAGAATTACCCGAAAGATACCCCATGTTCCCGGTCACAAGAAGCTGAAAAGAGGGTGTTGATAATACCGGTCTCTCCTCCTGTATTTTATCCTGCGCCATAGAGGTGGAATAAAAAAACAGTGTCAGCAGAAATATTGAATTAAACGAAAATCTTTTTTTCATTCAAAACTTCCTCCTTAAATTTATTTTTTAAAATCCTTTATTTCTAAACGAACTTTAAGGTGATTTTTTAAAAAATTTATTCCTGGAGGAATAAAAAAAGACGGTTTTTAAAACCGTCTTTTTTAAATAAAACCTGATATTAATAACAACTAATCAATGACTCCTCACCTTATCAAGATATTCAGTAATCGCAGTTTTGTGAGCCACAATTTTCTTTTTATCAACGATAACAATATTAGACTTTTTACCGGTTCCCTCACCGGCTATAAATCCCACTTCAAGGAATCTATCAATGGCATTGTTATAATTTACAACAGAAAGAGACTCTGCACATTGAATCAGGTTCAGGTGATACATCCTTGTTCCATTTTTTCTTATCTCGTTAACAAGTTCCTTTCTCAATACTCCTGAATTATCCGGGTCGGAGATGGTTGTGAGAACAACAAGATATGATTCAATATAATCCTGCAACATACCGGCAAAAAATTTCAGGTTCTCAGCGCCGGATTCATTATATGAAACTGATTTCCCATCGCTTATAATAATCTTCTCATCAGTAAAATGCTTTATTGTCAAATCATAGACACTACTGCTGTCATACATGAAATCAGCATAAACAAAATCTTTATTAAAAGCATCCCTGATCTTTTCGAACTCTGAAATAATCTTATCTTTTGTTGTTTTACATTCAACAGACGTGATTATCACAGCCAGCGCAATCATATTCGCGGGTAATGACATATGAATTATACTATTCTTATAAAGGTTAATTCTGCCTCTCTGTTCATGATCTATTATATAGAGTTCATCACTACTCCCGTCCGGTACACCCTGATCCTCGTTCCCGAGTGATACCCTGCTTATAATACCATCAGCCATATATGATTCAAAAACCATATTCATAATCCGCTCAGGGTCTTCCTCAGATTTTAGCGAGTCTGCAAGTTTATAATCAGTCTTTCTGAGGTATGTAAGGAGGAGTGAAAGCCTCTCCCTTATCTTACTCCTTGTGAAACCCCGTTCAGTGGTGTTGAGCAGGGCTGCTGTTGTAACGGCAAATGGCGTAGCTATTACTGTCTCATTTATTTTTTTAACAATATAGTACCCGAGTTCAACGGTAAGGTCATCTATATTAGTTATATTCTTCTCTTTTTTAAACTTCTCTCTGACTTCATTCAGGCTGAAAGGTTCGTTAAAACCCATATATACAGCTCCGTACTTTCTCTGTATAAGCTTTCTGCTTTTTATAAAAGCTGAAGTAGATTCCTTGGTTTTCTCCTTACCCTTGAGTTCTTTCTGGTAGGAATTCTCTTCAAGTATCCTGTCATAGTTTACAGTGATCGGTGCAAAAACAAGATCTTTGTTGTACCCCTCATCTATTGCTTCAATAAGATACTTCAGAACACCCATCTTCGGATGAATAACCTTCCCTGTCCTTGATCTGGTACCCTCAATAAAAAACTCAATCGTGTACCCTTCATTCACAAGCGTTTTCAGATACTGTTTGAGCACTGACGCGTAAAGATTCAGCCCCTTAAAAGTTCTCCTTACAAAAAAAGCTCCCGATCTTCTGAATATCTTCCCCATTGGGAAAAATGTAAGGTTAGATCCGGCAAAAATATGTGGAGGAATCATCCTGTTGTGAAAGAAGAGACTCGATATAATAATGTAATCCATATGACTCTTATGGCTTGGAACAAGAATAATGGGGCCTTTGCTCGAAGCCTCCCTGAGACGCTTAAAATCCTCCAATTCATAATGGATGCTGTCAAAAATCTTCTTAAAGATATAGTCATTTGTGGCTTTAAAAAATTTAATGTATATTATTGAGAAGTCTGCCGCAATCTCCCTGAAATAGCTGTACGCCTGTTTTCTGAGTTTCTTTTCGGAGTTTCCTTTTTCGCCCATCTCCTGTTGAATTACATCAAGAACATTCCTGTGATAGAGGACCTTTTCCATCATCTCCTGTTGCGACTTAATTTGCGGGCCGAGAATACTCCTCTTCTCATAGTTATAAATTTCAAGAAGCTTGTTCCTCACCTGACGTGAGAGGTGCTTAACATCATCCGCCTGTGTATTTTCAAGCTCCTCTTTCAGATTTACAGGTTTACCTATCCTTATAAATGACGGAGTGGCACTCTTCCAGATTGTCAACATCCCGAAGATAAGCCCCCTGTCTCCTGTAGCCTCAGTAGTCATGAGTGAGCCAGGCCTTTCAGGATTCATATTCCAATAGATAACCTGTGGAAATATATAGATCGGAATATCACTCTTTTTCTGCATTTCAAGGAGATAATCAATTACATCTGTTTTAATCTGAACATATCTCCTTATGAAAAGTTTTCTTGAAAGTATTGAAAAAGCAAGGCTGCTTTCATTCACTGTTTTTTCAATATAATCTGAGTTTTTTATAAAATAATCACTCTTAGACCTGAAAAGTTTTTTATAAAAAGTCATCACTGTACTGATAAAAATAAATATTTTCTGATAGCTATACGGCACAAATCCAAGGCCAAGTGCAGGATCAGGCATAGAACATTTTCTCAAGGCATTGCTCAGTACAAAAAGCGATGTATATGTCGTCTGCATCGAGGCATAGACAATCTTACCCTTTTCCCTGTGTTCGTTTAAAATTAACTGGCTCTCATTATCAAGGTTCACCCTGTTAAAGATTATACCGGTTATCATACGGAAAAACCTGAATCTTTCTCCAGTGATGATACCGCTCTTTATGTAAGATGAATATAATTCATGATTATCGCTCATAACTGCCCCATTCTTTAAATTTGATCTTCTGATGCTACAGTTTCAAAAAGATCTTCAATTCCCACCATTTCGAGAAGTTTATGTATTTTTTTACTGTTTAAAATAAGGATGCAGGAGATTCCACGCTCACTAAAAAAATGCCTGATGTTGATAAGTTCACCAAGGCCGAAGCTGTTGATATACGGATTATTTCTCAGGTCAAAGGCTATCTTCTCTGTGTCCTCTCTAAGAATAGTAATTGCCTCTTCACCGAAAGTTTGTACATCATACCCCAGGAGACTCCCGTCATCGCGTGTAAATGAAATAACAGGAATATTATCAACATATTTATAAACGAATTGCATTTTTTGTGCTCCTGCCATTCAGAATAAAATGATATCTCTATGGCGCAAGTATTTTTTATAGCTTATTGTAATCCCCCTGAACGTAAAAAATTCAGAATTATAAAAATAGTATCAATAACACCACTTTAATGTTAAATCTTAAAAAATATTCTTTAGGTTGTCATCTTATCATTAATAAAATAATCATTCATTAAAAAGAAAATTATTGACTTAATACGTGATAAATTTATTTTATCGTTTATTATCTGCGGGGTGTAGCGCAGCCAGGTAGCGCGCTTCGTTCGGGACGAAGAAGTCGGGAGTTCGAATCTCCCCACCCCGAAATTTTTCATCTTTAACACAAAAAGTGCTTTTTTTTTCAGACTGCCTCATTTACAATGCTTACAAATTAATTCGAAAAATCTTATGATAATATTTGAAAATACATTTCCCACGGAAAAAACCTGCAAAGAAAGGATCATCAATGCTATTAAAGATTCTCTTTTAAATTTGCATCTTGTCCCTAAAATTGACGAAAAGGAATTCAATCTGATCCTTGATGAAGCAATCATTAACGCAATGGAACACGGTAACAGGTGGAATCCGGAAAAAGAAATCATGATTTCTCTGCGTCATA
>CAZVFJ010000124.1:0-9471 GCA_964625825.1 uncultured Leptospirales bacterium | reverse complement strand
ATAATCCTCATTACCCAGTTCTCTGAACCGGCAAAACCGTCTCTTCTCATCATTTATTCCATTCCGTTTATTCTTCGCAATTATTCAAATCAATCGAAGTCATACTTTTTACTTTGTAAGTATTTCAACTCCACTATCAGTTACACATAAAGTGTGTTCCCATTGCGCAGATAATGACCCATCCACAGTCACAGCAGTCCACCCGTCATCAAGCAGCCCTGTCTGATACTTACCCTCATTAATCATAGGCTCAATAGTAAATACCATTCCGGGATACATCAGGATGCCTCGAAGGCCATTGTCATAGTGATGAACATGGGGCTCTTCATGAAACTTAATGCCGATTCCATGGCCACCATAATCCTTCACTACAGTAAAACCGTTATCTGTTGCATGTTTCTGTATAACCTGCCCGATCCTTCCGAAATCATTATATGGCTTTACCTCCTGTATCCCCAGCTCCATGCACTCCTTTGCAACACGAACAAGCTTCTTAGCCTTTTCGGAAGCATTCCCGATGATGAACATTCTGCTTGCGTCACCATAATAACCGTCTAATATGGATGTAACATCAACATTTATTATATCCCCGTTTTTTAAAATCGTATCATCCGGGATCCCGTGACAGATTACATTATTAATCGAAGTACATACGCTTTTCGGAAAGCCATTATATCCAAGGGGTGCCGGTTTAGCCCCGTGACTTATTGTATATTCATGAACCCACTCATTAATCTGATTTGTAGTTATCCCTTCTTTTATATTCTCTGATACCATAGTCAGAATTTCACTGGTGAGCCTGCACGACTTTCTTATCCCTTCAATCTGTCTTTCAGTTTTAATAATTACCCCCTTTGGTGGTTTTTTTAACTGCTTCTCTTCACCCTCAAGAGCATCAGACTCCATATGACACTTCTTATATTTTTTACCGCTCCCGCACCAGCAGAGCTCGTTTCTAAGTCTTTTTCTCATTCTTATCCAGCCTAAAAATTTTTCTATTTGAACATATCTGACTGCTCATATTCCGTGTAAAAAATGTCTCTTCGTAAATCCCGGAATAGCATACAATCCTATAAAATCACCTTTTTATTATTCAAAAATAATGAAAATGTTGATTTTATCACTATACTTTTATATTATATTAAAATTATATCACAAGAGTCCAGTGCAAGCTTTTTTTCATTAACGCAGGATTATACAAAAAGAGTATTTAGCAAAATCCTTACATTCTTTATACAAAATTTTAGAAAAAAGATTTCAGAAGATCATCCCGGAGGGTATAATGTATCTTGATTCGAATAAACTACTCAACATCCTTGTTGTTGCAATACTATCAATGATTGTCCTGATATCTCTCCTGTTTTTTATAAAAATTTCAGATCGGTCACATCCATACCTGAACGGAGCGGACATAAAAGATACTTATGCTCCTTACAGCCCATGGAATAATGCCAAAAATCATTAAACATCTTTTGAAGCCTTAGCCTGGCCGAACTCCTTTACTTTTTCAAACAATACATTAAAATCAATAATGTATATTTTACCATTATATAACGCAAGAACACTGTTTCTGCATATACCTTTTACATTTAGCTCCGGCGGAGTCTCCCATTTCTCTCCTTTCAAATTTTCGATAAAAGCCCTCTTCTCATTTATATAGAAAAAACCATCTTCCGCGAGATACACATCCCCTATTTTACCGAGAGTTTTAAGTTCATTTCTTTTCTTTACCGGAATATCATATTTTATAACAGTCCAGTTCGCAGTACCGCCACGAATATAAAGAAGATAATCATCTTTTAAATTAAATTCAAAAGACGATGCCGCTATATTCTTTACCCTCGCCTGCCCGCTTTCTGAATCGAATATACTTATATAATAAGACCCGGCGATGCCCGTTATAAGCCCAATATATTTATCTGATGAAACAATTGATGACCTGAAAAATTTTCTGTAGGGAGGGTCATACTCACCAGGGTCGAGCCTTGTTACTTTTTTTTCTGAATCAGAGAGCTCCAGTATCCTGCCATCGCTGAGGAAAACCGTATTATCCCCCCTGAGGGATGCTGCATCAATAACCTCTTTTTTATCAGCCCTGTATACTGTGACCGGATCACCACCCCGGTTAAAGGCACAGAAACCCTTTCTGTTACCAAGAAGAATCCGATTTTCACTAATATCCGCAAAGGAAATATTATCGCTTATAATTTTATCAACATTCAGATTAACCGTCTCCGGAAAAACAATTGAAATATCATTTTCATTCCCTTTAACAATTGTATTCTTGCTGAGAAAAAGATTCTCGCCGTTAATTGATGTTGAAGCAAATCTTTCCAGGATTGTCTCTGTTATAAGCGAAGTATCAATGAGTTTCCCCTCCGCATACTCTTCCAGTATATCTCTGTATTTTCCCTCAGAAGTCAGTGAACATGAAAGAAAAGATAGCGAGAGGAGTAGAAGGAATATCTTATTTAAAAATTTCATAAAAATCCTATAAATCGAAAAAGTATCATATAACCAGTTTTATTATTGCCGTCAACATCCTTAATCCCAATAAAAAAGAGATGGCATATTATCCGGAATTTTTGTATTACTCTTAATTAATTTAAGACCCTGAATTTAAAAAATGTTTCATTAAAAGCTACTACCGGTATGCTGCCAGGGCCCTTCTCAATTAAAAATGAAACAATTCTATTAAAAACAGAATACCCGCTTAAATCGATTAGTCAATTAAATATTTTTCTTTACCTGATAATTGCTCTTTGAAAAACATTATCGACTGTAAAAACCGAATATATTCATCTTTATTAATCTGTTCACTCATGAAAAATTACTTGAAATCTCAGCTGTTAGAAACAACGATGATTGGACTTAACAGACAGGGAGCTGTTTCTTCATTCAACATAGCTTTTCCATCATAATTGACTAAATTAATTTTTAAGAGAGAATAATGCCCGGTAAAACAATAACAATTTATGACACAACACTGAGAGACGGGTCTCAAACCGTAGGTATATCACTTTCAATTCAGGATAAACTTAAAATCGCCGGAATTCTCGACTGGCTCAAAGTTGATTATATTGAAGGAGGCTGGCCAGGCTCCAACCCGAAAGATGACTCCTTTTTCTCAGAGATAAAAAAAAGTGAATTAAAACATGCAAAAATTGCGGCCTTCGGCTCTACAAGGAGGAAGGGGTATACCTGCAAGAATGACCCGATGATTCAGTCCCTTGTTGATTCAAGGGCTGATGTTATTACACTTGTGGCAAAAACATGGGATTTCCAGGTAACAAAAGCCCTTGGTATGGAACTCCATGAAAACCTTGAACTTATCTATGATTCTGTCGCATATCTGAAGGATCTCGGATTCGCAGTCTTTCTTGATGCAGAACATTTTTTTGACGGCAACAAAGCCAACAGTGATTACTCTTTTCAGTGTATTGAAAAGGCCTGTGAAGCCGGAGCCGACATGATTGTTCTCTGCGACACCAATGGCGGCACTCTCCCTTCAGAGGCTTTCAGAATTACATCTGATGTAACTTCAAAAATCAAGACCCCGATTGGAGGGCATTTCCACAATGACACAGGTGTTGCTGTTGCAAACTCCATGTTCGCACTTGAAGCAGGTGCATTATCCATTCAGGGTACTGTTAACGGTTATGGAGAAAGATGCGGTAACTGCGATTTAATGACACTTATACCTAACGCCGTGCTTAAAATGGGTTATAACTGTTCTTCAGGGGATGCGTTACAGCACCTGACAGAGGCGAGCAGATTTGTCAGTGAAATATCGAATCTTCATCATGTAGAAAACTGTCCATATGTCGGCGACAATGCCTTCGCTCATAAAGGGGGAATACATGTCTCCGCACTTCAAAAAGATACAAGGACATACGAACATATAGACCCATCACTTGTCGGAAACAGAAGAAAGGTACTGATCTCAGAACTTTCAGGCAAAAGCAACATTGAGTTTAAGGCTAAGGAACTCGGCATATCCATAAACGACGATCTTTCCCTTTCCAGGACTATGCTTGATAAAATCAAGATTCTTGAGGATCAGGGTTTCCAGTTTGAGGCTGCCGAAGGTTCTTTTGAACTGCTTATCCGTGAGGCAACTGGTGAATACAAACCTTTTTTCAACTTTCTCGGATTCAGGCTCATCACCGAAATGGATAGCGATGGAAAACTTGAAAGTGAAGCAACGATTAAAGTCGAGGTCGGAGGAACTCTTGAACACACTGCCGCAAACGGTGACGGTCCTGTTGAAGCAATGGACAACGCTCTCCGCAAGGCTCTTACCAAATTCTATCCTGAAATTTCAGAGATACATCTTGTAGATTACAAGGTCAGAGTACTTGATGATAACAGCGGCACCGCATCAAGCGTAAGGGTTCTTATTGATCAGACTGACGGAACAAACAGCTGGGGTACAGTTGGTGTATCACCAAATATAATTGAGGCATCATGGATGGCTCTTGTTGACGGAATTGAATACCTTTTATTTAAAAGAAAGAGTAAATTTAACAAATAGAAAAGCCGATACAGGATTTAATATAAAATGATTATTCCCGGAAAAAAAATTAGTTTTACCATCATTACGCTTTTAACAGCATTACTTCTTCCGTTCAAATCTCTCTATTCATGGTCCAGCTATGACCGTGTTGCTGCTGTTGTGAACAACAGGCCGATTATGGAGAGTGAAGTAAACCTGAAGTTTGAAAGACTTAAGATGAAAAAAAACATTCCTTCCAATAAAGCCGCCTTCGAAAAGAGCAGGATTCTTGATAATCTGATTGAAAATGAAATAATTTATGAAACGGCAAGCAAAGAATCTATCGAAGTTACTAATAAAAGGGTAATTAACCAGCTAGAAGGTTTTATGACCAGTTTCTATCGCTCAAAAAATGGCGGTAAAGAAGCTTCAAAAATTGTTGAAAAAGTATCGGTTAACCTCGATAAATATCTTGAAAACCGCTTTGAGCCGACAGTCAAAATCGATCCTGATCTTCAGGAATTTATAGATTATATAGAAAAAAACGAACATACCGATTTTTTCTCCTTTTTTGATGATCTAAAAGTAAAGATAGCAAAAGAGCAGATAATGTCTGTTGCTGTAGGGGCAAATCCCCCATCCTCTGAAGAGGCAAAAAAATGGTACAATGCAAACAAATCAAAACTCGGATACGAAGTTCATGTAAAACATATTCTTATAATTCCCGAGAGTGGATCATTGTCCAGCGAGAGAAAGGCCAATGAGAAAATTGAAGGCCTAAGAAAAAGGATCATCAAAGGTGAATCCTTCGAGTCATTAGCCTCAAATTATTCACAAGATCCCGGTTCTGCTGCTAATGGCGGCGATATCGGATGGCAGATAATGGCACAGCTCGATCCGTATTTCGCCAATAGTGTTTACAAGATGAATCAAAGAGGTCAAATATCCCCGGTCTTTAAATCAGGATTTGGATATCATATTGTTAAATACCTTGATAAAAGAGCTGTACGCTTTGATAGCGTTGAAAAAATGATCATTTATAAATTATATAACGAAAATATGGGAACCCAGTTTAGTAAATGGGTCCAAAAGAAAAAAAATGAATCTGCGATAAAGATATATATGGAAGATTATGTGAAGGTTAAATAATGGATGAAAACAGAGTAGATGTTATAATACATATTGATAACAATTTAACCGACGATGTTCTTAATTTTAATGACACAGACACACCTCATCTTATAGCATCTAAAATCCTCTCATTTTTTCCTGACATTAAGGTTTTCTACTCTCTGCCATCTTCTTATAACGGGAAACTTAAAACTGAAGAAAATACAATTATACGAGAATCTGTAGATGATGTAAAATACTGGAAAGATGCTTTCTCCCGAATGACATCACAACATATTGCTGTAATAAAAGGTGACTCCCCTTTCTTTGACCCGGATGTTTTTAAGGAGATGTCCGAACTTCATAAAAAATACCTCGCGGAATTCACCTATTCAGAGAATCTTCCCGAAGGATTTACATGTGAAATAATTTCTGCTGAACTTATGAAACAGCTTCCTGATATAAAAGAGGATTCTCTACCCCTCAGTAAAGTTATTAAATCAAACATTAACCAGTTTGATGTTGAACTTTACTACCGCGAACCCGACATCAGGGATAAGAGGCTTTCATTCAGGCTCTCCAATCCTCGTGAAAAAAAAATCATGAAAAACATCATGTCAGTCCGGGGTGGAATTCCACAATACAACGAAATAAGGGATATTATCAAGGATCACCCGGAAGTACTTTTCACCGGTCCTTCATATCTTGAAATTGAACTTAATGGCGGATGCGACCTTGACTGTATTTTCTGCTACAGAAAATCACTAAAGAATGAACATCCGGCAATGAGCATTGAAACTCTGAAAAAAATTATTTTAGAGATGAATCATTTTGCTCTACCATATACTATCTGCTTCGGCGGGTCAGGAGAACCTCTGGACAATCCGGACTTTTACGCTTTAATGGATATAGTTTGCGATGCTCCCCTTATTGAACAGCTGATCATTGAGACAAATGGAATCAAAGCAGATGCTAATTTCAAATCATATTTATCTTCACCCGAAAGGTCAAAGGTAAAGGTTATAATAAACAACAACGGACTTGATAGTGACTCATACAGGAGACTTCACGGGTCCGCTTCATTTGATAAAGTCTTTAATAACATAATTTCTCTCAATGAACTTAACAGTACTGGTGAGAGAGTATATATTCAGGTTATGAAAATTAATGAAACGGATGAATTCAATTCAGAAGATGAGCAGAGATCATACCTTGATAAGTATTACGATTTCTGGGAAGGATATAAGGTTCCAATAATTTTGCAAAAACAAAATATCTACTCAGGGAGGATAAAGGATAGAAGGTACTCCGACCTGTCACCTCTTAAAAGAATACCATGCTGGCACCTTCAACGAGATATGTATATATTAGCAGACGGCTCAGTGGCATTCTGCAAACAGGATATTGACGGAGATAATGCATATGGTAACATAAACAGCTCTCCTCTGCACGAGATATGGGAGAAACAAAAAATGTCATTTATTGATGAATACAACGGCCGGTTCCCTTCAAAACCTGACTGCAAAAACTGTGATGAGTGGTATACTTTTAATTTTTAAGTGTAATTAATTTATGAAAGCGGCTGCTATCATACAGGCAAGGCTCAACTCAACAAGGCTCCCCTCAAAGGCGCTCCTGGAACTCTGCGGCATACCGATGATTATCCATGTTATTGAACGCGCAAAGGCTATTGCAGGAGCAGGCAGCGTTGTTCTTGCAACAGGCCGTGGTACAGAGAACTCTCCGCTGATAAAAATTGCCGCGGATTGCGGGATCGGAATATTCCTCGGGTCAGAATCTGACGTACTGGAGAGATACTATAATGCTGCTTCAGAAATCGAATGCGATTACGTAATACGAATAACAGGTGATAACCCGCTCACAGACCATGTGTCAGCCGCTTTGGCACTTGCATATGCTTATAAAACAGATGCTGATCACTGTACCACAACCGGAATTCCCCTGGGCACAGGAGTTGAGGTTATCAAAAAATCGGCCCTGACAAAAGCATATAAAGAGGGGAAAGAGCCACATCACAGGGAGCATGTTACTCCATATATTAAAGAACATTCTGAACTTTTTAAAATAATAAAATACCAATCACCTCTTAACAATCCGTTTCCCGAACTCCGCCTCACTGTTGATACATCAGAAGATTTTGATTTAATGACAAAGATATATAACGCTCTTTATAATGGCAGGCCTGTCACGCTTGAAGAGGTGATAAACCTCATCAGTAAAAATCCTGAACTTCGCCTAATCAACTCCGGAGTTGAACAAAGGCCGATGACACACCACAGCAATGAAAAATAAAAAAATAATAATAGTAACCGGAACCGGCGGGCCGCTCGGTACGGGCCACATCCAGAGGATGCTGAATCTGGCCTCCTATATGAAAAATAAGGGTGATTTTGAGATAAAAATCATACCCTTATCCGGCGACTACTTATTTCCTGATGAGTTCACCTCAATGGTTTCCAAATCATTTCCCTTAAAAGCTGATCTTATTATAAGAGATATGAGAAATTCTTCAGAAGAGGAAATTTTATCACTATCAAAAATTGCACCCGTGCTTGCCGTAGATGACTCCGGTACAGGGAGAAACCACGCTGCTCATTCAATTAATCTCCTCCCTCAGCCTTCATCTGAACCGGCCGGCCCCCATATTGATAATGAAAAATTTCTTTACGGTTATAATTTCACCCGGGGAATCGAATCCATATCCATAAATGAAAATAATAAACGCGATATAGATATTGCCATCTATGCGGGATTTAATCCTCCAGAGGCATTGCTCCCTCTTATAGAAAAATCCATTCCTGATAATTCGCGTGCCATAATTTTTTCATCCGGCAGTCCAGTTGTACTTACGGGGGAGCCGCTGCCTGAGAAGAGTACATATGCTGAAATACTTACAAGAACCAGGATCGTTATGACCCACTTCGGGATAACTATGTTTGAGGCTCATATCTGCGGATGTATGATCGCAGCCCTTAATCCTACGCCATACCATAGCCAGCTGACATCTTCAGTAATGAATAAGATCAAAATTATCCATTCAATCGAATACAATACTTTCGCTCCACTTATTATGAATGATGCTCTTACTCTGAATCTTAAAAAAAATTCAGACACTGGCATCTCGAAAGATGATATTATAAAGAGAATAAACTCGGGAAGAGAAAATTTTACGCAATACATTTATAAAATCTTAATGTGAGGTATTCTATGGAACTCCATGATGCAATAATGACAAGAAGAGCGGTAAGAAAATTTACCGAGCATTATGTAACGGATGAAGAGATTCATAAACTTCTTGAAGCGGCAAGGTGGTCTCCTTCATGGTCAAACACACAATGCTGGGAATTTATTGTAATTAGAGATCGGGAGCTTATAACAAAGGTTGTCTCTACATATTCAGAATCAAATCCCGCCAGAAAATGTTCTGAATCGGCATCAGTACTCATAGCGGTATGCGGGAAGAGAGATCTCCCGGGATATAGAGATGGAGAAAAAAGAACAAAATTTGATTCATGGTATATGTTCGACCTCGGCATTGCTGTTCAAAATATTGCCTTAACCGCCCATGATATTGGCCTTGGAACAGTTGTTGTCGGATCAATGGACCAGGAAAAATGCGCCGAACTCCTGAATGTTAAAGCTCCATATGAGCTTGTGGCAATACTACCGGTTGGCAAGCCTGTGGAACTTAAAAAAGAAGGGCCAAAAAGGAGAGAAATTTCTGAATTCACACATAAGGATAAATTCGGGAACAAATAATCAGTTCCCGGGGGCTGTCTAAAAAGGCAGCCCCTTTTTTATTTTAATTAATTGAAAAAAATTAATAAAATAAGAATACTGGGGTA
>CAZVFJ010000123.1:0-9495 GCA_964625825.1 uncultured Leptospirales bacterium | reverse complement strand
AAGAGGATGGTAAATCTGCCGCATTTACTGAACTCGAAAAAGTAAGAGAAGAGATTAAAATAGAGAAAGAGAAACATAGATCTGAAGCTGAAAGAGAAATCGAAAGGAGCAAATTCGAAGCTGAAAAGGTTATTCTTGAAGCTGAAAAGAAGGTCTCTGAGATTGAACACGACGCATATATGAAAGGTCATGAGGCAGGTCGTGAAGAGGGTTATAAAGAAGGCCAGGCTGAGGTTATGAGGCTTATAGACAGGCTCGGGACAATAGTATCGACTGCTGTTGATATAAGGGATGATATAATAAAATCATCTGAAAAGCTAATGACAGAGATGATACTTATGATTGCTCGTAAGGTAATCAAGGATGAGATTGTCGAACGCCGTGAAGTCGTAATAAATAATATTAAAGAATCTATCAAGCGCGTTAAAGATAGAGATAGAATTGATATCAGGGTTAACTTTGCTGACCTTGATATGACAACAGCTCACAAAGATGAGCTGATAAAGATGATGGAATCACTGAAGAAAGTTAATATATATGAAGATTCCCGCGTTGAAAGAGGAGGCTGTATTATCGAAACGGACGTAGGAGCAATTGATGCAAGAATTTCGACACAGCTGGATGCAATTGAAGAGGCTATAAGAAACACCAGCACTCTTTAATTTTTTGATACCGGATAAAATATCCGGTATTTTGAAATATTATCAGGAGACATAATATTGATTAACATACTTCCACATGAAAAGGTAGATATTCTCACCAAATATAAGGAGATAATAGATGAAGTTGAAGTCATCAAGTTCACTGGTCATGTGGAAAGGATTGTTGGGCTTACAATAGAATCTGTCGGACCTGCTGTAAAGTACGGCGATTTATGTAAAATAAAAACCGGTGAAAGCCAATATTTATATACTGAAGTTGTCGGATTCAACAGGAATCGGGTGATTCTTATGCCTATTGGTGATATGAAGGGGGTTATACCCGGGGCTGAGGTGTATGCCGTGGGAACTTCTCTTATGGTGCCGGTTGGAAAAGAACTCCTCGGACGCGTTGTTTCAGGAATCGGAAAACCCATTGATGGTAAGGGTGAAATTTTTGCCCGGAACAGGTATCCGGTTGAAGGGAGAGAGATTAACCCGTTAAACAGAACAATCATTACAGAACCTCTTTCGGTAGGCGTACGGGCAATTGACGGATTAATTACTGTAGGAAGAGGCCAGCGTATTGGCATATTTTCCGGTTCCGGTGTTGGTAAATCCACTCTTCTTGGAATGATTTCAAGATATACTGATGCTGATGTAAACGTAATTGCCCTGATCGGTGAGCGTGGCAGAGAGGTAAAAGATTTTGTTGATAAGGAGCTTGGACCTGAAGGACTCAAACGTTCAGTTGTCATTGTAGCGACATCTGACCAGCCGCCGATGCTCAGGCTTAGAGGGGCATTTCTTGCTCACGCAATAGCTGAATATTTCAGGGATCAGGGTCTTGCTGTCAATCTGCTACTCGATTCAATAACCAGATTTGCGATGGCTCAGAGGGAGGTGGGTCTTGCTGCCGGTGAACCAGCCGCAACTAGAGGATATCCGCCCTCTGTCTTTTCTATGATGCCGAGACTCCTTGAACGGGCAGGAACAAGTCTTACTGGTGGAAGTATTACCGGATTTTACACTGTACTCGTTGAAGGTGATGATATGAATGAACCTATTGCGGATGCTGCACGTGGAATTCTTGATGGCCATATTGTTCTGGATCGTAAATTTGCAAACAAGGGCCATTACCCGGCAGTAAATGTACTCGCTTCAATATCCAGATGTATGAAGGATGTAGTTGATGACCAACATCTTGAAGCATCATATAAGTTCAGAGAACTTCTTGCCGCATATACTGATGCTGAAGATCTTATTAATCTTGGTGGATACGTACGCGGAGCCAATCCTGTTGTTGACAGGGCAATAAGTATGATCGGGGATATTAATGATTTTCTTAAACAGGGAATATATGAAAAGGATCATCTTCAGAATATAAGGGAAAGGATGATATCGATGATCTTTCCAGAGGAGAAAAAGGGGAGGCCGGCACAACCACAATCAAAACCACCTGCATTCGCTCAGGTTGTAAGGTAGATTGATTTATGAAAAAGTTTCAGTTCAGGCTTCAAAAATTGCTGGATATTCGGGAGGCTCGTGAAAATGAAATTAAGAATGAGCTGATGAAAGTCCTTGCTCTGCAGAATATGGAGCGAGTTTTTCAGGATGAACTCAGAATTAAAATAAAGCATTATGAAGACGGGTATGGAGAAATGCTTAAGAGGGGGGGCTTTAGTTCCTCAGACGCAATGGCTGTTATGAGATTCTCTGATATATCCCGGAGGGCTATTATTGAAGCTGATAAAAGGATTGAAAAACTTGAACCGGAAGCTCAGAGAATAAGAGAAAAACTTATTATAGCTTCTCGTGATAAAAAGATAGTTGAAAAGCTTAAAGAACGAAAATTTGAAGAATATAATTATGAAGTAAATAAAGAGATCGCCAAAGAGAATGACGATATGAATCAGAAACTATATCATAAAAAACTGATGTGAGGTAATTTTTATGATTGATGACATGTACAATATAATGGCACGGATCAATGAAATTAAGAACAGATTTGGTCTTAATAAAAAAACTGAAAATCAGTTGCCGGTCAATGAACCTGTTTCAAGCCAGGCTTTTGGTCAGATGACTGATAATGCAATTGGTTTGATGACTAAAGATCTTAATATTGACAGTGATGCTGAGCTTTCAAGGAACGATATAGATAAAATAGTAAACTACTATTCGGCCAAAAAAAACATACCCCCTGATCTCGTCCGCTCTGTTATTAAAGCCGAGTCTGATTATAATATAAATGCGATGTCACCCAAAGGAGCAATGGGGCTGATGCAACTTATGCCCGAAACAGCAATGGGGCTTGGGATTGAGAATCCATTTGATCCTGAACAGAATATTAAGGGTGGCGTTACAATTCTGAAAGATCTTCTTGATAACTATAAAGGAGATTATAAACTCGCTCTTGCAGCGTATAATGCAGGTAAAACCACTGTTGATCGCGCAGGTGGTGTTCCTGATTTCAATGAAACAAAGAATTATGTGCGCAAGGTAATAGATTATTATGTTTCAGATGAAGGTAAAGTCAGTAAATAATTTTTGTGGAGTGAAGTGACATGGCTGTTTCAGATAAGTCCAAAATAATGTATCTTTTAATACTTATCCTGTTTCTTGCAGGGCTCGGGGTGGCCTGGATGGATTATATTAACCTTATCAATATCTCAAAATATACAGGAGTTTTAAAAGGTGAACCGGAACTTGTAATTGATGCAGCCGGAGATGAGCCCTCTCTTGTTGAAAAAGAGGAATTTGAAAAAGAGAAGGATAAAATTCTGGAAAGAATTGAGGAACTTGACAAAAGAGAGGCACTTATTGCTGAACGCGAAAAAGAACTGGCATCTGAAAAAGATAATCTTGAACAGGTAAAGAGCGGACTTGAACTTGAGAAGAAAAAACTTGAAGATGAAAAAAAGAAAGACTCGGGTTATAGAAAAAATGTTGTTATCCTTGCCAACAAGATTGCGAATATGCCTCCGGAGGATTCTGTGAAAATTATGATCAACTGGGACGACCCATTGATCATTGATGTTTTAAGGCAGATGGACGCTGATTCTGCGGCAGCAGGCAGGATGAGTATTACCTCCTATCTTATAACACTTTTCCCTAAAGAAAAGGCAAGCAGAATCATGTACCTTATGACACAACTTTAGTTCCTCGGTCTCTCCCGCTCTGAAAATTCATCAATCAATGATAGGAGTTCCTTCCTTCCCGCGGACGTGGTTGATGAAGAAACAAAAATTGAATTTTTTTCAATATCCAGAGTTTTGCTTATATTGTTTATACTTTTTAAAAGGTCATTTTTTGAAAGTTTATCGCATTTTGTTAATGTAATCGCAATTGGAATTTTACTTTCAGTAAGCAATTTAATGAGGTCGTGCTCAAAATCACCCGGTGTTCTTCTTGAATCAACAAGAAGAAAAGCAAGCCTGAGATTGTCCCTTGATGATATATAGTCTTTAATCATCGGCATGAATTTTTTTTTGATACTCATTGGAAGTTTCGCATAACCGATACCGGGCATATCTACAAAAGATCGGTTATCATTAACTATAAAAAAATTGATCATCTGGGTAACTCCCGGCCTTGAACCGGTTTTTACCAGCCCTTTCTGGCCAAGTAACATATTAAGGAGTGAAGATTTTCCTACATTTGATCTACCGAAGAAAGCATACTCCGGATACTCGAAAGATGGGAACTGTGAACTGTTTACACAACTTTTAAGAAAATATGCTTTTTTTATATTCATTATATTTTTTTCTCCATTAGAAGGGCGTCATCATTTCCGTAATAATTTTTTCTGTTTCCTGTAATCATAAAACCATTCCCGGAATAGAAACTAACAGCCCCGGAATTTTTACTTCTTACTTCAACAAGTATTGAGGTGAGAGAATTCGAAATAGAAAATTTGATAAGTTCGTTGAGTAAAAGTTTCCCTATTCCGGTTCTTCTCATAGTTTTATTCACGGCAATACTGATCAATTGCAGTTCGTCAGCGACAAGCCATGCTACGGCATAGCCGGCAATAACTCCCTCTGTTTCAGCAACAATAAAAAAAGAAAAATTTCTATTTAGCTCTTCGGTGAAATGGTTTAACGTCCATGATTTGATACTGTCATTTTCAATTGCATAAACCTGAGCAAGATCGGTAAATAAGGCTTTTCTTATAACGGTTTTTTTCATAAACATTTTTTTAAAATGTGAGATTTTTTATGCAACTATTTTAAGTAAAACTCCATGAAGCAGACATTGAACGGTAAATGAGAAAATTTTTTGACAGATATCTCGATAAACTCATTTTTTATATACCAGTTTTTTAATATAATATTTTCATTTATTATTCCAATTGATATTTTAGTGGAATTTTGGTTTTTGCAGTAATTTTTTGCAAAATCAAGAATGGATTTCCCATAACCTTTATGTCTTTTATCCGGGACTACTGAAACCCTTTCAAGAAAGAAAATATTCAAATCATCTTTATACTCAAGGGCAAAAAAACCGCATGGTTTATTGTTTTCATAGAGTGCAAAACAATCAGATTTCAGAGCTAATTTATTAAGATCTTCAGGAGTAGAGAACGCCGGATTAGTTGGTGCGTTTTTTTCGTTAAGACCGAGCTGTTCTGCTACTGTTTTAAAAGATTCTTTTATTACTGGTAGAAATTGCAGTAATTCTGATAGGTTTTCGATTTTTTTAATTACAGGTGTTATCAAATTATTATTTTGTGAGGTTTGATATACAGTCAAGAAGTTGGGTATGAGTAAAAGGTTTTTTTAATGTGGCATCAGCACCAAGATATTTTGCTGTATTAAGGTAGCTTTCTGAGTTAATTCTACCTCCACCAGAGATTGCAATAAGAATAATATTTGGGAGAAGCTTCTTCGTCTCTATTATTATCTCTATTCCATCTTTGTCGGGCATTATAATATCTGTAATAAGAATGTCCGGCTTAAATTCATTAACTCTTGTCATCAGATCAAGACAACTGTCAATGGCCATTACTTCAAAGTTGTTCATTTCAAGAATTTCTTTGATACTATCTCTGATAATAATATCATCTTCAACAACTACAATTTTATTCATTTTTTTATTAACCGGGTTCATATTATATTCAAAATTTAAATTGGTTCCAACCAATTGTCAAGTAACTTATCTCAGCGCAGTGACGGGATCTCAAGTGTTAATAAATATAAAAAATCTTTTTACATATTGGAATTTAATTATATGTAAGTCTATTTTTTTTTTGAACATATTATTTATTATGAAATTTTTGTTGCACTTTTTAAGTATACATTGATTATGAGACATAATTCGGTAATTTAAATGAAAAAATTTATAATTTTATTATCATTACTGTTGTTTATTTCGTCTGAATTATATCCGGTTTTTGCGGAGGATGACAGTGAAACAGTGAACCTGAAAAAGGTTGCTGATGATATGAAATTTAATAATGCAATTCAATTTTTTAAACTTGGTAAATACGACCGGGCGCTTAATGAATTTTATGAATATATAGAAATATATTATGATGGTATTCACAGGGGGGAGGTATTCAGAAAAATTGCTGAGATTCATATTAAAAATTTTAATTATCAAAAAGCAATTGAAGCATACAATAGTTTGTATCAGGAGTCTGGTGAAACAGATGAAGGTCTGGATGCTTATTTTCAGACAGGTGTATGTTATAAAAAAATGGGATTTGATGCAAAAGCGGAGGCAATATTTAAATATATAATCCAGTCGCATTCTGGTACTCAGGCGGCTTATAATTCAGAGATACAGCTTGAACTGTTACAAATGGAAAATGAATGAAATTATATTGACAAAAATCCAACCAGATTTAATTATGCCCTTCTAATTCCAGTTGTTTATTTATAATTTGTTTATTATATTTTAATCACTATTATCCAGCATTAATACGTTATTCAATCGTATCTTCATCGGGACTGGCTGAATAGTTAAATAACTTCAACAGTAAATAAAACAATGAAAAACAAAATGTGAGGTATATATGCCATTGCAGAAATTGAGAAATATCGGTATCGCTGCACATATTGACGCCGGTAAAACAACAACAACAGAGAGGCTTCTTTTCTTTACAGGTGTAACTCGTAAAATGGGCGAGGTTCACGATGGTGCGGCTACTATGGATTTTATGAAGCAGGAACAGGAAAGGGGCATAACAATTGCTTCGGCAGCTATTTCCTGTCATTGGAATGATTATTTAATTAATATTATTGATACTCCAGGTCACGTTGACTTTACTGTTGAGGTTGAGCGTTCACTCAGGGTAATTGATGGGATGGTGGCGCTTTTCTGCGCTGTATCAGGTGTTGAACCCCAGAGTGAAACTGTTTGGAATCAGGCTGATAGATACAGGGTCCCAAGAATTGCGTTTGTAAATAAAATGGACAGGATTGGTGCGAATTTTAATGATGTTCTGGAGCAGATGGATAAATATCTTGATGCTAATCCAGTAGCCTTTCATGTACCTATTGGTGTAGAAGATACATTTATCGGTTCAATAGACGTTATCAATAATAAAGCTTATACCTTTGAAGGTTATGAGAAGAAAGAAATTCCTATTCCTGAAGATTTAAAAGATAAAGCTAAACAGGCAAGACAGAATGTTATTGAAAAACTTGCTGATTACGATGAAGAAATTATGGATCTTTTTATTGAAGGGAAAGATGTACCGGATGAACTTCTGAAAAAAGTTGCAAGAGAATCAACAATTAAAATGATGATAACTCCTGTTTTCTGCGGTTCTTCATATAAAAATAAAGGGGTTCACCTTCTTCTTGATGCGATTATTGATTATCTTCCATCACCGTCTGATGTTGGTACAATTGTCGGTACAGATATAGATACTCCTGAAAAGACACATGTAAGGCATCCCAGCAAAAAAGAACCTTTTGCAGCACTTGCGTTTAAACTTATACACGATCCCTATGTCGGGCAGCAGACTTTTGTCCGGATATATTCAGGAGAACTTAAAACCGGTGTTCAGATTTACAATTCCACCAAAGATAAAGAAGAAAGGATTGGAAGGATTCTGAGAATACATGCAAATGAAAGGGAAGAGGTAGATACAGCAGGCCCGGGGGATATTGTTGCTCTCATAGGTATGAAGTATACTAAAACCGGTGATACTCTTTGTGATCCGGCAAATCCGCTTCATCTTGAATCAATTTTTATTCCACCGTCAGTTATTGAGCTGAAGGTTACTCCTCCTACAAAAAAAGAGGATGAAAAGCTTGGTATTGCCCTTCGAAAGCTCACAATGGAAGATCCATCTTTCAATGTAAGATATGACGAAGAGACTAATGAAACAATTATATCAGGGATGGGTGAGCTTCATCTTGAAATTATTATAGACAGGCTTAAGTATGAATTCGGAGTTGAAGCTCAGGTGGGTGAACCATCAGTTGCTTTTAGAGAAACAATTACTTCAGAATACGAAGTGAATTACAAGCACGCGAAACAATCCGGTGGTAAAGGCCAGTATGCTCATGTTGTTATGAGGATTGAACCTAATAACGGAAAGGGCTTCGAATTTGTTGATCATATTAAAGGTGGAGCTATTCCTGCTGAATATATCCCCTCAGTCCAGAAGGGTATTGAGTCTGTGCTTTCTGAAGGAGTTATTTCAGGATTCCCGGTCGTTGATGTAAAGGTTGTTCTCATAGATGGGACATATCACGAAGTCGATTCATCTGACATGGCTTTTAGAATATGCGCGGCTGTAGCCTTTAAACAAGCATTTTTGAAGTGCCACCCGATTCTCCTCGAACCTGTTATGAAGCTGGAGGTTAATACCCCGGATGATTATATCGGAGATGTTATCGGTGATATAAATCGAAGAAGAGGAAAGATCGAATCAATGAGAAGATATAGAAAGGGCGCACAGAAACTTAACGGTTTTGTCCCTCTTATGGAAATGTTCGGCTATGCAACACAGCTAAGAAATATATCAAGCGGTAGAGCAAACTATTCAATGGAATTCCACAAGTATATATCTCTTCCTAAAGATGTTCAGGAAAAGGTTCTTAAAAAGCTTGAGGAGAAGAAAAAAGAGAAATAAGCAATCTTTCAAAAAGATTATTCCCCCTAGTGGCCCGTGTATAAATTTTATACGGGCCATTTTTTTTATTTAAGGAGGAGGGTGTTTAATTCAGAAGTCCAGTCTTTGCCGGCGGATTCTTCTTTTCTGAAATAAATGAGAAATTTATGTATTCTCTTGCAGAGATCAGGAGTAATGTGGTGTTCAATTTTACAGGCTTCAGCTTCAGCCCTATCTGATGGAAGTTTTAAAACACGTGAAAAAAATTCGGTAAGACATATATGTCTGCTGAGAACTCTGTCAGAAATAATACTTCCGGTCGGAGTTAATTCAATATATCCATATTTTTCATAATCTATCAGTCCGAGTTCTTTAAGCTTATTCAGGGCTGAAGTTACACTTGGCATCTTAATTTTCAGTTCAGCCGCTATATCTTTTACTCTTACAACACGGTTGTTCCTTGAGAGAATAGCGATTCTTTCGATATAATCTTCCATATGAGGAGTAAGATCGGTATCCGCATATAATCTGTCTGGATTTATTGAGTATATATCTATCATCAGTTACCGGCCATGAAAATTCATTTCGGATGTGTGTATTTATGTTATTTTTTATAATCGGAGGTGTCAATTAAAAAAGATTAATTGCATTTGAGTCTTTTTTTAAGCTCAATAGAATAAGCTTATTTTTACCGGTTGATTCTGAAGTAGATTTTATCAAGATGCGCAAGATCCTTTTTAACGACATCTACAAGAGGTGAATCAGCAAAATTTTTTTGCCCGGATTCTG
>CAZVFJ010000122.1:8618-9501 GCA_964625825.1 uncultured Leptospirales bacterium | reverse complement strand
ATACCTCCCGCTCTGAGTACGTTGGGATGTACAAGTCCGCATCCGAGGAATTCAATCCATCCGGAATTCTTACATACGCGGCATCCCTTTCCGCCGCATATCTGGCAGTTGAAGTCAAGGTCGAAACCCGGTTCAACGAAGGGGTAATATGCCGGGCGGAGCCTTACCTTGACCTCGCGCTTGAATACTCCGCTTAAGACCTCCTCCATTACATAGATAAGGTGAGCGACAGAAATATCCTTGTCAACCATCATCCCCTCAACCTGGTAGAAGGTATGCTCGTGAGACGCGTCAGTAGCCTCGTATCTGAAAACTCTTCCCGGAGCCATAATCCTGAACGGGGGAGTTTTCTTTTCCATCCCGCGGATCTGTATCGCTGAGGTGTGAGTACGGAGCAGGTTGCCGTCCTCTGTCCAGAATGTATCCTGCATGTCGCGCGCAGGATGAAATTTAGGTATATTAAGCATTTCAAAGTTATAGTATTCTGTTTCAGTTTCGGGACCATCGAGGATCTCGAATCCCATTGATGTAAGTATATCTTCGATTTCGTACTGGGTTTTTGCGAGGGGGTGGATATAGCCGAGTTTTTTCTCCCTGACAGAAAGTTCCGGATTAAGAGTTACATCTATCCATTCGTTTTTGATTAATTCGCTGAAGCCTGTCGACTCCAGCTCTTTTATTTTAAAATCGAGGGCGTCTTCAATTGTCTTTTTAATTTCATTCGAAAGTTTTCCTACTGTGGTTCTCTGTTCAGGGGAGAGTTCTCCGAGAGTTCTGAGTATCTGTGTAAGGAGACCCTTACGCCCCAGAACTCTGACCCTGATCTCTTCAAGTTCATCAAGCTTTGCTGATGATTTGATGGAATCGAGAGTTTCCTTTCTGA
>CAZVFJ010000122.1:0-8608 GCA_964625825.1 uncultured Leptospirales bacterium | reverse complement strand
GTTAAGTTTCTGTTCCATAGGGTAATCCTGATATTTATAGTTTTGAGGCATTATTTCATATACGCGATAATTCCGGTACTTTTTTTTTACCGGGAAAATACTCTGATTAATCAAATTATTAATAGGTTTTTCAGGGGGTTAAAAGTCAAGAAAAATGTGAAGAATGGCAAAGAAATTGAAATACAGGGCGTTTATAAAGACATTCATCCCCGTTTGAAAAATTTTCGTCATGTTTTGTTTGATACGTCCTTCATTAAAATATATTTTAATAGAAACGGATTTTCCAGACTCGAACTATCAGTAACCGGAGGACTGAAATGAGTGAAGAATTCAGAATCCTTGACTGTGCTCTTATTACAATATCAACAGGAGAACAGGCTCAGAACCTGCGCGAGCTCAGGGACAGGCTTCTTGTTACTCATACAGGGAGTATCTATTATCATTTCTGGGGTATAATGCTCAGGCATACTTATGTTGACCCTGAATACCAGAATGATTTTGCTGTCTGGGCGGCACATGCTCTGCATGATCATGTTATCGCGGAGAGGCTTTCTCTTATAGATCCTAACGAGCATTTATCAATCGAAGATTTACGGAGAGAGGTTATTGAAATAATCGAACAGCATCTCTATGAACGCGAACATGTACCCTGGGCAAGGAGAGGGGAACAGTTTCAGTTTACCAGATCACAAATCGTTGTATTTGACACAAAGCAGAGGGTTGTAAGCCCCGGTGAGTTCAGACTCCTGATACCTCGTCTGCCACTGGGGAGTATCTTCTATCACTTTATAGATTCAAGGAGAAGGACAAGTGAAAGCCGGAACGATTTTTCTTTATGGCTTTCGACTTTTGGAGATGAGTTTCTTCCTCTTACAGAAAAGCTTGATTCAATTGATCCATATTTTACAACTCTCAGCAGTCTCCGTGATGAAATTGCTGATGCATTTATAAACTTCGGAGGAGGTGCCTGATGGAAAATCTGCTGGAGAACTATGCTACTGTTGTAGGGTACGAGGTTATTGATCACCTGAAACAACTTGCGGCTCCTTTAAAAGGGATGAAGATTATTCATGTTAACTCAACAAAAGCTGGTGGAGGAGTCGCAGAAATACTGAACCGGCTCATACCTCTTAAGGTGGAACTCGGCATAGATGCGTCATGGGAAGTCATTAAAGGCGATAGCGGGTTTTATCAGTGTACAAAGAAGATGCACAACTCATTGCAGGGGAACAGGGATGATATATCAGAAGCTTTACTCAATAATTATGAAGCAACAGTGAGAGATAATTATGAAGAGTTGAAAGATAAGCTTGATAACGCGGATGTTGTTTTTATCCATGATCCGCAGCCCGCACCGCTGCTCTCTTTTGCGCAAAATCGAAAGGGAAAGTGGCTCTGGAGATGTCATATTGATGTAAGCCATCCTTACAGGCCGGTGTGGAGGTACATAAGAAAATTTGTTGAAAGATACGATGCCAGTATCTGGTCTCTATCCACATTTACACAGCCTATGCCACATCCTCTATATCTTATTCCGCCGAGCATTGATCCGCTTAGCGAAAAGAATATAGAACTCACAGAAGCGGAAATCCAATCTGTTTTCAACAAATATGGAATTGACAGGGCGCTGCCAGTTATAACCCAGATTTCGAGGTTTGACAGGTTCAAGGACCCGCTGGGAGTAATAAAAAGCTACAGGCATATAAGAAAGAGTATTCCTGTTAAGCTTATACTTGCAGGAGGCGGGGCATCTGATGATCCTGAAGGTGTTGAGGTCCTGAAAGAAGTGAAGGATTTTGCCGGTGATGATCCGGATATTCATGTGCTTGAACTTCCGCCTGATGCTCACCGCGAAATAAATGCTCTACAGCGCGGCTCGGACATAATAATACAGAAATCTTTAAGGGAGGGATTCGGGCTTACTGTTTCGGAGGGGCTCTGGAAGGGAAAGCCTGTTGTGGCCGGGAACACCGGGGGTATAAAACTTCAGGTGATAGATCACTATAACGGGTTTCTCATTAATACTTCAGAGGGTGCCGCATTGAGAATAAGGTATCTTCTGAAACAACGGCGGGTACTTGAAGAGATGGGGGAGAGGGCTCACCAGTTCGTACTGGAAAATTTTCTGATTACCCGGCATCTGCGTGAATACCTGACACTCGTGGTAGCGCTTCTCCATGGCTCTGACGAGAGGATTGAACTCGAACTGCCTGATAACAGGTAATTTTAGCATAACAGATGTTATTTTATATAAAAGGGATACCCTGTTATGAAAGTAGTAATTGTCTCATCTGAAATAGCTCCATTTGTCAAAACCGGCGGGCTTGCCGACGTGACCGGCGCGCTCCCGAAATATATTGATAAAGAGAAATTTGAAGTAATAACAATAATCCCTTTTTACAGCACAGTTAACAGGGATGTTTCAATGATTGAGGAAGCGGGAACACTTAATATAACAACAGGAGGAGGTGCAGCCGGGGCCGGCCTATTCAGGACTTTCCTCCCGGATTCTTCAGTACCTTTATATCTTTTGAGATATGGACCTTTTTTTGACAGAAAAGGTATCTATGGAGAGAACGGGAGGGATTATTCTGATAATGACCTGAGATTTTCATTTTTCTGCAGAGGAATTCTTGAGGTATGTAAAACTATAGGATTCAAACCGGATGTAATTCACTGTAACGACTGGCAGACCGGGCTGATACCTTTATTTCTTAAAACCCATTACAAAGATGATAATTTTTTCACTTCAGCATCCGTTCTTTTCACAATCCACAATCTCGCGTTTCACGGCCTTTTTGAGCCTGAAAGAGTTATTAATATAACCGGACTTCCATGGGACGTTTACAGGGTATACGGAGCAGAGTTTTACGGCATGTTCAGTTTCCAGAAGAGCGGAATTTTTTATTCTGATTATATAAGCACTGTAAGCAACAGGTACAGCGAGGAGATTCAGTCTGACGAATACGGTATGGGCCTTCAGGGATTGCTGAAGGACAGGAGAGATACCCTTACCGGAATAATTAATGGTGTGGATTATACGTTATGGAATCCGTCAACTGATCCGCTTCTTAAAAAGAATTATGATATTGCGTCTATTGAAAATAAAAATACAAACACAGAGTATCTTTGTGAACTTTGCGGATTGTGCTTTGATGAAAGGGTACCGGTAATCGGGATGATAACAAGGCTTACGGAGCAGAAGGGGATCGACCTCGTCGCGGGAATTATTGACGAACTGATGAATAAATCCGTGAGACTTGTCTTACTCGGGACAGGGGACAAATACTACCACAGAATATTTGCGGATTTTGCTGAAAAATACAGGGGGAAATTGTATGTCTCACTTAATTATGATGAGAAGCTTTCTCACCTGATCTATGCCGGAAGCGATATTTTTCTTATGCCGTCAAGGTTTGAGCCCTGTGGGTTAGGCCAGATTATAAGTCTCAGGTACGGTACAATTCCTGTGGCAAGGGAAACAGGGGGGCTTGCTGAAACAATAAATAATTATAATTCAACTGATGATATCGGAAATAGAGCCGACGGATTTCTTTTTACAGAATATTCTGCGAAGGGGCTTCTTGAGTGTATTGAACGCGCCTTTACAGTTTATAAGGAAAAATATTTATGGCGTACTCTTATGGTTAATGCCATGAAAGCAGATTTCAGCTGGAGCAGTTCTGCCGTAAAGTATGAGGAACTTTACAGAAAACTCTGCGTAACCTCTGAAGGTTTAAGATGAGTTATATTAAAGTCGGGACAGAGTTAATGGAGGATAAAAGCTGTGAATTTTTGTTATGGGCTCCTCATGCATCATCAGTTGATCTGAAATTTATTTCACCTGAAGAGTTTTCTGTAAATATGGAAAGAATGGATAAAGGATACTGGAGACAGAATGTTGACGGGATAAGCCCGGGATGCAGGTATTACTATTTACTCGACGGCGAAATTTTAAGGCCGGACCCTGCATCAGCTTTTCAACCTGAAGGCGTTCATGGACCTTCTGAAATTATAGACCACAGAAATTTTGTATGGAACGACAGTAAATGGAGAGTTCCTCCTCCCGGGAAAATGATCTTTTACGAAATACACACCGGTACATTCACCAGGGAAGGGACATTCGATGCTATAGTTTCGCTTCTTCCTGAATTGAAAGAGTTCGGAATAACCACAATTGAACTCATGCCTGTTGCGCAGTTCCCGGGGGAGAGAAACTGGGGTTATGACGGAGTATACCCCTACGCTGTACAGAATTCCTACGGCGGGCCTGCCGGATTAAAGAGGCTTTGTGATGCCTGTCATAGAAACGGCCTCGCTCTTTTTCTTGATGTAGTATACAACCATCTTGGCCCGGAGGGGAATTACCTTTCGGCATTCGGCCCGTATTTTACAGATAAATACAGAACACCATGGGGAAATGCGGTGAATTATGACGGAGAATACAGCGGCGGGGTAAGAAACTACTTTATTATGAACGCGCTTTACTGGTTTGAAAATTATCATGTAGACGGGCTCAGGCTGGATGCTGTCCATGGAATTTATGATCACAGCGCGAGGCATATTCTCGGGGAGCTTTCTGATACTGTACGGTCATATTCAGACTCGAAGGGGAGGCATTTTTATCTTGTTGCTGAAAGTGATCTGAATGACAGCAGGATTGTGAGGAGTAGGAGTAAAGGAGGGTACGCGATAGACGCGCAGTGGTCTGATGATTTTCATCACTCTATACACACCCTGCTCACCGGCGAGAAGGATGGATACTATGAGGATTTTGGCGATATTGCTCACCTTGCAAAAGCTTTCACTGATGGTTATATTTATAGCGGTGAATTTTCGGAGTTCAGGAAGAGGCCTCACGGGAACTCCTCAAAAGAAATTCCTGCGGAGAGGATGATCGTATTTATACAGGACCACGACCAGATCGGGAACCGGATGTTCGGTGACAGGCTCATTTCTATTGCAGGGGCTGAAGCACAGAAACTCGCCGCGGGCACTCTCATGATTGCGCCGTATGTTCCTCTTCTTTTTATGGGTGAGGAGTATGGAGAGACAGCTCCATTTCTCTATTTCGTAAGTCATGGTGACCCAGGTCTTGCCGAAGCTGTGAGGGAGGGGAGAAAAAAAGAGTTCGCCTCATTCGGATGGAGTGATGAACCGCCCGATCCGCAGAGTAGCGGAACCTTCGAAGCATCCCGTCCTGACAGAAAACTTATCTGCATGGCTGAGCACGCGGCTATCTATAGATATTACCGAGAGCTGATACGGATCAGGAGACGAATTCCGGCGATCAGAAATCTTTCAAAGAAAAATCTTACTGCCGAAATTACAGGCGACGGAAAAATATTAATTATAAGGAGAAAATTAAAAGGTTCAGAAATTGCTGCTATGATGAATTATAGCAGCAGAGAGAAATTAGTCATTACCGGGCATAAAGGAATTCATTATCAGATGATAATTGATTCGGCTGACACTGAGTGGAACGGGCCGGGAAAGTCCGCGCCTTCAGAAATTAAAAATAAAACAGAAATTTTACTGAAGCCGTATAATTTTATAATATATTCAGCCGCAGGGAATTCATGAACCGTTATATCTGCATACACGGTCACTTTTATCAGCCGCCCAGAGAAAACCCCTGGCTCGAAGCTGTTGAAATACAGGATTCCGCTTATCCATATCATGACTGGAACAAGAAAATAAGTGTTGAATGTTATGCGCCAAATGCCGCGTCCCGCATACTTGATGGTGATAACAGGATAATTGATATAATAAGTAATTATTCCCGCATGAGTTTCAATTTTGGTTCCACTCTGCTTTCATGGATGGAGTTAAATGACCCGGAAACTTACAACCTGATATTACTGGCGGATAAAGAAAGCATGGGAAGATTTTCCGGTCATGGGTCAGCGATAGCCCAGTGCTACAATCATATAATAATGCCGCTTGCATCGACAGAGGATAAGAGGATACAGGTTAAGTGGGGAATCCGGGATTTTGAATACAGGTTTAAAAGAAAACCTGAGGGGATGTGGATTCCGGAAACCGCACTTGACCTTGAAACCCTTGATATAATGGCTGAAAATGGCATCCTATTTACCATATTGTCACCGCGACAGGCAAGGAGGATAAAAAGGATCGGAAGCAGAAACTGGCACGATACAAAGGGGGCAAAAATTGATACAAGGATGCCATACCTCTGTGTCCTGCCCTCGGGACGAAAGATCGCAATATTTTTTTATAACGGAAATATTTCTCATGATATAGCTTTCGGGCAGCTTCTTAATGACGGAGTAACGTTTGCCGAGAGGCTGGTCGCTGGTTTCTCCGGGAGCGATGAGCCTCAACTGGTGCATATAGCAACTGATGGAGAGTCCTACGGCCATCATCACAGGTACGGAGAGATGGCCCTTTCGTATGCTTTCTATCATATAGAAAAAAACAGCCTGGCGAAGATTACGATATATGGTGAATTTCTTGAAATGTTTAAGCCTTCACATGAGGTCGAGATATGGGAAAACTCCTCATGGAGCTGCGCTCATGGAATTGAGAGATGGAGGAGCGACTGCGGCTGCAACACCGGCTCGGGTAACGGATGGAGTCAGGGATGGCGCGCGCCTCTCAGGGGTGTCATGGACTGGCTCAGGGATAACATATCGGAATTATACCGTGAAGGTATATCCCGTTATGCATTTAATCCTCAATATACAAAGGAGTGTTATATTGAACTTGTATTAAACCGTAGCCCTGAAGTTAAGGATAAATTTTTTGCTGAAATAAAGGGAGCCGGACTTTCATCGGATGACCAGGTGATGGTGTTGAAACTCCTCGAAATGGAGAGAAACGCAATGCTTATGTACACAAGCTGCGGATGGTTCTTTGACGAGATATCCGGGCTTGAGTCTGTGCAGGTAATGCTGTATGCCGCGAGGGCAATGCAGCTCGCCGGAGAGATAAGCGGCCTCCGTCTTGAAGAAACATATACAAAGCTTCTTGAAAAAGCTCCAAGTAACTATTTTGCTTATGCAAATGGAGCCGAGGTTTATGAAAAGCTTGTTAAGCCGGTTATGATCGACCCTGCGAGGTTCGGAGCTCATTATGCCGTTTCCTCGTTATTCAGAGATTATCACGAAGAAGACGATGTTTACTGTTACAGTGTAAAGAAAGTCCGGTATGAAAAACTTGAAACAGGAAAGCTGAAACTCGCGCTGGGACTAATCCACATAAAATCAAATGTAACCTCTGAAGAGAATGATATCAGTTTCGCTGTGCTTCACATGGGCGACCATAATATTTTTGGCGGTGTAAGGAAATTCATGGGGAATGAGCCCTTTGGAGAGATGTGGAACAATATAACTGAAGAGTTCAGCAGAAACGATATTCCAGGGACATTCCATAGTATAGAACAGCATTTTTCTTCGGTGAACTATTCATTATGGTCTCTCTTCAGGGATGAGCAAAGAAAAGTAATTAATACTGTTATGAATTCTGCTGTAACGGAATTTGAACGTAACCTGAGACAGATGAACGAGATAAACCTGCCGGTTATTCAGGTGATGAAAAAAATGGGTGTTCCACTCCCCGGGGTATTTTCATCAATAATGGAATTTATACTGAACGATGACCTTAAAAAAATGCTCTGTGCTATTGAACCTGATATTCCCGGGATGAAACGAATTATAGAACAGCTGAAAGAGTGGAACTTCGAACCGGATACACTGAGCATATCATACACCTTCACGCAGAGATTGAACGCATGTATGGAGGAATATATATCCTCCCCGGAAAAGACGGAGGTTCTTGATAAAATAGTGAATCTCATGGAAGCCCTTGAACCTCTCTCTCTAAGGTTCGAACGATGGCGTCTGCAGAATCTTTATTTTATAATTGGTAAGAACCTCTATCCCGAAATGAAGACCAGGGCAGGTGAAGGTGATGCTGAAGCTTTAAACTGGACCGGCCTTTTCAGCAGGCTTGGGACTCTTCTTGAAGTAAGGGTTGAATCATGAGAGTTCCGGTCTCAACATACAGGCTCCAGTTCAACAGGGATTTTACATTCAGAGATGCAGGTGAAATACTTGATTATCTTTCTGACCTGGGTATAACTGATATTTATGCGTCACCTGTATTCAGGGCCGTGACTGGCAGTACACATGGATATGATGTAGTTGATCATAACCGTCTTAATCCGGAACTCGGTTCAGAGAAGGATTTCAGAGACCTTCAAAGGAACCGGATCTTTTATCGGATGGGATGGATGCAGGATATTGTTCCAAATCATGCGGCTTTCCACAGTGAAAATATGATACTCCGTGATCTGCTTGAACATGGCAAAAAATCTGAATTTAAAAATTTTTTTGATATAGAGTGGTGTCATACCCATGAATCATTAAGAGGCAGACTGCTCGTACCTTTTCTCGGGAAGTTTTATTCTGAATCTATTGAACTGGGTGAAATCAGAATTGAATATGAGGAGAACGGGCTTTTCGCATGTTATTATGAACATAAATTTCCCATCAGCCTTATGTCATACCCGGTGGTGTTCGGAGAGGAATATGCTCTATCCGGAATAGAACCCGGAGAGGAAAACAGTCCAATGATTAAGCTGCTG
>CAZVFJ010000121.1:2801-9527 GCA_964625825.1 uncultured Leptospirales bacterium | reverse complement strand
TGCATTTCTTACAACCTCTGCCGCAGGATGTACAATACCCTGCATACATTCATATGTATTTTTATACCCGTATCCGATTGCCTGCTGAGTCCCTGTTGTATTTTCAAAGGTTGTTTTCCATATATAATAACCCGGCTCATCGGCTGTCCACGCTTCAAGATAACGCCCTCAACTCAAGTCATTGCGACCGACGTCGTAAAACACCCAACCTCCTGCCGGGCCGACTTTACGCAGTACATCGGTTCCGGTAGTGTATATAGCATAGAGTGTTGTGTTTTCGGTTATGCTGAAAGTGTTGCCAGCTATATACAGGGCACTTGTTGCATTGGAATCAGTATTCCAGCCGATAAAGCGCTGTTTAATGCCGGAACCCGTATGATCGCCACCGACTAAAGCTCCCACAAGATCGCCGGTATTCCCCAGTACAGTTACAGTTGCTCCTGAACTGTAATTCGTTCCATCAACTGGCACTGTGCCCGATGTATTTCCTGTGCCGACATTATAGGTTACCTTGACTGGCGACCCTGTCGCCGGAAATACTACAGTCACCACACCTGAATTAGCGCTGTTTGTATTGCTCGTTGCCCCGGCTACCGTAAAGAAATCAGCGGTTACTCCTGTAAGGGTGTACCCCGATTTTGCCGTAAGCGTAATGGTTGCCGTATATACTGTTGTTGCTGCAAAGGTTACCGGAGAACCGGACCAGAATACCGTACCTGTGTACTGGGCGGTTTCTGTTATCGTTGTTACCGGGGTTTCGTCATAATTTGGCGGTGTAACACCGGGTATGTCTGCGATGTTTATTACTGAATCGTCAACTCCATCAGCGCCATCAGTGCCTTCGCATGCACTAAAAGCAAATGCCGCTGCAATCATTAAAACTGCTATATGTTTAGATAAAGCCTGTATTGGAATTTTCATTTTTCCTCCACCTGAATGTTTACCTGTGATTATTTACATATATCCATCTAAAAAAATAAGTCAAGGCCTTTATTTCTTATAAAAGTTACTGATTTTTTGTGATTTGATGTATGGCTGTGAAACACAACAGTTTTAATTATTCCTGAATCAGATTTAAACTATCTTTATTCCTGTATTGATTATCTCTTTTGCAAATGGATTTTCTTCATTGAAGTCATCTTTACTGAAGGGGATAACTTCAATCATTGACGATACTGAGCGGGTAAACATAAATTTTATTCAACATTAAATACCGGAACACACCGCAGGGACAGGTTTTAATCTGTTTTCTTTCATCAACAGATGGTGCTGGTGCATCTCCTTATTCTATCGCATAACACATGATTAACGAAGTACGGCATGACCCGTTAAAATATAAAAAACAGCATATTTTAAACGTTTTTATAGGTAGGACCACTAATTTTTTTAACGCCTTTTTTTTTACTGACATCAAAAAGTGTCAAATAATAATGTCCATAATGACAACAGAAAGATGTTGTTTTGTGGAGGCAAATTATGAAAGAATTGATAGTCAGGGGCGGATTCATGATGTATCCGATCATCATCTCATCTATAATCGCCATGGCGGTGATTATAGAACGCATCTATGTCCTGTTTATTAAAACGAAATTTCTTGAGAAAAAAACCATAGAGCAGATTTACAGCCTGGCTTCATCAGGAGAAACCGAAAAAGCAAAGGAAATTCTTAATAATGAAACATCTGTTTTCGCCATGTTTTTCCTTGCGGTACTGAGCGAGCCTGAGCCTGCTGAACAGGAGAAGGCGGCAATATCGGCCGGAGATGAAATCCTTTTCGACCTCAGCCGCCGTCTTAATATCCTCTCAGTACTGGCATCGGTTCTCCCTTTGATGGGGCTCCTTGGAACGGTTCTGGGAATGATCAAAGTTTTCTACCGTATGACCCAGGCCGGGGATGCGGGTGATATTACAATTCTTGCCGGCGGCATATGGGAGGCCCTTATCACCACCGCGGCCGGGATGATTATTGCTATCCCTGTTATGCTTATCTATCACTACTTTAACCGGACCATTGAGAAGATTGCCCACCGTATGCAGCAGAGAGGTACATCACTGGTTAATGTTCTGAAAAGGAAAGACGTGCAGTCATGATACGGTTTACACAACAGAATAAAAACAACGGCGAGGTTAATGTTAATCTTATGCCGCTGATCGATATCATATTTAATCTCCTGATTTTTTTTATGATAACAGCAGCAATCACAACGAGAGGGATCAATCTCGACCTTCCGAAATCGGACACTGCTGAGAAGATGCCGGCAAAAAGCTGGGAAATTGCCATTGATGAAAGAGAGGGAATTATTTTTAATGGCGTGTCAATAAGCATGGAGAGGCTCCGGACAATCCTTGGTGCGGAGAGAAGCCGTTCTGGTGAGGAACGGGTGGAAACTATCGTACTTAAAGCTCACCGCAGTGTGCACTTTGAAAATTTTATTACGGTAATGGACCTGGCGCGGGAAAACGGATTCTATAACCTGGTGATAGCCACCGATCTCAAAAAAAAGGGGCAGTGATGTTATTGATGCTGAAAAACAACCTTTTTTTTATCATTGCAATCGGGGTGTCGCTGATTCTGCACCTCTATATAATTGGTATAGATATCGGATTTTCTCCGGAGAATGGGACCTATATTAAAATACCGGTAACCATGGTACCGGAGTCTGACGTTCCCGAACGCACGATCCCTGATGTACAGGAGAAACAAGTCTCAATGCCGCCGTCCGTGGATACAGTGCCGGGGAGCGGCGTCTATACAAAGGGGTACAGGGACATCCTGATAAAAAAATATCTGGCCTTCGTCCAGGAGGAAATTCAGAAACGTAAATTTTCCCCTCCCGATTCAATGTATTACGGTCTTATAGGTAATGTACTTGTAGGTTTTACCGTGCAAGGTGATGGAACTTTCCATAGTCCCGTAGTGTTACGTTCGTCCGGAGATACCCTTTTAGATACAACGGCGATCAATGCGGTAAAGAGTTCCAGCGGAAAAATCAAAAGACCTGCATGGTCCGGCAGTGAGACGCTGCAGGTCTCCATGATAATCAAGTATCAGTTCAGTCTTTAATTAACCCGGTAAGAATAATTAAAAAAGCTCACACAGTTCCCGCCGAATCCTGTTGTCAGGTGGACTTATAACAGGCAGTATGCGCGGCGTATGCCGGCACAAAGTAAGATAATTACATCATTGAAACTCTGGCAGCATATAATCTGCCGGAAATAATTAAAACTATATATTAACAGGTGAATGTCTGTATTTCGCAGACATAAATATTTTTCTCAACATTTCTCCGTCGGGATTTTTTCCGATAATAATAAGAAATGATTCATCGAATCCGGCATTATTATATTCACTTATTTCATAACGGCCCGCGACATACTGTAAAAGCATAGGTTTATCGTGATCATTGAAACGGATGATACCCTTGATGCGGAATATCTCCCGGGGGAGTGTTTCCAGAACCTCCAAAAACAGATCTCTGTCAAGCTGTTGCTGAAGATTAATTTTTATAGATGAGAGCTCATCATGGCTATGGTTGTGGTGATGATGCCCGTGATTATGACCCTGGCTGTCATGATCGTGAAAATGGTTATGCTCATGACATTCATGAGAGTCATCACTATCTTTACGTGAAAATACCCCTGTTTCCTCCATGCCGGGATCGTAGAGCAGGGCGGGATTGATGTCCCCTTTTTTTGTATGAACGATTTGAGCTCCGGGATTCAGTTCGTGAAGCAGATGTTCAGCTCGCTCCCTTTCCTCATCACTCATTAAGTCCACCTTGTTAAGCAGTATAATATCCGCAGCCTTTAACTGTGATTCGGCAATGGAATATTGCTTAAGGGATTTTTCAATGTTGCACCCGTCAACCACGGTGGTGACAGAATCAAATTTTATAATTTCATTAAGTTCATCCAGTTCATCCAGAAGATTAAACGGGTTGGCCACTCCGGTAGTTTCAAGCACAATGTAATCAGGAGAGAAATCCGACTGAATGCGGTTGATCGCTATTTTGAGGTTTCCCGCAAGTGTACAGCAGACGCAGCCTTCATCCATTTCGGTTACGGCGTATTCCTGGTCGAGTAACTTTGCGTCTATGCCGGTTTCGCCAATTTCGTTTTGTATGACCGCGACAAAGCGGTTTCGCTGGACCTGGTATTCGATAAAGTTCTGGAGGAAGCTGGTTTTGCCGGAACCGAGGAATCCGGTTACAACGATTAATTGAGGTCTGTTGTCGACACCCAGGATGTTTTTGTCAAGGGTCTTGGAATTGCTTATGTTATGAGCTTTCCACCATGAAGCGTCATTGAATTGTTCGGGAATATCCTCTCCCCGGTGCCAGATCGTTCGTGTAGTGAAGGGGGTTTCACGATCTGCCGTAGTATCGTGGATTTGTCGAAACGATCCGGCACCGTATCCCAGGTCGAGAATACATTCCTCCATGTTGTCAGAAGTGGTTTCGGTTACAGTGCCGCTGGAATCATATGAACGGATTTTTCCCGGCCTGTACATGTTTTCAAGGTATGCTGGTGGTTCTTCGAGGAGGAATGTAAAGGATGAGGCTATAACATTATAAAAAGGCAGAGCTATCTGCCATGCGGGGAAGTCCTGATCGATTCCTCCCGGCTCCACAGCGGTTACTTCGCTGCCGCCGCTGATTACCGTAAGACCGTCAGAGGCTATGATTCGCAGAGAGCTCAGGGCTTCCAGTCTTAGAATCAGGGACTCCTCCGTATGATTAATAGCAAGGCTTAACATACCGATATTGAAAAGACGGCACAATTCAGGGTTCATTATGAATTCCCGGACATTTTTATAGTAGTTCTCGTCCTGTGTACAGAGAATAGCGGGCACGGAAAAATTTTCCACGAGTTCTTCTTCGGGATGAGGAAAATAATAAAGAAAAAAACTTCCGGTAGTCCACTCCCCGTCATTATCCGCTTCATTAAAGGAGAGGCCGTATATACCGTTTATCCCTTTTATCCGGGCTGTCCATGCGTCATTGAGCAGAGATGAGTCTTTGAGCCCGCGCCAGCCGATGGCATGCCGGATTCCGGGAATGAAGTTTGTCTGCATGAGTACATTCCTGAGGGCCTTCTGTATCCCCTTCTCCTGCGTGTCTGACGTAAAATCCGGGTGTATCCTTTTAATGTTCATATACGATTTTATCTCCTGATATGGATAAAGGGCAGAGCAAATTTTCCACCCTGTTTTCTTCTTGCACCCTGATTTCAGGGGTGTAAAATTGGTCAGTTAAGGCTGATCCCCGGTAAAACCATCACGGATTGTTCCCGGGGATCAGTTGTTTGTCACATTTTCAGGAGAGGGTTCTGCTTTATGGTGCAATCATAGAGCAGAGGCCCTTATCCTGTTTTCTGTGCCGTAAACAAAATCAACCGAATTCAATAGTATCTCCATTTCCAAGATAGGCTGTATCTTTTGATCTGAAACGTGCGGTTCCCCTGATTACAGGATATCCGGTTTCGATAAACTTCCTGGCACAGAGTAATCCGGTACAGTGATTGCAGCCGATTTTTTCAAATCCATACTTGCCCAGTGAGATGACCAGGTCGTCGTATTTGGGGTCCCAGTCCTCAAAAGGAGAGATATGAAGACCGCCATAAATACCGTGAAACTGATCCTTGTCATATTTCAACTTTTCATAAGCTGTTGATGCGAACTGGATTATTCCCTGGTGATTACACCCGCTGACCAGTACAAGCCCTTTATCCTTGACATTGAAGGCCATGGACATTTCACCGAAGACACGGCAGATAATAGGAACATCAAATTTCAGCATTGCGAATCCTGGAATCATCTCTGTGACTTCATCGTTGAGAACTGTAACTTTCCCCTTGTGTCCGGAATCCTTGATGTACTGGAGACCCTCTTTATAGAATCCCTTTGGTATGTACATGGGGATATTGGGATTGTATTTCATTGCCACCGGAAGGGCCCAGTAGTGATCAAAGTGTTCATGGCTTATAAAAAGCGCTTCGATCTCCCCGTTTGCGAGCATCTTGTCAATACCTTCCCGTTTGAAACACTCATCCATCCATTTATATGACCAGCCCACATCGAGCAGGTATTTGTGTTTTGTATCATTCAGCTCTGTTACTTCCACAAGGCAGGCGAATCCTCCCGGGTTGTCAGGGTGAACTGATATCTTTTCCATAATTGCCCATGCCTCTTCCGTATTATGCGGGAGAAGATGTTTGATTTTAGCAATCCCGTCATTATAACTTCCTTTGCCTATGCCTTTCCCGTTTCCGAAAGGCGGCCAGTTGAATTCATACTGGTTAACCAGAAGTCCGCCCGCGTCCTTCATGTCTCCCATGAGGACCGTGTTGTTAAACCAGCTTGTCTCTGAGATATTTGTGATTTTAATGTGCTTAATCGCGCCGAAATCCTTCTGTTGCCTCTTCACCTTTGAAAAATGTTTCGCTGCAAGGGGAGAATAAGAGTATATACCCATTGAGGCCAGCGCTCCAAGACCGATCCCGGTCGCTGTTCCCTTAAGAAATTCGCGGCGTGAAATATTTTTATTTTCTTCTGACATGTTGTCCCTCCTTTCGATTCATATTAGTCATAAATAGGTATGATTTGACCAAGATAGGGCAGCAGGTTTATCGCGATAAAGTAGATGGCGATACCGATGATAACGCCGAATGCAATTCCTTTTGCCAGCTTTTTGGACCAGACAACGTCATTCGCAACCGCAGGATTTT
>CAZVFJ010000121.1:0-2791 GCA_964625825.1 uncultured Leptospirales bacterium | reverse complement strand
TCAACTCCTTAAAGATTATTCCTCTTCGGAATCTTCGGTAGCTGCTTCAAGTTCTTCGAGGTCTTCTTCAGCTTCGACAACTTCTTCAATTTCTTCTAAGTTTTCGAGGTCTTCTTCAGCTTCGACTACTTCTTCAACTTCCTCTTCAGCCAGTTTCCAACCGGGCCAGTTGTCCATAAACCAGTTGTTAATTAGAAAGATGTTGATCAGCCAGATCATAGGAATCATCGGGAACTGCTGTGGATGTGAGAAACCTTTCTGTGTCCCCAGGAAGAGGTGAGCAGTTTTGTAATAAACATAGTAAAGCGCTGCTGCGGCTAGAATTGTCACGGCGACTCTTACCAGAACATTGATGGGTCTGCTCCATTTCTTTGGCCAGTTCCCGCAGAAGAAAGAGATATAAAGAGAAGGAACCAGCCAGAAAATAGCCATTTCACCTACATGGAGCCATCTCCAGTCTGGAGCTGCCTGTCTTCGTGTTCCCCTGATTGCCTCTCCCCATACAAGTTCCTGTGCGAAGTAGAGGAAGAATGCCAGCGCAAATGCCATAGCCAGAATTCCGAAGAAGGATACGAGGCGTCTCAGCCAGTCCCGTTTGATCAGGTTGAACGGATAACGCTCAAATGTTGATTCATAGAGCCATACTACCACTGTACCGCACATAATCCATGCGATATGAAAGTTCCCCGATACAGTATTGGCGAACTGTTCCCAGTATGGAGGGCAGATCGCAGTAAACTTCTGCCATGGATAGAATAGAATCGCCAGGTGGGAGTGCATTGTCACAAAGTATACTATGAAACTTAGAAAAAAAGTAACGATAAGTACAGACAATCCGCGAACAGGCTGCGGCATTTTGTCCCACGGCGCGTTTTCTGCGGCAACAACCCATGATGGGCTGAGCCATGACGAAATCGCAGCGAACATCATGATTGCTTCAGCGGCATACTCAATAGCGTAGAATTCAACTATCCCCATTTCTGTAAGGCTGCTCGGGCTGAAGTATGAGATGCCGAGTTTTCCGAGAAAGCACTCGAAGAAACCTTTGATAAGCAGCATCATGATACCGACGCTTACACCGGTTAATACTACCCCTTTCAAAAGCGGATGGCTATTTCGCATCCATGATCTTTTAAAAGGCCAGTAATCGAAAATATAGGCAATCCATATAAACATGATCAGCAACCACCTGCAGACCATGTAGCCTACGTATGGTGTGTACATACGCATGATTCCCCTGGGATCCTGAAAAATCCACCAGGTGAGATAAAAAAAAGCAAGGATCAAAAGCGTGTTGACCAGAGCCGGGATAGGCCCCTTCCACCGTTTGACCAGTTTTCTTTTCTCAAGGTAAGTCATTTCGACTTTTTCCATGAAGGCCTCCTGAAATTTATTATTTTAGAAATAAGAGCTGTTTTATGGGTCAACAATCCTGTTGATTATCAGATACCTCCTCGTTCATCCTTTGTTTACGCATCTCCTCGTAGATGATTTCCACGAGCCTTGATTTATCCACTGTAGCCGGGTCAATACCCAGCCGCATTGCTTCATAAAAAAGAGTCGATTCCGGAAGATCCGCAATCAGCCCGCTGTAATCAGGGTGATCATTCTTTTCATCTGATAGAGCCGTGACTGAAGATCGTGGCGTGTCCCCTGTGCCCTTCAATGAGGATAAGAGGTCTCGGAGGAGTGTCTGTACTGTCATAATTTTTCCAGGATTATTCATTTTCGGCGGCTCCTTTATTGTCAACATTGATGGACTGGTAGATTTTTTCATGGAATGTAATGCCGTTAAATTCAGTCAGCAGTGTACACATGGTGAAAATGGTGTTTTCAATGAAGTATTGCACCTGCTCAATATCACGGCTTCGAATGGCATTGAGGGTCTGGACAAAACAGGCAAATATTTTATTCATCCCCTCCCCGGGAAACTTGGTGAATACCTCCCATGTAAGATGGTTGTTTATCTCCAGCTGCTTCGTCATCATTATCAGTGTCTGGTTGCCAGTGCTTTCGGCTAGTATTTCCCGGAAATAGTTATCTTCCTTAATTATATTTGAGGTATTTCTGTCAATGATGGCCTTGCCGAAACGGACCAGGGTTTCCTCAAGACGTTTGATATTTTTCTCATCGATACGCTCCACTGCCAGGGCGCCCAGTCCGGGTACGAGAATGAAGCGAGCTTCAAGTTGTTTCTTGATAGTTTCGGTATTGCTAAGTGAATGCGTTTCACCCCAACCTTCGGCATCCGGAATATTTTTCTTCAGGTAACAGCCGCTCCCCTGGTAGACCTCCACAATTCCTCGCTCTTCCAGAACGCGGATAACCTCCCGTACAGTATTACGGCTCACCTCAAGCATTGCTGCCAGCTTCCGTTCTGCCGGGAGACTTTGACCGGGTAGAATTTTTTCTTTTTTTATTATTGAAAATACTTCATCAATCAAAGCTGATTTTTTTTCGCTGATTTCCATTGGTTCTACCAATTTTGTTAATTTTATACCATTTGTGGTCCTTTTGGGTGGGAAGATCAATCCATTTTTAAAAAATTGGTAAAAAATTTTTAAATTGGTACAACCAGTTTGAGTATATTGATGCATTTTCTCTTTATAAGAGTTGATTGATTTGGAATGAATATTTTTAAGAGTAATGTGGCTATTTCGTATTTTTCCCAGACAGAGTTTTAAACCTCATATAGAAGAGTGTATCGGGATTGGGAGTTCTGCTTTTTGAAACTTTAGAGGACAGGTTCTTGAATCCTTCCAGTTTCTATGTGTCAGAAGCCGGGAAGGGC
>CAZVFJ010000120.1:0-9665 GCA_964625825.1 uncultured Leptospirales bacterium | reverse complement strand
GGAATCACAGTATTTGACATTGCCACAACAATACGATCCTGCTTTGAAGGTTCAGTTGCCACTACAATCAAAAAAACAGATGAAGAGATAGATATAAGGGTGATATTCCCTGAGAAAATGAGGGACAGCCTCGATAGTATTAAGGATGTTAAAATCGCTAACCGTTCCGGAAACCTTATACCAATAACACAGGTTGTACGATTCGATGATACAGCAAGCGGTATCTCTGTAATAAGAAGAAAAGACTGGCGCCGCATAATATCAGTTACATCAGAGATTGATGAAAAAGCTAAAGGCGTAACGTCTGTTTCTGTTAACCGGATGCTCCAGGAAAAATTCCCGGATATTGATGAACGGTATCCCGGTTATACTGTATCATATGAAGGCGAGTTCAAAGATACATCAGAGTCAATGGGGAGCCTGATAAAATCCTTTATTGTTGCAGCACTGGGAATATATATAATCCTTGTATGGATATTCAGGTCACTTTCTCATCCCTTTATAATTATGGGAGTAATACCTCTTACACTCGTAGGTATAATCTGGATATTCTTTTTCCACGATCTCCCCCTTTCATTCATGGCTCTCATGGGAGTTGTGGGGCTTGCCGGAGTTGTTGTAAATAATTCCATAGTACTCATAGACTTTATCCGGGTCCGCAGGGCGGAAGGAATGAATCCGTATGAAGCAGCTATAGATTCATCACCGAAAAGACTCAGGCCGATTTTTCTCACTACAATAACTACATTTTTCGGGCTCATCCCTACTGCTTACGGGATTGGAGGATTTGATCCATTCCTCGTACCAATGGCAGTTTCATTATCATGGGGTATCGCATTCGGCACAATAATTACACTATTCGCCACTCCGATACTCTATGTTACATTCGCAGATATAAGAATCCTTCTATTTAAAAAATATCAGGAGGTTCCGGGGCCTGAAAGTAAACCCACTATTACCCAGATTGAAACTGAGATAGAGAAGACAGTAAAAACAGATATTCTTGCAGAAATACACTCAGACCTGAAGAGTGAAATAAAAAGAATTGCCAATGAGGAAATAAAAAGAGAATTAATGGAGAAAAAGGCCGGAAATCGTGGTAAAAGAAAAAAAACTTCCGAATAATCTTTTTCAAACTGAATTTATCAAAAAATAGTGTTGCCTTGCAACCACTCAACACTATTTATGCCATTTATAAAAACATCTGACACCAACCGTGATGTTTTATACAAAACTTTACTTTATTAATATTCAGTTAAAAAATATTTTACAATTTGTAATATGAATTGTCATATTGTTAGATTTTATTTTTTAGAGGCATTATGTTTTCTTTAAGTTCAATGGTTACATTTTATTCTTCTTTTGGTTATCTCGCAGTTTTCGGTATGTTACTTTTATGCGGACTTGGAGTACCTATACCTGAAGATATATCAATTATCGCCGGCGGAATTATTTCAGGACTTGCCTATACTAATGTTCATTTTATGTGTATAGTGTCTTTTTTTGGTGTTCTCGCAGGAGATATAATAGTCTATTCACTTGGCAGATATTTTGGAGAGCAGATATTCAACAGAAAGTTCGGTAAGAAACTCCTCAAAAGTTCATGGTATGAAAATATTCTTAAAAGTTTTCAAAAAAACGGAAAGATGGTTCTCTTTGCGGCAAGATTCATGCCCGGGCTCCGTGCTCCGATTTACCTGACGGCAGGTATTACAAAATTCACCGGATTCGTTTCATTTATAATTATAGATGCCTTTGCGGCACTTATAAGTGTTCCGATATGGACATATCTCGGATATTTTGGCGCAAGCAACATGGATGAACTTATTAAATGGATGAAGAATACAAAAATAGGAATACTGATTGTACTCTTTGTTGTGATTGTAATCTATTTTATCTCAAAAATATTCAAGAAGAAGATTGTTGAAGCTGAAATAGTATTGAACAGCGGCAATGACAAATAAACTTCAGATTTATCTGGCTTTCATCTGAAGTCAGACTCAAAATAAAAAGGGATTCCTTAGCTGCCCTTTTCACTGTCAGCCCACTTTTTCCATGCTTCAGGAGCATAACCGGCAGCAGCCTCTTTACCGCATCTCACAACCGGTGTCCTGAACAGCAGAGGATACGCAAGAAGTTCCTCCTCAATATTATGTACAATATATTTAAGATTCCTTTTTTCGTATTCTTTACACGTTTTGTCGATGAGTTCATCAAGAGGTACTGATCTGCACACACTTGCAAGCTCCCCTTTACTCATCCCCTTTTCAGAAAGATCAACCATATGAATCTTAATTCCCCTCTCCTTAAAAAATCTCAGAGCTTTGGCTGTATCTTTACATTTCTTAGTACCGAAGATCTGCACCATGCAGGTTATATCTCCCCTCTCTCCTGTAATATTTCCATAAGGATTGCCGCGCTATTCCCGATGATTTTAAGACATGTTCGCCCTCTTTCAGGATCATGGTATTCATGTTTATTAAGCACACGACAGCATGTTGAACCAAACGCCTTTCTGAATCTTTTGTGAAACTCACCCGCAAGGTCATAAGAATCATCTCTCGAACCCTTCGGAGAAGTCCTCCCCTTAATTGCACCGATAATAATAACACCGCCGCTTAATGCGCCGCACACACATCCTGATCTCCCTATACCTCCACCCAGCGGAGTTACAAGCCTGACCATATCCTCACTGATATCCGGTGCTACATACTCCCTGAATGTAAGGAAGAGGGCCTCTGCACAGTTATATCCGCTTCTATAGTAATTACCCGCCTTTGTATGGGCCTCTGTAATTAGTTTTTCATTCATAAAAATACTCCTGGAGGTAGCTTTTAATTCAAGCCCGATGTTTTCAAGAAATTTATTAGAACGCTATAATTTTCTTATTATACAATGATATTATCTTTCAGCCACTTCCTGAAGCAAAACAATTGTTCATCAGTATGAAAAAAATGTTCCCCGTGCTCAAGAACCTTCAGCCTGCAGTTGTTTTTTTCAACGAACCGGGATAAAACATCTTTTTCAGTTAGATTGTCATCTGAGCCGTAAAGGATTGCCGAGGGAATGTCCCAGGAATCAGCAGGATGGGATTTCACGTAGGTATAATAATCCCAGTAGAGAGTCTGCCCCGCAGGTGTGGGAATTTCCTTTTCGGTTTTCAGTCTCTCCTCGCTTACATCAAACCAGGTCATCATATTATTAATAATACGTTCCATATCCAGAATGGGAGACAGGAAAAGGGATTGTCTGACCGGCAGGTCCCGGTACGCAAGTAAACTGAAATATGCCCCCATGCTGCATGCAAAGAGGCTTATTTTATCAGAAAGCATCTGCGCATAATTCATAACAGCAGTAAGATCACTGACACAGTTCCAGGCCATGCAGGGATAATTTTCTCCTGCACGGTCGCCATGTTCCGGAAGGTCAAAGCTCAGCACCTGGTACCCTTTATCAGCTGCCTCCTCTGCGAAAATTACAATTACATCATCATCTTTAGCGGACATGTTTCCATGAACAGCAATAAACAGTTTATCCGAAGTCTCTCCCCACAGAATTGATGTAATATTTCCAATCATCAAATTTTTTCTTAACATATATTCTCATCTTAAAATCAATAATCTTATTATCAATGTTAAATCCTGCCTGAATCATGTAAATTATTTTATCATCAAAAACAGCAGGTTATTTCTCAACTTCCAGCAGCCTCTTTTTAACAGCAGTTTTAAAAGGTACTATTACCAGGAATCCTGTAATGAGAGCGTAAAGAACACTCAGTATTGCAACAGCAAAACCCCGTCCCAGGTCTTCAGGTTTTGACAGGGACGAAAGTATCAGTATAACACCGAAAAGTGTTGCTGTTAACGCAATCTTGTAAATCATCTGTTGAGCTCCTTCAAAGAAGAGGCAGGCCCTTTTAAGTTCAGCTTCACTTGCATCAGCTCCCCTCATAGCACACCTGAAAGCATCTGCCATTTCAGAGGGGGTGTACACTGTTAAAAGCATGAATATCAGCGGCACAAAAACAATTGCCATGGAAGGGATATCCAGAAAAACAGGAAAACTGCTTCCCGCCAGAAAAATTCCTGAGGCAAATACTGCGAGTGTAAGTATTACGTAAACCGGGTATGTTTTCTTCATTTTATATTCTCCTCCGTGTAATATTTTCTCAGTTCAATATATAAATTATTAATACTGTTAATCACTGAATTGTAACCGGGTTCACTGCTCTTCAATTCATAATACCTGGCCGCACTACGGGATAGACGCGGCGGACTGTATAATGCGGAGAGAGCTGAAGAAATAATAAACAGCATGAGCACCGAATAAAAACTGAAATTTAAAACCGGCACAGAGAGTTTTCCCCATCTGCTCTTTTCCCCTCCTTTTAAAATAAAGGTGTCAAACTCCGGGGGATGCAGCTTTTCGACCTCATTATTCAGATATTCTTTTATCATGCTTTCAATCTTTTTCATAATCTTTCAGCCTTTCATATAAAATCCGTTCAGCCCTGTGATAAACCTGCTTCACAGTGCTATAGTTGATACCCGTTATTTCAGCTATCTGCCTGAAACTTCTTCCTTCAAAAAATTTAAGATATACAACCTCCTGTTCCCTCAGTTGAAGGCTTTTAAAAGCGGAATCAACCTCGCTTTTAAGGTCATCTCTGAAAAAACTCTCCTCTGCACTACATCCCGGAATTGTGCTGCATATATCATCTATCTGAAGCGCATCATCCTCGCCCATGCCCCTTATACTATCAATGCATTGATTACGTGTTATTGTATACAGCCATGTACTCAATGAATAAAACGGATTATATACCTCAAGAGATCTGTAAATCTTCAGCATTACATCCTGGAAAATATCATCAGATTTCATCCGATCCTGTGGAAAGAAACGTGAAATATAAAATAGAATTCCCGGGGAAAAATTATCCCATATATATTTCATTACCTCTCCCCTCTCAGCAAGACCGGCCTGGAACCTGAGCATCAGGGTTTTTTCATTAAGTTTTATCATTTCAATCTATTATACGAAAAGTGAGGGATTACGGGCATACTTTTTTATGTTTTATTTATTTTTAATTATCTTATTTTTTTGTTGGATGACAAAACTTACAGCGGACAGATAATAATTAAACGATGTACAATCCTCAGTACTCCGGCATTATGTTGTAATTCATACTATATAAGCATAATATGCTAAATTTTATCAAAGGCATTTCAGAGCTTTATACCTCCCCCTCTTTATATCATTATCTCAGGAATATCACTCCACCTGGTTGTGTATGCAGGGGAAAGAAATTTTCTCCTCATACTCCAGGGCTTCTCCACACCGGATGAGGCATAAAAAAGCGTGCCTGAGCCGTAGATACTGTTAATCGAGTCAACAGTACTCATAAGCTCCGGGCTCCCCCTGTATTTTTTATCGAGGAAGAGATTCATTTGCAGGTCACATCCCATTACAATTCCCGAGAGCATCACTCCGCACTTCTTATAATTGTATCCCTTTCTGTAGAGCTTACGCAGAAGCTCAAGGGAGTATCTTATTATCACCGGGGTATTGGCTGTTGCCTCGGGGAGTGCGCAACTCAGAGAATCCGCGTACTGGGGAATATCCTTAAACCTGTCTGTCATAATGAACACGGTGACTACCGAAGCGAAGCCATTCTGGCGCCGTAACTTCTCCGCGCATCCCGCCGCGTATAAAGAAACAGCCTGTTCAAGCTCATCCTGCGATTCAACCGGCCTGCCGAATGACTTTGACGTCACGATTCCCTTCTTAGGAGGCGGGGCATCTTCAAAGCTTATGCACGGCCTGCCTTTAAGTTCAAGGAGAGTGCGGAGCCCCATGATTGTCATATTGCTCTTTACCCACTTTTCGTCTAACATGATGAAGTCGGCAGCAGTATACACTCCTCTTTCCCGGAGCTTCGCAGCGTAAGCGGGGCCTATGCCCCAGACATTGCCTATATCTACCCTTTCAAGGAATGGGAGCCTGTCACAACAGGTAAGGTCGAGGACTCCGCCGGACAGGGAGCGATCCTTTTTGGCAAGATGGCTGGAGCACTTCGCAAGGGTCTTTGTAGGAGCTATACCCACGGACACGGGGATACCTGTCCATTGATACACAGTCTCCTTTATGAGTTTGCCGTATTCATTAAGGTCACAGTTCATCCCCTCAAGAGAAAGAAACGCCTCATCAATTGAATATATCTCCATCTCAGGAGAAAACGTGGAAAGTACCTGCATCACCCTGCGCGATATATCGGCATAGAGTGTATAGTTTGATGAAAAAACTGCTGTTTTGTGTTTATCCGCAAGTGCCTTCACCTTAAAATAAGGAGAGGCAAAGGGGAGCCCGATCGCCTTCGCCTCCTCGGAACGGGCGACTATGCAGCCGTCGTTGTTAGAGAGCACGATTACCGGCCTCTTTTTTATGGCAGGGTTGAAGAGCCTCTCGCATGATGCGTAGAAATTGTTGCAGTCGACGATGGCGATGCAGTTTTTCATAGTCACCTCACGGTATGGATAACGTGCGCAACTACTCCCCATACCTCAAACTCAGCGCCATCGGTTATTTCAATCGGCTCATATGCCGGGTTTTCAGGAAGGAGAAAGATCTTTCCGTTCAGGCGGGAGAGCCTTTTTACAGTAAACTCGCCGTTAAGGATAGCAACAACAACACTCCCGCTCCTGGGGGTCAGAGCCCTGTCTACAATCAGTATGTCACCGGAGTTTATTCCCGCGCCTGTCATGGAATCACCTGTTACTCTGACAAAAAATGTGGCAGCAGGGTGTTCTATGAGGAAATCATTAAGGTCAAGGGTATTTTCTATGTAGTCATCAGCAGGAGACGGGAACCCCGCAGCAACCCGCACCACAAATAGCGGGAACTCCATCCCTCTAACCGAAACATTTCTATAAAATTCAGGCGTCATGCAACCCTCCTGGAGACTGCTATCAAAACAATTTTTTAACGGGATCCCCCCTAAGAGCCTCACTCCTACCCACATTTATTCTTTGCGTGCTGAATAAATTTATTCCGGCTTCCATAGGCCCCCTAAATCCCCCAAAAGGGGACTTTATAAATTACTGTTTATAATTACACTTTTTTAAATGCTAAAATAATATAAATAAGTCAAAAAAAGTATAGAATGAGTTAAATAGCCCCCTCAGGGGGCGGCGGGTAAGCATTTCCCAGGGGAAAAAGTTCATTCCGCCGGGGGCTCAGCCGATTTTATTGTCCGTTAAAAGAAGTGGGTAGAAGTGACCCCCTAAGAGCTCCTGCATTCTTCGTCAGACTTTCCCCTGCTCCTTTATCCAAATATAATCAAAGGGAATAAATAGTCAACAAATGTTTAGTAAAAAATACAGGAATATGAGGATAAAGAGACTGCATTAGTATTACCATGGAAGAAATTTGAAGGTAAAGGTACCCGGTTATTCACCGGGCCCCTTTACATGTACGGGTTTAACATTCCAGATATCCCTTGCATACTCCGCGATAGTTCTGTCTGTTGAAAACTTCCCCATCCCCGCAGTATTCAGGATCGACATCTTTGCCCAGCGCTTCCTGTCAATAAAGGCTTCACTCACCTTTTCCTGACACTTCAGGTATGGGTCGTAGTCCGCAAAGAGCATATAGGTATCCCCCTGGTAGAGAAGAGAATCGACTATGGGCCTGAACAGATCGGGCTGACTTTTTGAAAAGAACCCGGTCTGGATCTGGTTTATTACCCTTGCAAGCTCCGGATTATTGTTGTAGTAGTAGAAAGGGTTGTATCCCGATTTTTTAAGGTTTGCGACTCCATCAGCATCGAGTCCGAAAATAAAAATATTCTCATCACCCACCTCCTCCCTTATCTCTACATTGGCCCCGTCAAGGGTTCCGATTGTGAGCGCGCCGTTAAGGGCAAACTTCATGTTCCCTGTACCGGACGCCTCCGTTCCGGCTGTTGATATCTGTTCAGAAAGGTCTGCCGCGGGTATAATCTTCTCAGCATTTGAAACAGCATAATTTCTGAGAAACAGGACCTTGAGTTTATCTCTTACCTGAGGATCACTGTTAACAATTTCTGCCACCGAATTAATAAGTTTTATGATAAGCTTGGCCAGGTAGTAACCCGGAGCGGCCTTCCCTGCGAAGACTACGGTACGCGGCACAAAATTACCCTGGGGATTATCCTTAATCCTGTTATACATTGTAATCACATGTAGAGCATTAAGGAGCTGCCTTTTATACTCATGCAGTCTTTTTACCTGTATGTCAAAAATTGAATCGAGGTTAACCGCAATTCCGTTTCGACTCATTATATACTTTGCCAGGAACTCCTTGTTAGCCCTCTTAACATCAAGCCACTGCTTCTGAAAATCCTCATTTTCGGCAAATGCCTTTAGCCTCTTCATCTGGTAGAGATCAGTAATCCATTCATCCCCGATTGCTCCCGTAATGAGAGATGAAAGACGGGGGTTGCAAAGCTTCAGCCACCTTCTCTGTGTTATGCCATTTGTCTTGTTGTTAAACTTATCAGGCCAGAGTTTATAAAAATCATTAAATACATAATTTTTCAGTATCTCAGAGTGAAGAGCGGCAACTCCATTTATCGAATGGCTCCCGATTATCGCGAGATTCGCCATCCTCACTTTTTTCTCCGCACCCTCTTCAATAATTGAAAGCTTGCTTACCATGCTGTTATTGCCCGGATACAAAAAATTCAGCTTTTCAATAAAACGCCTGTTTATCTCATAGATTATCATCATATGCCGTGGCAGTACTTTCTGCATAAGGCTCACGGGCCAGCGTTCAAGTGCTTCAGGCAGTATTGTATGGTTGGTGTACCCGAAAGTTTTAACAGTGACATCCCAGGCCTCATCCCAGCCCAGCCCCTCCTCATCCATAAGCATCCTCATCAGCTCGGGAATTGCAATTGAAGGGTGTGTGTCATTAAGCTGTATGGCAACCATATCCGGAAATTCGGTGAATCCGGCATGAGTCTTTTTATATCTCCTGATTATATCCTGCATTGTTGCTGATACAAAAAAATACTCCTGTTTAAGGCGGAGCTCCTTACCTTCAAAAACATTATCATTGGGATAGAGTACTTTTGTGATATTCTCTGAAACAGATTTCTCTGACACAGCCTTTATATAGTCTCCGTCATTGAAATAGTTCAGGTCAAATTCACGGGAAGCCTTTGCAGACCATAACCTCAGGTTGTTAACAGTATTGTTCCTGTAGCCGGGTACAGGAGTATCATATGCCATTGCCATAATCTCCTCTGTATCCACCCACCGGTATTTCAATTTCCCCGCGTTGTCACAGGACTGCTCAACATGTCCATAAAACTTTACGTTATATAAAAACTCCGGCCTGGGGAACTCCCATATATTGCCGAGCCTTAGCCAGTTGTCAGGTGTTTCAACCTGGTAACCGTCCCTTATGCTCTGAAAGAAAATACCGTATTCATAGCGGATTCCGTAACCTGCTGAAGGAAGCCCCAGTGTAGCCAGTGAATCCATGAAGCAGGCTGCAAGCCTCCCAAGCCCGCCATTGCCGAGCCCGGCATCCCATTCTGATTCACGAAGTTCTTCAAGGTCGTACCCCAGCTCTTTAAGTGCCTGGTCTGAGTCTTTGTAGAGCCCGAGATTTATCAGGCTGTT
>CAZVFJ010000119.1:0-9755 GCA_964625825.1 uncultured Leptospirales bacterium | reverse complement strand
AGGAATTGGCCGAAGCCGTACAACTCCTGGAAAGTCAGGAAGAATTGATGAAGAGACAACTCTTAATGTTGGAATTATCTCGGGCGGAAGGGCAACCAATATTGTTGCAGAGGAAGCTCAATGTGAGCTTGAAGTAAGATCAATTGATAAAAAAAAGTTGCTCGCGCTTGAAAAAGAAGTCCGGGAAGTTGTAAAAAGAGTCTGCGTTAAGCACAGGGCAAAAAATTCTATTGAAAGGACCCTTGAATACGCCGGGTTTATAATTTCCCCTGATGAAGAGATATCTCTTCTGACAGCTGAAGCTATGGGCAAAATAGGGTTAAAACCTCAATTTGTCTCAATGGGGGGAGGAAGCGACACCAATATAATTAACGATTCAAAAGTGAAAGCAATAAACCTCGCCTGCGGAATGCAGAATATACATAGCACCTCAGAGTTTATTCTTATCAAAGACCTCATAGCGGGGACAAGACTTACACTCTCTCTGATAGAAACTGTAAAATAAGAGATATAAATACTGTCGTAAAATTTTCTTTACAAATTTTCAGAAGAATCATATATTTTATTAGTTCGACAAAACCGGAATCATCGATGAATAATAAAATTAGACGACATTTTTTTAAGGGGAAATTTCTGTATGTAACTGCTTTTACTCTCTGCATACTGTTCCTCCCGGCAGTTCACGGATACTCTCTCAACTCCCCTGCCATTGATAATTCGATTAAAGCTCTTTCAATAGGCCATATGTGTGAAACCCTGGAAGACCCGGAAGGCAGGCTTACCCCCTATTCAGTAATTTCTGAAGATTATAGCCGGCAGTTCAGGCCGGTAACAGCAGAGATTCCAAACTTCGGTTTCACCAAGTCTGTCTACTGGGTTAGATTCTCTGTCATAAACGGATCTGATTCAGATATTAACCGATATATTGAAATAGGATTTCCACTCCTTGACATGATAGATTTATACATATTTCGAAAAAATCAGGCAGGGACATTAGATCTTCTGCAACGGGATACTGCCGGCCGTAATTTTTCTTTTCTTAACCGGGAAATCAAACACCGCAATTTTATCTTCCCGGTGAACATACCGGCAGGGGATAAGTTCATTTTCTATGTGAGGATCAAAACAGATGATGGAATGATATTTCCTATAACTCTTTGGGATACCATGACATTTACAGAGAAGATGCAGAAGGAGAACTTTCTTTTTGGCATATACTACGGAATTATACTTGTTATGGTCCTCTATAACTTCTCCCTTTTCATATTCACGCGCGACAGAAATTATCTGAGCTATATACTCTATATTTCTTTTTTCGGATTATTCCAGATGTCCATGAACGGGCTTGCAGTTCAATACTTGTGGCCTGATTCTACCTGGTGGGGGATACATGCCAATCCCTTTTTTATTGGTATGAGCTGTTTTCTTGCGGCTTTATTTTCTATAAAATTTCTCGATATGCCTAAATATACCCCTTTATTTAACAAACTAATGGCAGCTCTTATGGCCATAGGCATCCTGCTCGCTGCATCATCCTTTATAGTACCATATTACTTAACAATTATCGCCGGGCAGGTTCTTCCACTGGCAATGATATTAATAGCTCTCCCCGCAGCTTCTTTAAGTTTAATAAGAGGTAACCGTGCTGCAAGGTTTTACCTCATTGGATGGATTACTTTTTTTATCGGAGTGATACTTTCGACTCTTCGCGTCATGGGTATCATACCGCATAACGTTCTCACCGAACACGGGCTTCAGATTGGTTCAGGCTTTGAAATGGTCCTGCTCTCAATAGCCCTCGCGGACAGGATAAATATAATGAAAAAAGAGAAGGAGGATGCGCAGCAGGAGGTGATAACAAGCCAACAGATTCTTGTAGACAACCTAAATAGTTCAAACAGGAAGATCGAAGAAGCGCACAGGCAATTATCATTATCTGAAGAAAAATACAGGCTTCTTGTTGAAGGATCGAGCGATATAATATTCTCCCTTGATGATAACCTGAATTTTATCTCGGCAAATTACGCAATAGCCACGGAGCTTAAACTCGACCCTAAAAAAATACAGGGACTTCCTTTCAAAAAGCTCCTTTATGAAAATGAAAGAGAGCCTCATATTACAAAGCTTCTTGTTGAGGAAAAACTTGATGAATTTCTCAAGACAAAGAAGCCGGCACAGTTCAGGGCTCAATTTATTTCATCAATAATTACTGAACCCAAGGAGATGAATGTTCAGCTCGAATATGTAAATATCGAAGGGAAAAATGAAATCATGGGTAAGGCATTCAATATAGGTGACGACTCCCTCATGCGATATTTTGAATATGAAAAACAGAGGTTTGTCATAGGGAACTATCTTATAACTGCTGACGAGATAACACACAGGATTACAAGAAATCTAAAAAAATTTATGGAATCCTCAGATATAAAAATGACACAAATTGCTCTCAGAGAGATAATTATAAATGCCATTGAACATGGCAACCTGAATATTTCATTTGAAGAAAAGACTGAATCACTGATTGAAGACCGTTACTTTGAATTGCTCAGATCCAGACAGCTTGAACCTCAAAATATAAATAAAAAGGTCACTATTGAGTATTCAGTTTCCAGGGAGAAAGTGATATATATTATATCTGACGATGGAGCAGGTTTTAATTTTGAAAGTTACATGAATGACACATCAAAAGATCCAAATGAATCATTTCTTGCCCATGGCAGAGGAATAACAATGACAAAAAATGCATTCGATGAAATTATTTACAATAAAAAAGGCAACCATGTGATGCTTGTAAAAAAATTCAATGGTTCTGGTAATACAATTTTACCCGCCGAATAAATTAACCAGAAAATACGCTCCGCTTATGAGAGTAAAGGGTAGCGTGAGAAAGTATGCTGCCAGTTCACCCTTTTTAACTACATTCTTCTTGTAAACCCGCTTACCGAAAAAAGTAATATCATAACTACCGGGAGCCTTTATCCTTTTGTAAATTCTTATTGTAATCATTATTTTAAGAAATATCAGAAGCACAAACACGAGCCCGGATTCTATGAATAGAACCGGTCCGTGAGTAAACCGTCGTACCACATCGGCATCTTTCACCATAAGAATAAGAATCGAAATCCCTATAATGAAGTTTGTGAGAGTTGTGAAAAGAAATCCTTTAAAGCTTGCTCCGCTCTTTTCAGAAATATATGATACAATAAAGAGTATATGAGCAAATACTGATATCTGCAGATATATAAGGAGCCATAAAAAAAGCCTGTCCGTCATATTTTTTTATCGCCACCATCAGAAAATTACGGGTAAATAATCCCGTCAGATGTCCCCGGTTTGTAATGATCATCAGTCAGATAGGGAAACATAAAACCGTTAAAATTTTATAATTACACACCGTAAAAAAGCAAGAAGTTTTATTTACGTGCAATGACTTCAATCTCTACCCTGGCACCGAGAGGGAGAGAGGCAACTCCTATAGTACTTCTCGCAGGATATGGTTTTGAAAAAAATTTTTCATATATGCTGTTCATCTCCGCGAAGCTCCCCATATCTGTAAGAAAAACTGTAACTTTTACAATATTATCCTCTGTTAGTCCCGCTGACTCAAGCACAGTTTTAATATTTTTAAAGCACTGTTCTGTCTCGGATGATATACCGCCAGGTGAAAACTTCCCGGTTTCGGGGTCAACTCCGATCTGACCTGAAAAGAAAAGAAGACCTTCAGCCTCAGAAACATGAGAATATGGCCCAACCGGACTGGAATTTTGCGCGTTAAAAGCATTTCGCACCATAACAACCTCATCTGGTATAAAAATAAATTTACACAATTCTTTCAATATCAAATAACGCAAAACGTTCTTTTATATAAACAAATTATTAAAGATTTGTCAAACTTAAAGCGGATATAAAAAAGATAAAAGAGGAATAATGCCGGATTAATATTCGGATAAACTACTTTAAAAGAGAGAGTCCTGTCTTTACTAATTTAATTGAGTCAGATATTTATATACTTCGATATGCTTTTTTTCCCTGGAGAAATCTGCTGCTGTAAAACCGGATATACATTTTATATTAATGTCTGCACCCTCAGAGACGAGATACCTGACTACATCTATCTTCCCGTTCTCTGCAGCGAACATAAGTGCGGTAAGCCCGGAGACATTAACACTGTTAACATCTGCCCCGCCCCTTATAAGGAGTTCAACAATTCCGAGATCCCCGTCGTCAGCAGCCTGCATAAGAGGTGTCATCCCCATATTATCCTTCAGGTTTGGATTTGCCCCTCTCTGGATAAGAAGATTTACAGATTTAACTCTTCTGCTTATCACAGCAATGGCAAGAGGAGTCATCCCATCTCTCCCCCTTTTATTTATATCAGCACCTTTTGTAATCAGAATATCAATTGTTCTCACATCGCCCGCAACTGTGGCCTGAATGAGTCCCTGATCTCCATCAGCAGAAACTTTTATAAATATTCCAAGAATAAATATAAGAGGTATTGCATAAATGATTTTTTTTATTTTTAGCATATTCTATATTACTTTTTTATCATATAATAAAACTCTATTAATAATTTCAAACTCTTTTTGTAGAACACAATATAAATTTATTGCTGTTTTATTACGCCCTCTTTAAAAAATATTACATAATAAATGAGAGCAATGCAATAAATATAAATGATACTAATCCGGCTATGGCTGCGGCAGGAGTAAAGGTCCTGAGCGTTAAGGACTCATCCATTCCGCTGATTTTTGACACCATCCAGAAAAATGGATCATTCACATGTGAAATAAGCATCGAACCGGAGCCCACTGCAAGTACAGCAAGTGCAGGATGTATGCCAAGCCCTCCGACAAGTGGAGATATAACCGATGATGCTGTTATTATCGACATTGTTGTTGACCCTGTAGTGGTTTTCAGCGCGGCTGCAATAAAAAACGGCAGAAGAATACCGATTTTCCATGAACACATTACTGTAATAATTGAATTAGTCAGTGCAGATCCCTTTATCACAGATCCAAGTGCCCCTCCAGCTGCCGCAAGTATAAGAACCGGCGCAGCCCTGTTTAAACCTTCGGAGAGCCATGTACCTGTAGCATCCCTGAAGAATCCTCTTTTTACAAGAATCAACGAACAGATTATACCCGCAAAAAAGGCAAAAACAGGATCTCCGGCAAATATAGTAAACTTCGCAAAAGCCCCACTGCCAAAAGGGCGGACAGGAATAACTGCAATAGACCTTAATATCATTAATATAAGAGTAACTAGAAGAGGTATTATCGCTTCAATCAGTGATGGTTCTTCAAGATAAGGGCGTGCGCGTTTTTCGTATATTTCATTATAAGAGTAAATAGACTCAAGCCCTCCTCCAAATTTTATAACCCAGAGATACCCCGAGATTAATCCGGGGATTGAAACCAGCAAACCGAGAAAAAAGACCTGCAAAGCTCCCGCATTGAGTATTCCAATTGCGCTTAATGGGCCAGGTGTTGGCGGGACAAGGGAGTGCGTTACATAGAGCCCTGTTGCCATAGCTACAGATACTGCCGCAAGAGACTTTCCGGAAGCAGCGGCCATTGATTCAGCAGCCGGTGCTAAAAAAATAAATCCCGAATCACATGATACCGGTACAGATAAAGCATAACCCGCGAGACTCATTGAAAGAACCGTTTTATTTTTACCGTTTTTTTTCAGAAAAGCACCGGTAATTGCAGAAAGGGCGCCGGTCTTCTCAAGGATAACGCCCATCATCATACCTTCAATGATAACAACTCCGATATAACCGGCAGTTGAGCCAAATCCGTTCTTTATTGCCGAGAGTACATCATGAAGGGGCATTCCACTCAAAAAACCAAATAAAAATGTTGCTCCAATCATTACTGCTGCTGCATTAATTTTATATATTCCTGTTAATAATATTATTATCGCAATTAAAATTAAAAATATAACCAGTGCTGAACTTGCCGACATCCGCTTCTCCTGTCTTTATAGTCTTACGGTTAAAGTAAAATCTTTTTAAATAAAATTTACCATGAAATCATAAAATCCGTTTTTTTTCTAATCTATTTTTTATACTAATCATTCAACAGACCATTAATATATTCAAGTCTTTATTGTCAGAGATCTGGTTTACCCTTTCATTTATGCTGTCCTGTTACTGTAGCAAAAAACATTGTCAGTCTTAAAAGCCGGGAGTCAAAGAGTTCAGAAAAAGGGGAAAGCAAAAAAATCCGGCACTTGCCGGATTTTTTTGCTTTTTTGAGTCAGATTTTTCAGCCTGCTGAAATAGCATCAGCCGGGCATACACTTTCGCATGTACCGCAATCAATGCATACATCGGGATCTATCTGATGAACATCACCCTTTTCATGTATAGCTTCCACTGGACATTCAGCAGCGCATGCACCGCAATTTGTACATACATCTTTATCAATTTTATATGCCATTTTTTCCTCCTGATGAGAGAATTATTATCCATGGATAATAAAAATTTTAAACAAAGTGCTAAAATTCATGATTTCCAAGGCAGTCAACCTATTTCAAATGACGAAAAAAATGTCAAGATTTTATATGTATTCAGGACAAAAAGTACCGGATTATCAAAATTAAAATAAATAACAGCTCCAGGGTCAGAGCCATATATATTTGTGGCTACCAGGCAAATCCTGCTGTAAGGCCAAGTGCGTAACCATTATCAAGATAATATGACATCGGTATATCTATAAATAGAGGACCTACACTAAAACCAAAATTTGCCAGCATTTTTGGTCTATATTTATCTGATTTTATACCGGAAGTATCGGCATCAATAGTTACAGTACCAGTTTCACCAACATATCCGCTTGAAGTACCTCCATCATCCGTTATAATAACATCACCGGCACTTGAAAGCCCAAAATCGGTTCTACTGGAGAATACATAATCAAATCCTCCGCCAACACCAATATTCAGAAACCATAACAGACGGATCGATGTATAAAGCTCAACTGGTATTACAGTCCCTGTTGTTTCAATTTCAAAGTTAACCGAAGGGTCAACATCATAACTTAATGTAGGTCCTAAATCGCTATTAGTATAAGTTGATTTATCAAGCTTATTATAAAACTCTAATTTATTATCTGTATGAATAAAACCTGTCTGAACTGTTAACCCCCTCCACAAAAGCGATCTGGCCAGAATAGATTTCTCTGAAAAAACAGCATAACTTACATGTCCACCTATCAGATTTGCATTATGATCAATACTAAAATCCCCCTGATCAATATTTGTATGAAGCTTGCCGAACACAAATGAAACATAAAGGCCATTGAGTAAAAATCCGAGATTCATCCCCGCCTGAACAACAACCGGTGTCAAGCCAACTCCAGCATAAACATCACCCTCGTCAATTTCATCCTGAAGATCACTATAAAATTGAGGGTCATCACTTGGAGCCTGGATCGCAACCATGGAACCAACAGAAATTGCAAAAAGTTCATATCCCTGATACCCTCTAAGTGTAGACGCATGTGACGCATAAGTGTTGGCATTCCCAAAACCGCGTGCAAGATCCGGAACATTTGAATAATGAGAAATTTCATTATAAATTTCTGTTGCTACAACTCCACCACCTGCATAATCTCCACCTAACGCTGCCTGTAAATTTGTATCACTAAAATTTACATCAACCGTCATTGCTGCAAATGTAACTGATATTGACGCAAAAAATATAAAAGCAACAAGCTGCAATATATAAAATTTTCTCATTATTTTCAATCTCCAGTAAAATCAGATATCTTAATATAGCCTTATGCAGATCTTTAAGCAAGAACTTTTTACATCCATGTATTCGTTAAGTACCGGAACCGGGGGTCAGAGCATAGATAAAAAGGTTGGAGCAGATTTAAGAGTTCTTTATTTTATAAATTCCACTTCCGGGCGCACCAAAAAAAAGGAGGCTCCCAAAGAAAGTCTCCTTTTAAAAAATTATACAGTATATAGGGTCAGAGCCCTCCGGAAGTTATCCTATTACAACTTCACCATTTTTGATATCCACCCTGAGTGTTCCACTCTCCATTATATCCCCGGATAGGAGCTTCATAGAGAGAGGATTAAGTATATGAGCCTGAATCGCTCTTTTCAGTGGACGAGCACCGAACTGTGGATCATACCCCTCCTTCACAAGGAAGTCGAGGAAGCGTTGAGTCATCTCGAGAGATATACCGCGCTCCTTCAGGCGTACAGCCACATCTGCAAGTTGATTTTTCACGATAGCCGCGATGTTCTCTTTTGTAAGAGGATTGAAGATTATCATCTCATCGATCCTGTTAATGAACTCGGGTTTGAAATACATCTTCAGTTCCTGTTCTACTCCGGCGAACCTGTCAGTTTCAGGTATGGACTGATCGCTTATATAAGAAGTCCCTATGTTCGACGTCATGATAATGAGAGTATTCTTGAAATCAACAACACGTCCTTTTGAATCCGTAAGTCTCCCCTCATCTAGAATCTGAAGAAAAATGTTGAAAACATCGTGATGGGCTTTCTCAATCTCATCAAAGAGAATTACACTATACGGCCTGCGGCGCACTGCTTCGGTAAGCTGTCCACCCTCCTCATATCCGACGTATCCGGGAGGAGCTCCGATGAGTCGCGCAACAGCGTGTTTTTCCATATATTCCGACATATCAATACGCACAATTGCCTTTTCGTCATTGAATAAAAACTCCGCAACAGCCTTTGCTGTCTCGGTCTTACCAACTCCTGTCGGCCCGAGAAAGATGAATGTGCCCATTGGCCTGTCGGGCTCCTGGATACCTGAACGCGATCGCCTCACAGCGTTTGAAATAGCCGCAATAGCCCTCTGCTGCCCGATGACTCGTCTTTCAAGAAGTTCCTCCATATGCAGAAGTTTCTCCTTCTCGCCTTCGAGCATACGTGTTACAGGAATTCCGGTCCATCTTGATACAACTGCTGCAATCTCCTGGTCTGTTACCTCCTCCTTCAGAAGAGATGTTTCACCCTGAATTTCACGCGCGCTTTTATTCAGCTCTTCAATCTGTTTCTCAAGCTCAACGATTTTCCCGTATCTTATCTCCGCAACACGATTCAGATTCCCCTCGCGTTCAGCCCTCTGTTCCTCCGCGCGGTACTGTTCTATGGCCTCCTTAACATTACTGATCTTTTTTATAATCTCCTTCTCCTGCTGCCACTGGGCGACCAAGACACTCTTGTGTTCATTCAGATCGGCAAGCTCCTTCATGATCTTTTCAAGCCTCTCCTTCGAAGCCTTATCCTTCTCTTTTTTCAGAGCCTCACTCTCGATCATCAGCTGCCTTATACGCCTCTCAATCTCATCAATTTCAATCGGCATGGAGTCGATCTCCATTTTGATGATAGACGCAGCCTCATCCACAAGATCAATCGCCTTGTCAGGGAGAAAGCGCGCGGTTATATATCTGTCGGAGAGTACCGCGGCAGCAACGCAGGCTGAATCGGATATCCTCACACCATGGTGAACCTCGTACTTTTCTTTCAAGCCGCGAAGTATAGCGATCGTATCCTCAACCGATGGTTCCGAAGTATAAACAGGCTGGAATCTCCTCTCAAGTGCCTTGTCCTTTTCAATATATTTCTGATATTCGTTAAGAGTTGTGGCGCCGATGGTCCGCATATCACCGCGTGCCAGAGCGGGCTTCAGCATGTTGGACGCATCCATTCCCCCTTCAGCAGCTCCCGCGCCTATAAGAGTATGAAGCTCATCGATGAAAAGAATT
>CAZVFJ010000118.1:7714-9896 GCA_964625825.1 uncultured Leptospirales bacterium | reverse complement strand
GAGAAATCCGCCAGGCTCAACTGTGACTTTATTCTGTTCCCTGAACGCAGGGTCAAAACTTGCCAGGGCGAAATTTCTAATTTCAGTGAGCTGGGCCATTGTACCTCTTCTTATACTTATATGGATACGGAGTTTATCCATCTTTTTAGAGATTATATGATCAATATCTCCGGAGTAAAGGAGAAGGTACTCCTTTGACATTTGAGTTGTTTCAGGAAGACGATGGAATGCGGCATTCCCACTATGCATCTCCTGATTCATCTTCTTGAGAAAATCATTCACAGAAACGGTTTTACCGACAAGGGGATATTTTACTCTCAATTCCTTCTGAAAATTTTCCACTTTACCGAGAATTTCAGGTGTGATTACCTCATTTCCATCTATACTTTCAATATTTATATTGAGGAGCTGTGTTCCGGAAAGCAGTGCATTAAGCTTTTCATCCGCGTTTTTAATATCAGACCCCTCCTGAAAAAAATCCATTGTATTCATACTCACCTGAACCGACATCATCCCCGCAACTGAAATAACGACAATTATTACACCCGCGGCAATGACTGAAACCGGATACTTCCCTATGCGTATTCTGATAAAAGCCAGGAATCTGGAACTCAAATCTGAAGAACTTGTCTCTTTCTCAACAAAAGCCACTTCAGGTTTTACACTTTTTTTAAGAAGCAGAAAAGCAGGTATAAGTGTAACTGTAATAACAAGTGAATAAAATACACCTATCGCGGTAATAATCCCGTAATTCCTTATATGAGTCATGTCAGATGTAGCAAGAGAACCAAAACCAGCAACAGTGGTAATTGCAGCCATGATTATCGCGAGTCCGCTCATCCTCATACTATCCATTGAGGACTCATATCTTGAACTTTCATGGCTCATAAAGTAATGCGTCATAAAGTGAATCCCGTAAGCACTCGCTACGGCTGTTAAAACAGTCGGCACAGTAATGCTCACCATACTCATTGGGACTTGAAAAACAGACATTGTACCCAGGGTCCATATAACAGAAAATATCATGGCTATCATGGGAAAAACAACACCCTCATAACTGTGAAAAATAACAAACAGTATTGTAATCATCACCAGCAGTACAAAAGGGAGGAGACGTTTCAGGTCATCACCCATTGAGCTGCTGACCCTGTCTGTTCCGACCGGTTCACCCGCCAGATGGATCTTCAGGTTTCCCTTAGGATTATCCCTGATTAACTTCTCAATTTCGATATTAAACTGTTTGCGCAGATTTATATCTATATGATTCATCTGTACCGAAACAACAGTAAGCCTGTCATTGCTTGAATAGAGAAGTTTATCATAAAGCGGCCAGCTCTTGACTTTTTTACGCATCGCATCAAGCGAGCTGTCGTCAATCATCTCCGGATCGATTAACTTCTCAACAATAAACCGGTCACCCTCCCCTCGGATAAAATCTGTATTAACAACGGACTTTATCTCATCAACGGGGAATTTGTAGAGTTGAAGTAATCTTTCAATAGATGATTTTTTGACTTTCTTTGCTATCTTTTTAGAAAAACCGATATCCCAGAAGAGTTCAGAATTCATCCTCTCCGGGTTTTCAAGGAGAGACTTTAAAACATCTTTACCCTGGATCTCGTAAAGGTTTATGGCATCAATAAGCGTGGCAGCTTCATCAACTGTGAGATTAAGCTCGCCGGATATGCTCTTTGCGGGATAACTCCAGTTCAGCTTTTCAATCCCGCCCTGCAGCCACCTGATATATTCAATTGTTTCTTTTGAGTAAGCGTTATCTGATTCAATACCAATAAGAATTATTTCACTTGATCCGAATACTTCATCAAGCTTGTCGTTTGAAACCCTGTGAGGATGATCCAGCGCAAGAAAATTTTTTATATCATTATCGAATTGAATGAATGGTATAGCTGCCGCAAAGAGCGCTGTTATGGCAATACCGCAAAGCGCTAAAGTTTTCGGCCTCCTGTAGATTATAGAAAAGCGGTGAAGCAATTTCTTATACATAGTGTCCTCTCATACTAATTAAATTACAGGAAATTTAAAGATTTTATTTTACTTCGTAATTTATACTCCCCCGATAAAGGCAATGTAACGCCCTGCCAATATTGTCAGCCGCTTCATCCTGCGATTTACTGTATTTAATAAAATGTCCATCTTTATGCTGTTCAGAAAAACTTCTTGA
>CAZVFJ010000118.1:0-7704 GCA_964625825.1 uncultured Leptospirales bacterium | reverse complement strand
TAATACTGCGAGGAAAGTACTGTAGATGAAGTCAGGAGTCAATTCGCTGTTCAGATATCCTTCAGAAATACCGGTATTTAAAAAATCCCTTAACTGGCTGAAAAAAATTTCATTTTCTTTAACGATTTCATTTTCAAGTTGAGGATATTCATTCAGAATATCACTGTACCTGCTGATAAAATTATTTTTCAGAAGTTCAGTTATATTCAGAACCAGCCGGTCAAGCGTGTTTAAAAAAGGAGCCCCGGACTGAATTATTTCAAAAATCTTATCCCTGATTTCATAGATATTCTTAAAAAGGACTTCACTGACAAGCTGTTCTTTTGATTCAATAATTTTATATAGAGTCCTTTTTGTGATCCCTGAAGCTGACGCAAGATCATTCATATTCCATCCCTTAATTCCGTTACGGGATATGAAGATTTCTGCATATTTAAATACTCTCTCTTCAAGAGCTTTATTTTTTGTTTTCATTTTAGTATACCAATATATACTATTTAGTATACTTGGTATATTTTTTCAATAAATTTTTTTAAGATTACCCATTTTCAAAAAAATGGTTTAATATTTTTAATACACACCTATATCTGTTCTCACAGAAAATATTGTTGAAATCAAAACAATATATTATTTTTATAAAATACTAATTCTTAATTATATATTTTTCTATTCAAAGTGATTAAATATTAAATTTTTTTCTAAAATTCCTTAATTTAATCTCAACCTTTACTTTTAAAGAAAAATAATTTTTTTATAGATATGATCTATTTATAATGTGGGGTAAAAATGCACCAGAATGACTTAACTCAAATAAAAAAACAGCTGATGCTGAACTTTATTTTATGCAATATTGCATACCCGGTAATCTTAACTTTGCTGCTTGTCATGAGTATGGAGCTGTCAGGTATACTTGCTTCTGCAAAAGTCATGGTAGTATTTACAATACCAGCTTTATGTATAATTCTGTTTATATATAATAATATTGCAAGTAAACTCCAGAAGCTGATTGATGAAAGAAGTGATACTGAAGAAGCAATTCAATTCACGAAGAGACTCCCCTCCCTTGTTTCAATTCTGTTTGCTGCTCCCCTTATTACCGGTTCAATTATTGTTACAATAGCCGGTTACTATCTAAGAATACTGGTAACACCATATCAGGTTATTTTCTTTATTATAATTGAGCTGCTCCTCTCTTTGAGTTTGACGATGTTTCACTATTATCGCTTTAAAATAATCCTCTACCCGGTTTCAAGCTCAGTTGGTCTGAGATCATTATCAATCTTTGAAAAACTGCTGGCACCGATATTAAGTTTATTAACTGTCGCACTTCTTTTTGTTGCAGTAAGTATATACTCCATTAATATTAACAGAACAATCGAATTCTATAAATCCAACCTGATATCTCAGGCTGATAAAGCAGCAATCGAAATTGATGACACCTTTAAGAAAATTCTTATAGAAATGAATACATCTCTAAATTTCATAAATCCCCAGATACTTTCACAGGGCGACTCAATTTCATCCGCGAAAAAACTCTTTGAAAACAGGCAGGATAAAAATATAGAAACACTTTTCCTGGTAAAAAATGATGGCACAGCTTTTACTAATAGAGGAAACACTCCTAATTTAAAAAAACGGGACTATGTAATTAATGCTTTTAAACAAAAGAATATATCATGGTCTGATATCATTGCAAGCCAGGATACAGGGAACAGGGTCATCGCATGCCTTGTGCCGAAAATTATAAACGGCAATCTCTGGGGAGGACTTGGAGTTTCCATAAGTATTGTAACAATCGAGTCTATAGTAAACAGTGTGAGTATTAGTGATGAAACAAAGTTTAGTATTGTAAACAGCGAAGGCCGGATTATATATCACCCTGAAGAGAGACTTCTTGACAAAGTGTTAGGTAAAGACCTTCTTGATGACCATGGAATGGATATCACAAAAGAATTTCTGAAATCCGCAGACACTGATTTTCATCAATTTGTAATAAATGACAAACCCCTGATGCTAAGAAAAGTTAAACTGAAATCAACAGGGCATTATCTTGTATCTACCAGTTATGAGAAAGCTCTTATGAAGCCTATTAACGCAATCGTCATCAGAGTTATAGTAGCTCTACTTTTTATCTATATAATTGTTTTCATCCTACTCTATAAAATTGGAAAAAGTTTCTCCACTCCAATCAGAAACACAATAAAAATATTCAAACAACTTGCGGCTGGAGATCTCACCGCCAGAAGCAATAATTACCTTCCTGACGAGTTCGGTGACATGATCAAAAATATGAAAAAATTTCAGGATAAAATAAGTGAGGTTGTTGACTCAGCCCTGAATTCATCAAACCAGCTTGCCGCGTCAGCAGAGGAACTTTCTGCCACAAGTTCATCTCTTGCTGACAGTGCACAGTCACAGGCTGCTGCCGTTGAGGAGGCAACCGCTTCACTTGAAGAAATTTCAGCTTCCAATGAATCTATTGCGGACAGTTCCAGGGCTCAGTCAGACCATGCGAAGAACACGTACAGGCTCATTGAACAACTGGCCGGCCTGATAAAAGCTGTTAACAATGATGCCGTAACAACACTGAAGGTCGCCAACGATACAACGAATGAAGCTGTTAAAGGAAATGAACTTATGCAGAATACTATAACAGGTATGAACAGCATAGAACAGAACTCACTTAAAATTGCAGAGATGGTGTCACTGATAAGCGATATATCCGACCAGGTTAACCTCCTCGCGCTCAATGCGGCGATAGAGGCTGCACGGGCCGGTGAACATGGCCGCGGCTTTGCGGTTGTTGCAGATGAAATAGGAAAACTTGCAGAGCAGACAGCAGAGTCCGCAAAAAGCATAACATCCCTTGTATCCAACGGGGTAAAATCCGCGAAGCAGGGGATTCAGGATATAAACGATACTTCAAAAGCTCTTGAAAATATTATCAATTATATTAATAATACAAAAGAGCTGGTACAGAAGATCGCCCAATCAACTGAAACACAATCAAGGGCAGGCGAAGAGGTTACCAGTGCAACAAGGCAGGTAATGGAGATGTCTGATAATATCTCCACATCAACACAAGAACAGACAATAACTCACACTGAGATATCAAAGACCATGGATCAGATAAATGAACAGACACAGCAACAGGCATCGGGGGCGGAGGAGATTGCATCTTCTGCTGAAGAAATCAGCGCCCAGGCCGAGAGTATGAAGAGCCTCCTGGAATTCTTCAATACTTCCGGAATAAAAAATTTCTGATTTTTTAATCAGGCCTATCAAGGTAACTCTTCATTCTCCGGAAAATTCTCCCGGTTATATCGCCGCTGGAGAATTTTTCAGAGAGTGATTCAATAAGCTCCACGTTTAATTCCGCGTATTTTAAAGCTTTATCCTTCATCCCGTTTTTACGGCAGAGTTTAACAAGGTCATTATAGATATGAATTTTATCATAGCCTGAAATTATCCCGCAGCGAAGAGCGCTTTCAAATGTGTTTATAGAATCAGATATTTTCTTTTGAGACTTTTCTATATTACCCCTGATTATACGAAGTATCGCTAAATCGGGATATTTTTTTATCAGTATATCGCAGGAGAGAAGTATATCATCAATATTAATCGCGCTGCTGCTCCTCTTCCAGATTCTGAAAAGAGACCATAGCTCCCTGGGATTTCTGCATGACGCAGAACGTGATTTTTGCACAACATGATAAAAATCAGGCTCCCTGAATTTCACGAGCCTGAACCTCCTGGAAATACCCTCCGTGACAGTCCCTATAATTGAAGCATCCTGGAAACTGCAGTACCACTCAAGAAAAGTATTCAGCTCCTCAGATTCAAACTCCGGGGCAGGGTCCCTGTAAGAGGAAATTTCACCTTTCCTGAAATCATATCTTACTATGCGTGATAGAGAACTGTACCCCTTCGCGGAAGAGAGGTAAACCACACCCTCGGAATGATCAAAAATAATTGTGTGAAGAGTCCTCTCATTTACAATGGTTGCGTTCATCGAACCGCAGAATTTTTTATATCCGTAAAAATCGTAATCTCTCAGAAAATCTATCATATCATCAACAGAACGGATACCCTTCTTACCCGTAATTTTCTGTATCCTCTTTTCTCTTGCAAGGTTGTAGAGCCCCTCGCCCCTGCTTATCCTGAGATATTTTTTTGAAAGATCATAATTCCCGGTTCTTTCAGGAGAGAATATATTGTTAAGAACGAATTTACATCTTTCCCCGGAAAAACCGCTCCTTATAATCTCCCCGTTGAATATATCAAAAACCGCGCCGTAATTTTCAGAAGCGCTCGCTGCTGTTACTATCCATCCCAGTTCATCAGGGCCTGTTTCATGAAGTATCCGCTGAACATCGTCAAGATTCTCAGCGCGTTCAAGTATCTCCCGGAGTTTATATCCCATGGGAAGACCATTATTATCCTTATTATAGGTTCCATCTCCATAATTCACTGTGACTGATATACCCTTCTCATTCATCCCATGAAAAATTCCGGGTACTCCGGCAATACCGAGTTGCATGTAACGGAGTTTGCCCGGATGATTGTACTCGACAATAACAGGAAACGTCCCGAGATACGCCGGTTCAAAATCAAGATTCTGGGCATGTATTATACCATTTTTCCCTCCGGCAAGAACAGAAGTACAGGCTGCATCAAATACGACTCCACCAAATGCGGTTGTTGCTATATCCATAAACCGGACGCCACTCCCCCTTGAAAGTGCGAGCAGCTCCCTCCTGTATTTACGTGGAATCCGCAAAGCCGAATACCCCGCTACAAGCGCCATAATAAAACCTCCGGCAGGACGCATATACCATGGCAATGCCTTCATTACCTCAGCCTTTCTTCCATTGTTTCTCCCGTAAAGGCCTTCGATCTCATCCCTGAGCAGTACTCCATACTGAAGCCCCATAGAATAGTATGAGCCGCGAAGCCTGAGTAAAGGATATCCGCACGAATATGATAACTCCCCTTTTCTGAATTTTCTGACTCCACCGTCAGCAACAACTTTTCTCTTATAAACCTCTGCCCTATTATAGAAAATCATGAAATCACCTTAATTTTGATTTCCTTTTTCGTCCCGATCCGTTTTTCTGTCGAGAAAATATTTTCTTAAAATCAGGTAGCCTTATAATTACCGCAGGATAACTCTTTCAGCCACAAAAGGAATGCCGTTTTAACCTCTGGAATTAATTTATTGACATATCTTTTCACCCAAAGAGTAAATAACACATTCTTACAAAGGATAAAAAAGTGCATATTCAAGAAATTTTTGATAAAAACAGGATATCCTGCAGCTTCGAGTTCTTCCCTCCGAAAAGCGAGAAGGCTTCAGAGAATCTTTACCAGACAATAGCAGACCTTGTACCGCTTAAACCGGCTTACGTGAGTGTGACTTATGGAGCTGGAGGCTCCTCCCGCGACCTGACTCACGACCTGATAGTCAAAATTCAGAACCAGACAAATATCACAGTTGTATCTCATCTTACATGCGTAGGCTCTACAAAGGATGAGATTTACGAAATCCTGTCACGCTACAGGGAAAATAATATAATGAATATTATGGCCCTCCGGGGAGATCCTCCGGCAGGTGCTGAAAAATTTGTCAAAACCGAAGGTGGATTCAGTTACGCATCAGAGCTTGTGGAATTTATAAAGAAAAAATTTCCCGGCATGGGGATTGGCGTTGCCGGCTACCCTGAAGGTCACCCGGAAACTCCTAACAGAATTATTGAAATGGATAACCTTAAAAGAAAAGTAGATGCCGGAGCGGACTATATCTGCACACAGCTTTTTTTTGACAACAGGGACTTTTACGACTTCAGAGAGAGATGCGAAATTGCGGGGATAAAAGTCCCGATTATTGCGGGGATTATGCCTGTAACATCAATCAAGGGGATGTACAGGATGGCTGAACTCGCGCTTGGTACAAGAATACCCGCAAAACTCCAGAGGGCTCTTTTGCGGGCAGAGGATGACAGGTACGTTGAAAAAGTAGGTATACACTGGGCGACACAGCAGGTTCATGAACTTATCGATAATGATGTCAAAGGGATACATTTTTATACGCTGAATCAGTCAAAGGCAACAAGGGAAATATATGCCTCAATAGGAATATCAAATTCGACAACATTGAATAGATAGAATGTATTAAATCCTTGACATATAGCTTAAATGTGTTCATTATCGTAAGTGCTTTTATCTAACGTGTGTTTACAATTACATAAAATTTTTGCCGGTTATGAAAACCTAAAAATCTTCTCCAGGTTGCTTATGAGAAAGCAAAATAAATTTATTGTAAATGCCCGTATGTCTATGAAAAAATAAAAAAAACTATAACAGGAGAAACAATTATGAGTAATTTTGTTGAATCCATGAAGGTGAAAGCCAAAGCTGCCGGTAAAAAACTTGTGCTCGCTGAAGGAACAGAGCCAAGAACAGTTAAAGCTGCAAAAACAATCCTTGACGAAAAGATCGCTACAGAAGTTTACCTTGTTGGTAATAAAGATGCAATCGTTAAAGTTGCAGCCGAACAGGGTGTAAAACTTGATGGCCTTCAGTTGATCGATCCCGCGACATCCGACAAAAAAGCAGAGTTTGCAAATGCTTTCTATGAAATGAGAAAACATAAAGGTATGACCGAAGAGGAAGCCGCTAAATCAATGCTCGACAACCTCAGGTGGGGAGCAATGATGGTTAAGAAAAATGTGGCCGACGCAATGGTTGCAGGCGCGGAGAACGCAACAGGTAAAGTACTCGTTGCAGGTTTTAACATCATAGGGACAGCACCGGGCGTTAAATCAGCATCTTCATGCTTTGTTATGGACATTCCTGACAAAAAATGGGGAAAAGACGGCCTCATGATTTTCGGCGACTGCGCGACAATTCCAGACCCGACAGCTGAAGAACTTGCTGAAATAGCAATTATGTCAGCCCAGTCATGCAGAACATTCCTCGATACTGAACCTATCGTTGCGATGCTCTCTTTCTCAACAAAGGGATCAGCTAAACACGCGAACGTCGACAAGGTTACCAAGGCGCTTGAAATTGTAAAAGCAAAAGCCCCGAACCTTATCATAGATGGTGAACTCCAGGCAGACGCAGCGCTTGTTGAAAGCGTCGGAAAACAGAAAGCGCCGAATTCAAAAGTCCCCGGCCACGCAAACACACTTATATTCCCTGATCTCCAGTCAGGAAACATAGGATATAAGCTTGTACAGAGATTTGGCGGCGCATCTGCATACGGCCCGATGCTCCAGGGATTCGCACAGCCTATTACTGACCTGTCACGCGGATGTACATGGGAAGAAATTGTGAACACAGCGGCAATAACACTCACACAGGCTAAGTAGCTAATTTTCAGCATAAGTAAAGAGAACTGACCTAAAACAAGGTCAGTTCCATTTTGTTGCACATTTTATAAAAGGAGTCCATCAGGGCTCCTTTTTATAATTCGGGCATATACCCGGTATTTTATTTATATTATTCAACATCAGGCAGAATGACTAGTAACCTATCGCGCTTATTGAAAATGTTATTGTGCTGCTGTTTATATCAAATTTATACAATCTGTCATCGTAGGAAATACGTAGATCTGAAAAAAAGGCAGGTTTTATTAATTTTATATCTCACTTATCAGGCTGAATGCCGAATTCCACGGCAACTTTCATCAGCTCAATCTTA
>CAZVFJ010000117.1:8404-9957 GCA_964625825.1 uncultured Leptospirales bacterium | reverse complement strand
TGAAGTTGATAATTTACCATTTATAAATTCCGTTTATCCCCGCATGATAGTTAGTATATTTATCCACACATACAGTTATACCTGTAGCAAATTCAATCCCCCAGGATGAATTGAAATAATGGGTATAAACAACTGAAGCGCTTTGAGTTGTGGTTTTCTGTAATAAACTCGAATCTGAATAAGTAAGGTAACTTCTCCCCTGGCTTATAAAAATATAGAACTGCAGGATGTTTTCCGGGTTTAAAGCTATGTATTGATTCATAAGAACAGAATAAAGGAGGTCTTTCTCAGATGACTCTACGTATAACTGTATTTTGTTATAAATCCCCGGATTATAATAAAAGATTATACCCGGGGAGAATAGGTGATACTGTTTACTATCCACTGTCTGGACACTGTCAATTTCGTCATAAGTATATTTATAAAGACCTTCAATATCAATATTTTGATTTAATTTTCTGCTGAGTGAAATCTCTGCCGAATAGTCAGGAAAAATTTTTGCGTTTAGTGCGTATTCACCTGCAACAGATAAATATGTAAAGGGATTAATCCTGTATACTCCCCCTATCCTCAAATTTAAATCATAGTTCCAGTCAGATGCTTTATCAGGATCTTCATTTTCAATATTATTCTGAGTTGCCTCTGTTATATTAGTGAAAAATTTTAAGGGTATCGAATATTGCCAGTCCAGCCCGATTAATGTTGTATGTACCTGTACATATTCCCCTTTTTCATTTTTACTGTCATAAAATGTGTAGTCATAGCCGATGTTTGCGGTAAAAGTTTGTATCTGGTCAAGTACTCTCTTTCTCTCGCCTGCTTCTTCATCCTTACTGTTAATAGAGAGGATTTTATTAGTATAAACACGAGATTGGTCATACTCTCCCATCCACAGGTATATTTTTGCAATACGATTAAGTATTAAGGGATTGTCAGGGTCTTTGGCAAGGAGCCGGTTAAACTGGTCAAGAGCTTTATCATTTTCCAACTGCCATGAGTATATATCCCCTATCGCCAGGCCTACATCAAGACTGAAATTTTTTGAAATTGATTTATATGTTGAAAGAATTTCTCCATATAGATTCAGTGCTTCATCATATTTTTTTTCCCATGATGTAATCTGGGCAATTCCAAATTTGGCTTCCCAGTAAAGCTGGTCAGTCGGAGTAAATGAATTTACTATTTCACCATACATGGCTTTTGCCTTAATCCATTCATTGTCCCAGCTGTAGCCTTTTGCTAATATAAGCTTTATGTATGGATTAGTATTATCCATTCTGTGTGCTTCTTCAAGAAGTTTTACTCCTTCCCGGATATCTCCTCTATAAAGAAGCATCCTGCCATTGTTCATAAGCTCTACTGATGTGGCAGCAAAAGAGGTATTTACTATAAATATAGCTAATATAAACATCATAACTTTTTTAATGCAATTCATGATATCCTCTATTTTTTTCATTATAAATTAAATATCTATTATATAAACTATCCTTTTTATAGACATTTTGCGTAAATCAGAGATTTTAACAATAATAAAACCAGTAATAAAAGCCCTT
>CAZVFJ010000117.1:0-8304 GCA_964625825.1 uncultured Leptospirales bacterium | reverse complement strand
TATATGTTTTTGTACTATAATCCTGTATAAAGGGAAGGATTTTCCTGTTAATTCAAAAACAAATAAAGATTAAGCCGGAATCAGCCAAACTTCAAGCCAGCCTTTAACATATGCAATCTAATAAATGGAGGGACTTATGGGCCTGAATAAACTTGTGGATACAAGAGATCAGAGATTTGTACTTTTTGAAATGTTTAATCTGGATCAAATGTCACAGACAAAGAAGTATGCGGATTTCGACAGGGACACATATGAAGCTACTCTTGAGCTGGCGGAGCAAATTGCGGTAGCTCAGGTATATCCTTTTAATATGGAGGCTGATAAAACCGGGGTAAAATATGATCCGCATACAAAAAATGTAACGGTTCCGGAACCTTACAAGCCGGCAATCGCGGCGTTTAATGAAGCCGGTTTTCCCGGACTCTCGAATGAGCCTGAAATAGGCGGAATGGGTATGCCTGTAACTATGAATATTGCCTGTAATGAGCTTTTTAACGCGGGTTCTGTTGCATGGAATATGTTTACTATTCTGAGCGGAGGCGCTCTGGGCCTTGTAAAGAATTTCTATACCGGAGTAGACAGGGATATCATCATTGAAAAAATGATAACAGGGCAGTGGAGCGGTACAATGTGTCTTACAGAGCCTGAAGCGGGCTCAGATGTAGGTGCACTTAAAACCAAAGCATTCAGACAGCCTGATGGAACATTCAAAATTGTAGGCCAGAAAATATTCATCTCCGCTGGTGAAAATGACATATACGAAAATATTATTCATCCTGTTCTTGCAAGGATCGAAGGTGACCCGGCAGGTACAAAGGGAATATCTATTTTCCTTGTACCAAAGTATCATATCAATCCTGATGGTTCACTGGGCAAAAAAAATGATATGGGCTGCACGGGCGTTGAACATAAAATGGGTATACACGGCTCTCCAACATGTTCACTGAGCTTTGGTGATAATAATGAATGTATCGGGCGCCTTATGGGTAAAGAGCGTGAAGGTATGAAGATAATGTTCCAGATGATGAATGAGGCAAGGCTTCAGTGTTCTAACCAGGCACTCGCCCTGTCAAGTTCAGCCTATCTTCACGCAGTAAGCTATGCAAAGAACAGAAAGCAGATGCCCCATGTAATGAAGCTCCAGGACCCGGGTGCTCCTTCCGTTCCAATTATTGAACATCCTGATGTTAAAAGGATGCTCCTGTTAATGAAAGCCCATGTTGAAGCCATGAGGATGGCTACCTATATCACAAGCTATAATATTGACGTTTCCCATTCAAGTGAAGGTGAAAAGGCTAAAGAAGCAGAAGCGCTTGTGGATTTTATGATTCCGATATGCAAAGCCGGTAACTCCGATCTTGCGTGGGAGGTGACGGCTGAGGCTATCCAGGTTTACGGGGGGTATGGGTTCTGCTGTGATTATCCTGTGGAACAGCTTGCAAGAGATGCCAAGATACTTTCTCTTTACGAAGGTACAAACGGCATACAGTCTATTGACCTTATTACAAGAAAACTCCTCATGAACAGGGAGCAGTATAATTACAATATATTCAAGAAGAGAATACAAAAGACAATTGAAGAAGCCAAGGGAATCGTTGATTATAAATATATATCACCACTTGTGCGCGGTATAGATAAGATGGATGAACTCATTGATGTGCTGATGAAGAATCTGGCTTCGGGAAGGCTGATGCAGATATTCATAAGCGCAACTCCGGTACGCCAGGCTATGACAATGCTTGCCCACGCATGGCTGCACCTCTGGAGTATGACAATCTGCAATAAAAAGATGAAAGAGCTTGTCGGGGCATTAAAGGGTGAGGAGAGAGACAAGTTTATTCATGAGAACCAGGAAGCTGCTTTCTATTCAGGAAAGGTGCTTTCTTCCCAGTATTATGTGGGAGCATATTTCCAGAATTTTTTCGGAAAGGTCGAATCTATTCTTGCTGAAGAGACAGCAATAATAAAATCTACAGATGCTATTTTTACAGGTGCTCCTGAAGAATAAAAAACATGGCCTATGCATAAAAATAAAAGGCTGACCTTTTGGGCCAGCCTTTTATTTTTTTATTATTTCTTCTGATTTTTTATGAAATCCGGGACTGGTTGCAAACCTGAATGAATCAATACGGCTTTCAGTTATCCGGAAATAGCTTAGTGAATGAAAAAGTTAAAGAAGATTTATAAAAATGAATTTTTTGTGAATGATGTAATTATTTCATCCCTTAAAGCGGAGAGGGCGGGCCTGTCTAGGCCTTTCATTTCAATACGGATAGCTATTATTTCAATAAGCCTCATTATGTCAAATTCGGATATTGGTATGATGTAAGCTCCATCCTCTTCTTCTGCGGAGTCGAGTATATTCAAGAGGTCTGCTTTATTTTCAGCGAGTATTTTTATCTGGTTGTAACTTTCCGGAGAAAGCCTTAATTTTGTCGATTCCTGCTTTTTTTCCCTGAGTTTCTTTTTTACCGAATTCATATATGCCGGGCTTTTCCGCCAGTTCTGAATTACACCCTCGGAGCCGCAGACATTACATGACCAGTGGAGCTCATTGGGAATATCAGTGAGGAGTACGGTTATTTCACCGCCGCAAGAGGGTACTCCAGTAAAATCGCTGCATTTCATCCCGGAACCGTGAATTATACCTTTTGCTGATTCTGAAGCTATATTTATAAGGGCCTCAGTTTTACGTAAAAGATTTTTTTCTTTCTCGGTCAGATTCCTCTTTGGCGTACCGAAATGTGTAAAATTTTCTATGTTTACTGTACTTCCCATATATTAATGAGGATAAATTTATGACTTTTTTGTCACTAAAAATATTACATTAATTTAAAAAAATGCTGGCCTATTGGTCAGCATTTTAAATTAAAAAAGGGAATTCTGAAATTTTTGGAGTGAAATCCGTGTCAGAGCCAGCTGCGTTTTTTTGCTTCAAATTTAAGTTCATCCCTGAAATCGGGATGGGCAATACTTATTAGGGCTTTCGTTCTTTCGAGAACGCTTTTGTATTTCAGGTATGCAACGCCGTGTTCTGTAACTACATATTCAACATCGTTTCTTGATGTTGTTACAACTGTATTTTCAGGAAAAGTAGGCATGATTTTACTTTTTAAGTCGCCATCTTTATCAGTATATGTTGAGTTTATCGCGAGGATATTTTTGCCGTTCCTGGCAAATTTGGCTCCCCATATAAACTGAACCTGCCCGCCGGTACCACTATATTGTTTAGGGCCAATGGATTCCGAGGCTACCTGTCCTGTAAGATCCAGCATCAATGCATTATTGATTGCTACGAGGTTATCATTTTTCGCTATATTAATCGGATTATTTATATAACCGATAAGTTTGAATTCAAAGTCTTCGTTATTCTGCACATAATCGTAAAAATCCCTGGTGCCAACACAGAATCCGGCAGCGACTTTTCTCCCCTTCATAAAGGTCCTGCCATAGCCGTCAAGAGCACCGCATTCGATCAGATCCTTCATTGCTGGAGTAGCAACCTCTGAATAGATTGAGAGATGTTTTTTATTCCTGAGATTATACCCTATTGCATTGGGAAGCCCCCCGAAACCGAGTTGTACCGTTGAACCATCCTGGATCATATCTGAAATATAATCCGCCATTGTCTGCTCAGCCTCTGTAATCTGGATATTGGGGATTTCAAAGATCGGTTCATGATGTTCGATAATCCGGTCAACCTCAGATACATGAATTTTAAATTCAGGTGCTACAAGGCGCGGCATATACCGGTTGACTTCAACAATCATATAATCAGCTTTTTTTATAGTTTCAAGGTCAAGGAATGAGGCAAAATTCGACCTGCACATAAATCCATCTTCATCCGGGGGGGTTACCCTTGCCACTGCAATATTAAGATTGGACGCGTGGCAGTAATTTGCGGTATCGCCAAGGTGAATCGGGACGTAGTGACAGACTCCCCAGTCCATGCATATCCGTTCCATAGGGCCGACAAACACGGTCTCAAGATAAAAGCTTTCATGATTTTCCGGCTTCATGTAGTCAAAAAGGGCCATCGCGTAACCCATACTTATCCCTACATTTTTAATTTGTCCGGCTCTCCTGCTGAGCGCCCTGGAAAATTCATATGGTACGCTTGTCCCTCCGCTCATGGCAATCCTGTCATCAGATTTTATAAGAGCCGCAGCCTCATCGGCAGAACAGAGTTTATCCTCATATTCCTCTTTCCATGAATTGTATTGTTTGTTACTTCTCACTTTCTGTACAACATTTCCCTGAATTGAATACATTTTTTCCTCCGAAGGTTTTAATTTAAATAAACAGTTTTTGTTTCTGTAAACCCGGTTCATTCTGAAAGAAATGCCGTAATCATTATAACGGCTTATATTCAGGTTCTGATGTACCTGTTATGCGGATGCCGCTGTCTCATAAAGGATATACTGCTTCGGGTATATGAAATACCGGCATCCCGCTCATTTTCAGCAGGCCTCTTTTGATGTTACTTTAAAGAGCCCAGACCGAACACGCATTTAGAGAAAATTTAAAGAACTGTTCATATTATATTCTGTAATTTAACGGAGTTGAGTCAAAAGGGCAATTCCGAATAGTTGAATCCCGGCGTGGATAAAAATAGATTATTTCACGGTATTAATATATAGTTAGTGGTGTGGTGTAAATCATTAGAAAAATAAGGGTGCGAATCTGTTTCCTGGAGTGGTTTATTTCTGTATCCACTGCATGGCGTACCTGTTAAGCTCAGCGTTATTCTGAAGGTTGAGTTTTTCCTTAATGCGCTCCCTGTAGGTTGATATGGTATTTGTGCTCACGGAGAGTACTTCCGCAATATTCCGGTTTGTCATCCCTTTCCCTATGAGGTTGAATACTTCAAATTCCCGCTCACTCAGTTTTTCAACAGGCGAGGAGTTGAAATTCTGCCCGCCGGTAATTGATCTTTCAAGGAAATGGTCGATCATTGTATCGCAGATATATATCTTCCCCTGTATGACCCTGCGGATAGCATCAATAACTTTGCCGGTCGCCTCCCTCTTTGTCATGTAGCCCCTGGCTCCTGCTTTCAAAACTCTGTCCGCAAAAATCATTTCCTCATGCATTGAAAGGATAAGAACGGGAAGTGCCGGGAAGGTTTTCTTTATTTCTTTGGTCAGCTCGATCCCGCAGCTGTCTTTAAGCGTAATATCAACTATGACGAGATCCGGCTGATTATCTTTAAGATATTTCAGGCAGTCATTTGAGTTTTCACACCCCCCTATGACAAACATATCATCCTCTTTGTTTATCAGTTGAGATATCCCGTCTCTGAAGATAGGGTGATCTTCTACGATGAATATCTTATATTTCCTGCTGCTTTTTAGCATACTTTCCGCCATAAAAGATCCTCCCTTCGTCTTTTAAAATTTCTATAGGAATTTTAACAGTTATAATTGTCCCTGTGGGCCTGTTTTTCTGGATATGGAATGTGCCATCAATAATTTCAGCACGATATTTCATTATCTTGAGGCCCATTCCGTCAGTTTTTTCTTCATCTGAATCTTTTTGATTAATTATCCCGGTACCGTTATCTTGAATTGATAGCACAAGATGTTCACCTTTTTTACCGAGGTTAATCATTAAGGATGAGCCTCCTGAATATTTTGCTGAATTGAATGCAGCCTCCTGCGTTATATAGTAAAGGTTAGTAGCAAGGTTGGGGTCATTTATAATTATTGATTCATCACAGTTAAACTTCCCCTCAATGCCATATAGAGTCCGTATAAGTTTAAGCAGATTTATTATTGGAGTCTGGAGCCCTGTTGAGTCAAGGTCGATGGGGCAGAGTCCGCGCGCAAGTCTGTGGGTCTTTGTTATGGCCTTGTTTATCAGGGATGTTATTTTTTCAGCGTCTTCAGCTTCGGGGAGGCCCATCTTGCGGAGGTTTGTTGAAAGCACCTGCGTAAGAGCTTCAATTCCGATGAGGTGAGGATTGAGATCGTCGTGGAGGTCACGGCTTACCTGCTGTCTGATCCTTTCTGAGATCAGTATTATCTCTTTCTCAAGCTTTTTCCTCTCCGTAATATTTCTTGCTATTACGAGCATACCGGGGCGTTCGCTATCGAGTTTGACCGGGCTTGATATGGTCTCGAGGAGAAGCATCTCCCCCTCGCTGTTAAAAATTTCAACACGATTTTTATAGCTTCTGTTTTCCTTGATGGCCTCTTCAATGGCCTGCCAGGGGGGACGGAGTTCGCTTGAACGGTACAGCATATCTTTAATGTTTATTTTTTTAACAGCTTCTTTTTTGATCCCGAAGGTTTCATATCCCGATGAATTCATGTAATTGACAATTCCATTTTCATCATATATAATAATTATATCCTTGGCGTTCTCCGCGACAAGTCTGTACTTTTCCTCGCTCGCCATTAAGGCATCCTGCGCTGTTTTTGTTTCAGTTATATCGTTAAAAAACAGAAGAACAGCTGGTCTGTCAGCCCATATGGTAAGGACTGAATTTATCTGGAACCATCTCTCCTGCCACATGGTGTCAATTATCTTAACGGGAAATAACGCATATTTTTCATTACCTTCGAGCCTGTAGTGATATTCATTTCTTACCACTTTTTTGAAATCGGCGTGGACAAGTTTGTAGAATTTTTTGTTGAGCACCTGTTCTTCTGTATACCCGGTAATTTCACAGAGTTTCGGATTAACATAACGTACAAGCTCGTCCTGTATAATTGCGATGGCCTCCTTTGTATTCTCTACAAGTAACCTATAGTTCTGCTGTGTGGTAACAAGCATTTCTTCGGCTTTTTGTATTTCCGTGAGGTCAATTATTGAAGCAACGCTTCTTTTTGTCCCGGGGATCATTGTTACTGTCATAAAGGCTTTATGGTTTTTTCTGAACCTGTCAATAAGGTTGAATTCAAAATTCATCGGGAGGTCAGCATTTTTACGCCTTAGCTCATGGCTTTTTTCAAGTTTGAGCCGATCTTCAGGGGCAATAAACTCTGTCCACTTTTTCTTTCCTTCAATTTCACGACGGGGGTAACCTGAAATTTTTTCACACTCTCCGTTTATGAGGGAGATGGTTTTATCCTCGTCAATGAAGAGCATTGCTGTGCCTGTAGATTCAAAGAGCGCCATGTATTCGATTTCAGAATTTTTCAGCTGCTCTTCAGCAATTTTTCTTTTTGTTATATCTTTTATAAAAGCCTGAATTCCATCTTTACCGTTGAAGTTAAAGTAGGTTGAGGATATCTCTATATTAATCATCTCGCCGTCAAGAGCTATCAGTTTATCTTCGTTTGATATATAACTCTTCCTGTTTTCAATAACAAGATCGATGACCTTTTTCAGGGCTTTTCTGCTTTCAGGGAGGACAAGGCTGAATACATCCTTTCCGACGATATCTTCAGGCCTTTTCGCTTTAAGCATCTGCAGAGCGGTGTTGTTGGCAAAGATAATTTTTTCATCGACATATACAAATATCGCCTCAGGAGATGAGTGTACCATATCCATGAAGTTTTTTTCTGAAAGCTTCAACGGGGCATTTTCGTTACTCACTTCGTCTATGGTGTTCATTTTTATTATTCCCGTTTTAACTCAAGGGATGAGTTAATATAAAAAATATAATATCAAAAAAGAATTCTTTAGTCAAGCTAAAGTTTTTACACTTTTTTTTTATTATTACTAATATAATACTTTATTTACTTTGAAAGAAGAAAATTTTTCCCGGAGGAATAATTATAAGATGCATTTAAGTTGTCAAATTTGGCATAATGGTATTATGATGTATAAAAGATAAATGAGGAATTGTATGGATATAAAGAGTATTTACCCGGAAATCACTTCGATACCTGAAGAATACAATGTCGAGTATATCAGGCAGACTGAATTTTTGATAAATGGTGAAATAAGGTACTGGAAGGGTGATTTTGAGAAGGTTTTTTCACCGGTATACCTGAAAAATAATGGCGATATTAAGCAGAAGGAGCTTGGAGAATACCCTAAGCTCACCGGCAAAGAGGCGATGGAAGCGGTTAATGCAGCAGAGAATGCCTTTGATAGCGGAAGGGGCATCTGGCCGACTATGAGCGTCAGGCAGAGGATTAAATACGTTGAGGAATTTGCTGCGCGGATGGAGGAGAAGAGGGGAGAGGTCGTTAAACTTCTCATGTGGGAGATCGGCAAATCATATAAAGATTCAATAAAGGAGTTTGATAGAACAGTTCAATATATAAAAGACACGATTGAAGCGCTTAAGGACCTGGACAGGAGGAGTTCCAGGTTTGAGATTGAGGAGGGTGTTATCGGCCAGATCCGCCG
>CAZVFJ010000116.1:0-10075 GCA_964625825.1 uncultured Leptospirales bacterium | reverse complement strand
TTAAGGAGATTGTTGTTCCTGGTAAGCTTGTGAATATTGTTGTTAAGTAGAACTTAATAAAAAACATTACATTCGCATTTATACTGTGACTGGTAAATCATTCTATAAATGCGAATTTTTAATGAAATATTACTTGACGTGTTGAAATTGATAAAAATTATATTAATTAATATAGATATTATTAATAATTTTCGATTATATATTTAGGAGGAGTAAGAAAATGAGTGTTTTAATTAATAATGAATCAATTAAAAAGATCTTATCTCCTGAAAATTTGAATAATATAAAAAAATCTCAGGAATCTGCAAAACAAATATCTGATCAATTAAAAAACTCTATTACGGTTGATTCAAATATAATTAAGGAACCTTATACCGTATAGATTGATGGCTAAAGAATATGAAATATATTCATATAGTATCGATCATTTGTTAAATATATTTTCTGAAAAAAGTAAAACAGAAATCTCGGCTATTAAAGAAAAGTCCCATCTGCAATATTTTAATACATATTTTACTTTTTTACAGGCAAAAATAATTCTTGTTGAAAACAATTACATCGATCATGATTATTTAGAGGATTATGCTGGGTACTATGTAAGAAGTTTCAAAGATTACAATAAAGTCTGTACGAGAGTTCATTTTTTTCAAAATCAATTTGATGATCTTAAGTTTACAGAATTATTATCTAATGCTAATACTACGAGTTTAATGATTGAAGAACTAAAAAAATCTTATCTCGGCTTTATTGTCATAAAACCTATACCTCGAACTTTTATTGGTAGAACCTGTCTAAGGACCTACCCCTCAGAAAATCGTAGAAATTTTCCTATAATACGAGAGTATATAACTAGTTTATTCGGCATTGAATTAACTGTTAACTCTATTGCATATCAAGAGCAAGATAGTATTGTTGCTGCATGTGCAACAAGTGCTTTATGGTCAGCTTTCCAAGGAACAGGCTTGCTATTTCAACATTATATTCCATCACCAGTTGAGATAACAAGGGCAGCTACAAAGCATCTTCCTTTTGAAACTCGTTTTTTCCCAAACAAAGGTCTTTCCCCTGAGCAAATGGCTCACGCAATAAGAAATGTTGGTTTAGAACCAGTTCTTATAAATTCAAAAGATTATTTTATTCTGAAAAGTTCATTATATGCATATTTAAAATGTGGAATACCTTTGATTTTAGGTTTCAGTTTATTTGAGCAAAATTCCTTAATTGGCAAACATGCGGTTGCTATAAGTGGATTTAGTATAAACAATGATATTAACATTATTAATAATATAAAGCTAATTTCTGATAAAATTGATAAATGTTATGTTCATGATGACCAAGTCGGGCCTTTTGCGAGAATGATTTTTGATAATATCAATATAGAAAAAAGCTATGATAATCATAAAAAAAAATACCCATCTTTATTAACGTCTTGGAAAGATAAAAATGGTGAAACAAATAGTATCCGTGCTATTCCGGAAATATTACTAATTCCAGTATATCATAAGATTCGTATACCTTATAATATAATTTTTGAGATAGTGGTGCATTTTGATCATCTGTTAAAGTCTTTAAATGATCCTTATTTTAAGAATATATCAGAAAATCTTGAATGGGATATTTACTTAACGACAATTTCTTCAATAAAAAAATCATATTTAGAAAATATAAACTTAACAGGATTGTATTGCAAAAAAATTTTAACAGAAGCAATGCCAAAATTCATCTGGAGAGCTATAGCACGCAAAGATTCTCAAGAAGTTATTGAATTACTCTTTGATGCAACGGATATAGAACAGGGAACGATTTTTATTCGACCAATCGAATATGATTCTATATTTTCGAGTAATCTTCGGTACTTAATAAAAGCCTTAAAAGCTACTATGGTTGTAAATAATACATATTTAAATTGTATCTTTGATTGGTTTAATAAACATCCGATTTAATTTTAACTAAACTTTAATTTTTTAATGTATATTATATTTAACCCGGAAGGTTTTTATGAAAATAGTAATTGCATCTGACCACGCGGGCTTTAAGCTTAAAAATATAATAAAGGCTCATTTTAAAGAGCATGACTTCAATGATGTGGGTACTCATTCTGAGGATTCATGCGATTATCCTGATTTTGCAAAGCTTGCGGGAGAGGAGGTAGCTTCCGGAAGGGCAGAGGCGGGGATCGTTATCTGCGGAACAGGTATTGGTATATCTATTTCGGCAAACAAGGTGAAAGGTGTAAGAGCCGCACTCTGCACAAATGAATTTATGGCGGAGATGTCGCGCAGGCATAATAACTCGAATGTTCTGGCCCTGGGGGCACGTGTTATCGGGGAGGACCTTGCAATACGGATAGCCGAAGTGTGGCTGAAAACCGGTTTTGACGGTGGACGCCATGAAAGGCGTGTAGAAAAAATAGGAAAAATTGAAATCTCCTGAGCAATCTGCCGATAATGGAGACATGAAACTCTCTGCAATAAGAAAATATTCGATTCTTCTTTTCTCTCTTCTGCTCCTTGGATTAACAAGGAATATTACTGATGTCGTGGTAATAAGTGAATTTCCTGAAAAGTATCTTCATAATATAACAAAAAAGATTCTTCCTGACGGCAAGTCTGCTTACGTTGTGAGTGATATTAACTATGCTGAAGCGGCCGACCCGCTTACAACCGATCTCCTCCTGAAATTTGACAGAGAACCTCAGAAATATGTGAAGGATGATTCCGGTAAATATGAGATATATTCAGCGGACTATAATTTTATCAGTAAAAGTGATGGCATCGGGAGAGGTTGCGCGTCTTTTTATAAAAGCGGTCATGGTGTTTATATAAATACATCTATCGGGCTATGGCTCGGGAGTATTGATGATCTTGGATCGTTTAACATTGAGTTTAGATTTAAGCCGGGGCAGACAGATGGTGGGATACTCTTTTCGAGAACCGGTTATTTTTCAGGATTAAAGAAAGGTATAGATATAAAACTCCGAAACGGGTATGTTTCTGCTTGCATGTACAATATGTTTCGTACATCTGACGGGAAACTTAATAGCGTTACTCTCTCCGGCGGTGACAGAGTGAGAAAGGGGGAGTGGCATCACTTCTGCCTCAGCTTTGATAGAGGGACAGGGAGGCTTGTAAAACTCCTTGATGGTGAAGAGGACCGATTTACGTATATGACCTCAACAGGTTCTCCGGAAGGTGAAGTTTATACCCCTATGTTCGGGCAGATTAATGAAAGTGATGAAACGCCCGAAGGCACCGACCTCCCTCTTGCGGTTATCGGCAAAAATTACAGCGGCCTGATTGATGAGTTCCGTATCTCATATACAGATTTTGACAGTCTCAGAAACAGCAGGGATGTAGCGCTGAGCAGGCATAAAGGTGTATCATATTCAGGGAGGGCCCCTTATAACAGGGAGGGAGTCGTTACAGGTTATGTCGGGCAATTTCCCACAACAGGTACAGCAATAACTGATTTTTCATGGCACGGGATAAACCACGAAGGAACTTTTATCTGGATGGAGGTGCGTACATCCGACAGGAGTTTTGATGAAAGGGACAGTTCCCTTAAATGGTACAGGGTTGAAAATAGTCAGAAAGGTATATACAGGGTCAAGGGGGAGGATTCGGAATTTTTGAAAGGTAAATATTACCAGTGGCGCGCGCATCTTATCGCGTCTCCTGAAGGTGAAAATTCACCGCTCCTTGAAAAGGTAGTTATTAAATACAGGACAGATCCATCTCCTGATGCGCCGATCCTTGTTGAAGCCGCGGAAGCAGGGGACGGGTATGTTCTCCTGAAATGGAAAAAGAATGTTGAGCATGATATTCTCGGCTATAAAGTCTATTATGGAACCAGGAAGGGTACCTGTGACGGTATTATCTCTTATATAAATGGAAATCGTATAACAAATACGCGGGCAGATGGAAATTTTGTAAGTTTGAGAATAGATAATACTCTTATTGAAGAAAACAGGGTGGCTGATAAAAGAGGAGTGCTTAGGTACCCTACTCTTGAAAATGCAGTTCTCTACTATTTTTATATTACAGCTTATGACTCATACAGGCCGGACACTCCCTATAATCATGAATCTGAACTTTCAAAATATGTTACCGCGCGGCCCTATGGCGGATCTGAAATAAGGTAGAGCCTGTTTCCCTGAAAGATTCCCTCAATCTTCAAGCCTACATTTTAATTTCCTTATTGACTGCGGAAACATTGGATTTTTATCTGGTACGATATTAGAATTGAATATGGTTACTGAAAGTATTATGAATATTAATGGTTTGAACATTCCTGTAAGGCTCCGTAAACCTCTGAATGATTTTACAGGGACATTTCACAAAAGCGGTTTCGAGTGTTATCTTGTGGGCGGATGCGTAAGGGATATCCTTCTCGGGCATGATACCTACGATTATGATTTTGCCACAAACGCAAGGCCTGAACAGGTGATGAAGCTTTTCAGGCGTGTGGCTCCTACCGGTATAAAACATGGCACTGTAACAGTCCTCTTCGCGGGGATGGAGTTTGAGGTTACAACATACAGGTCTGACGGGAAGTATCTCGACGGCCGGAGGCCGGAGTCGGTTTCCTTTTCAGAGACTCTCAATGATGATGTGCAGAGAAGGGATTTTACCATAAACGGGCTCGCCTATGATATTAACAGCGGTGAAATCATTGATTTTGTTCATGGGATTGATGATCTCAAAAGCGGGATTATCCGGACAATCGGGAGCCCTTTCGACAGGTTCGGCGAGGACGGGCTCAGGACATACAGGGCATGCAGGTTTGCTGCCAAACTCGGTTTTGAAATTGAGGAGGAAACTTTTAATGCAATAACGCAAACTCTTGATGTTGCTGCAAAAGTTTCAGCGGAGAGGGTCCGGGAGGAGCTGATGAAGCTCCTTACTACCGATACTCCCTCAAAGGGTTTTGAGTATATGAGACGTTCCGGTCTCCTTAAGCTTGCTCTTCCTGAACTTGATGTCTGCTATGCTGTTGAACAGAACAGGTTCCATGCTTACGATATATATTATCACAGTATCTACTCCTGCGACGCAGCTCCGAAAGATAAGCCGCTGGTGAGGCTCTCCGCTCTCCTCCACGACATAGGAAAGGTCAATACAAGAAAACTGACTGAAGATGGAGAGTACACTTTCTATAACCACGAGGTGATCGGCGCCAGGATGGTAAGAAAGATCATGCGGAGGCTTAAATTTTCCAATACCGAGATGGAGATCGTAAATAATCTTGTGATCAACCATATGTTTCATTATACGGATGACTGGAGCGATGGAGCTGTCAGGCGTTTTATGAGGAAGGTAGGAGTTGAGAATATTCCTGAACTTTTTGAACTTCGTGAAGCTGACAGGATCGGGAACGGGACAAGAATGGGCCTCCCCGAGCCGATAAAAAAGCTCCAGGAAAGGATCGACGCTGTTATTGAAGCGGAGAATGCAATAACCGTACGAGACCTTAATATTAACGGAAACATCATCATGGAAAGATTTGACCTTACACCGGGGCCGGTGATCGGGAGAATACTTCATGACCTTCTTGAAATGGTTCTGGATGAGCCTGAGATGAACAGAGGGGATATCCTCATAGAAAAAGCTGAAGAGATATACAACTCATTAAAAAATGAAGCTGAGGGATGATTCGGCTGTCATCTCTCTATCCTCCCCTTTCTGTATAACAGAACCTCTTGCATGGAAGGATAAAGTATCTTTCCTGTACCTCAGTTTAAGCGCAGCTCCATGTGCGGATTCTTTGTAGAGCGAAGCGGATAAATCAGCTTCAGGAGCGGGTATAATCGCGGCATATATACTGCTCCCCTCATTAACGCGGATGTCAGTATAACCCGCGGAGAGCGTTAAGGAGCCCATGAAAAGGTATTTCAGTTCGCAGGCTGTGATATATGCCTTTGTTCCGGAATCATCCTGTACATCGGATTTGATCCTGAAAAAAATGCGTTCTCCATGTGAAAGGAGAAGTGAAGATGTGAATTTAATTTTTTCTGTTTTAAAGTCATCGCTGTAGTTCCTTGCCCTTGCGGTTTTTAATCCCACTTCGATCCCTTTTATAGGTTTTAAAACGGAATATATCTCCTCTTTAGATTTTCCCTCTATATAATCTTCTCCGTAAGAAGGGGTAAGATTTTTTTCACTGTAGAAGGAAGCTCCGGATTGAAATTTTTTAGAAGGTTTAAACTTTGTATTGATCTCAAGAAGATTTTCCGGGTTTCTGCCACCTGATGAGTATTCAGAATAAAAATCGGGATCACAGTTTTTTCCCCTCAGGGTGAACAGAAAGATCTGATTTTTGACTCCGCATCCCCACATCATGGCTTTACCGGTTACATTATGATTGTAATCCTTTGATGAAAATACAGGCTCAATAAAAAAAGAAACCACATCATCCGCGTATTCAATAAACATTCCCGCGGCAGAATATCCATTTATGCCGTCTCCGGTGTTTGTGCTGTATCCCCACATTAAATCATTACCATCTGAATCCTTTAGCCCGGTTTTAAAACCATATCCCTGGAAAGTCAGATAATCCATCCAGTTGAAATAGAATATCCCCCCGTAATTTATTATGTTTACACTCTGACTGTATTTTGAACATCTTTCGGTTCTTCCTGCAAGGGTTGCGAGGGAGGCTGAAATATATCCCTGCTCAATCTCTTCAGCGGATATGTATCTCCGCTGAATTGAGTAGAACGGAACAACGCCTATTGAATTTTCATCACCACTGTTATATATGTTAACTGCGGAACCGAAAAATGTTCCGGATGGATTGGTGCCTGTTGAGGGTATAACAGGTTCGTCCCTTGATAATGTAAATTTTTGGGCGAAGGGGTCTCCGGTTATAAAGACCTTTTTCCCCATGATAAGTCCGGAACCAAATAGCATATTGTAATTACCGAGCGTGATATCAAGGTGATTTTTAAGACCTGTAACTCTGAGGTTCCAGCAGTAATCATAACTGTCCCTGTTTATATCACGCAGGAGGGAAGCGTTAAACAGGAAGAAATCATCAATCCGTTCAGAAAATTTTCCCCTTGCCAGAAGTGATGGTTCACTTTCTTCGTAACTGACTATATCTTTTACAATTTCTATTTTGAGTGATGTTTCAGACTCAACCCCGTATAACGGTATGTTGTACTTTAGAAGTACAATTATAATCAGTATAAGGCTGAGAGAGAAAGACCGGCTGATTACTCCGCGCATATTCGCAACACCGCATCTTTCTCTTTGCCTGTAAGGGATTTATCCTCTGCCAGGATTGATTCTATCCCTGAGCTCTCTGATGACTCAGAGAGTTCACTATACCTGATAGCTGTTCCGGCGGGTATACCAATTTTTATCATCTCCCTGAATTTGTTTCTGATTCGTATTTTTCTGGGGATAAATTTTTTCTTCTTTGTTTTACCTCTCTTTGATTCGCTGAACTTTTCATCCTGATTATTGCCGGAGGATTCTCTCGCGAGGCCGTAACAGTACAATTTTACAGAATCTATCTCGGACTTGTCCAGTCCCATCTGTTTTAATGATTTTTCTGAAACCGGGCCTGCTTTCTCCCTGTAGAGAATAATCCTGTCTGAGGAACGGGTGCTCAGGCCGGGGATATTTCTGATTTCATCGGGAGTCCCGCTGTTTATATTTATCCGTTTTTCCGGACGTGATAATGGCATTGCGGTGTAACGGATTGTTTCGGCCTCTGGATTTGCTGCGTATGTAATTCCAAGTGAGTGCGTGTAGCCGAGGTATGGATGGGAGGAGAGGGCGTACGCAAAACTCATATTTTTTAAAAAAACAGTCAGTGATGCTGAAAATCTCGAGTCTTCAGGTGTATATCCGCCCCGGAGTGCAAAAAATTCTGAAGGAGTTACATTAGCCGTAAATGTATTTATATTACCTGCTGATGTATTTGTGATATTCCATGTAATGCTGAATCCGGGTGACGGTTTAAGAAGTATGCCGGCGCTGCGGTCCGGATATAAAATTGTTGAATTTTTCCCCGATGCTATTATTACCGATGACTGCATTAAGGAGAGAGACAACCATTTGCAAGGAGTGAAGGCTGTTGCAATATCTCCATCGTAAACTGTCTTACTGAATGATTCTTCATCAGCTTCAATATCAAGTTTATATGCGGATAAAGATCCGCCGGCATGAAATTTATTCCACAGGAATATTCCGGCTCCCGCGGTGAACCGGTTTTCACTGTAGAAATCTGTGCCGAATGAATGCCATGAAAATTGTGTTCCGTAATCACCGGTTGAATATTTAATACCTGATGTATAAGAGTGTAATTCGCTTTCAGAGTAAGGGCGTGAGCCGTATGTAGAAAAAGTTAAGCCTTTCCCGGAAGTTATTGTTAATGGATTAAGGTAAATTCCCGGCAGGGCACAGTCTTCAGCTGCGACAGGAAAAGGAAAGAGTGAAGCAGGCTCACCTCCATTATACTCAAACGCTGAGAAAAGAAGTATGATGGTGAATATGAGATTCCCTGTCATGTGTCACTTCCTGATTATCACAAGGAAAACTGTGTTTGAATCAGATTTTCCATCTGCGCAGGCTTCAATTTTTACAGGGTAGAGGCCGGTCAATTTTTTCCCTTTCAGGCAGGATTCATTTATTTTAAGGTTATAGTATCCGGGATTTACCTCACTGATAAGGTCAGATGAATAGATGCCTGTTCCGGCCGAATTGAATATTCTGACTTTGAGTGAACATTGTTTATAAGCAAAAAGCTGGATAGTAATAAATCTATTTTTTTTGTCTAGCCTGTATATGATTTTATCAGACAGGGGCTTTAGAATTTTTTTCCTCTCTGAACCGCGATTTATGATATTATCGCTTCCAGGTGTCGCGTAAGGTGTTACGGTAAAATCTTCAGGTGAATTTGTATCAGCGGATGAGTTTCTCGACAGTGTTGAATAGCTGTTAAGCCCCTGGTCTCCTATAAATATCATACAGTCCTGAGGGTTCGTTACGACGCATGAAATCCACTCTCCGGTATCTGACGCGGAAATCATGTAGCCGGTTATTGTGCTGTTAGGTGTACCATCCCTGTTTGAAAAAGCCGCGAAGTCTATAATCCCTCCGTTTTCAGGGCTATCGTCCGTGTCGATTGCAATAACACAGTCTGTATTCCATAGACCGTAATTGCTGCAGTAAAGGTCACGGATCCCGTTTCCGTCGATATCTCCCGTAGAATCGGTTTCATCAGGCTCGCCCGCACTTGAGAAGTGGATAACAGCAAACCTGTCGTCGTATGGAGTCACGGGATTATCTCTACCTCTAAGAGTAACAGGAGTATCAGAAATTTTTTCATTGGTCCCATAATACATTGTGACAAATAGTGATGATATATCTATCGTGGAGACATCTTCTGTGACTTTAATTTCTATCCAGTCACTGCTTCCTCCTGCGGAAATTTCATTAATGAGAATCCCGGCATGCAGAGGAATAATATTCAGCATAAGAATGGCAGCAGTTAAAATTGATCGCATAGCAGTTTTACCCTTTATGCGGATAAAACGAATTTATTAATGCGGGATTAAAAAATTTTTTCAGATCGGCAGGTTTTTTATTGTTTTTGATTATCAATAATCAAAATTTTATGGGGGTACCCGGTTTTATCGGATGAAGAAATGTTATTTTAGAAATCAATTATTAACAGATTTGCAATAATCACGCTGGTTTATATCTTGAAAGTTTATTACTTTAAAAAAAAGAGTAGAGGGGAATTTTTTTATATTTGAAACTGAATTAAATATTGTATAAAAAATCCTTGATTAATGGACTGCCGAATATGAACTATCGGTTTCAGCCCGGTTAATCCGGAGAAGGGAAAATAAGTATAAATGTGCGGGGTTTACCGGTTTCCGGTAAAAAACTGACCTGCTGATGATAAAATTTTTCCGCTGTGTTTTGAATATAATCTGGAGAAGAATTAATGGATATTGATGATATAATGTCAGAAGGCGGGGACTTTTCAATAGATACTGAGATACTTGAAAGTGATCTTATATCTATTGAACATGTTCTTCCTGACCAGATATACCTTATAC
>CAZVFJ010000115.1:0-10137 GCA_964625825.1 uncultured Leptospirales bacterium | reverse complement strand
TCCGGCGAAGGGTGCATTACTTTTCGATATGGTCCCCGGAAATATGGAAACCTGCAATGAGGAAGATTCTTTTTCAGTAAATAAACTAACAAACTCAGTTGAAATTATATTTTAAACATTTTTATCTGCTAAAAAAATCCCGGGTTCCCCCGGGAATGCACAATGAAAAAATTATTTAAATCAGAATACGTCAAACTGGATTTTTGTACCTGCGTAATACTCAGTACCTTCATCCTTACCTGAATTATCCTTCATGAAATCTCTGTATGTAAATTCTGGAGTTATATGGAAATACCTGTTAATGTTGTACTTCACGTTCACAAAGTATGCAACCTGTTTGTCTTTTTTAAGGAATTTATCATTATCTGCCTCGGCATAACCTGCTCCAAGACCTATCTGGAATGAAGGTGTTACCTGATACAGCGGGTTAATAAATCCCTGGAAATGCTTTGTATCTTCAAATTTATCAACATCAACTATAACAGTTGTAGGCATCATAGGTGCGATTGAGTCAGGGCTTGCAAGCTTAGCAGATGAACCTATACCGAAGTTTCCTGTATTCACGCCGTACATCGCTGTACCTCTGAGGGTAAAGTTGCCGAGTACAAGGTTTGCACGTGTGTATGTAATCCATGATACAAGATTCTTACCGTCCATTACGCTGAGCTGATCATTAATCTTAACTGTATTATAAGCGCCGCCGATCCCGAAGAGGTTAGCTCCTGACTTGTAGTCATAACCTGCGGAAACTTTCGGATACTTGACTGTTGTGTCTGTTACGGCACCGCCGGATGCCGCACTGGGCACACCGTTAGTTCTTCTGCTTGTTTCGATCATTGAAACATAAAGGCCCTTCCATGAAACCATAACCTGCTGCTGACGTCCGTCGTATGGCACTCCGAAACCGCCCAGGCCGTTATCGTCAATATAATCTCCCACTGCCGGGAAGAAATAGGGCGTATAGTTCTGTCCTGCCATAAACAGGATGTCGCCAAAATTATATGTTGCATAAGCGAGCCTGAGGCTTGCCGGATCGCCCGCTGTGTTTGTGTCGAGTCCAAACTCAACATGGGCCTTAACGCCTTCAATATCCATCTTTGCGCCAAATCTTGTGTTTGACTGGAGTCTGTTTACAAGTTCAGTTTCACCATCATAAGTCGCTGTTTCTGCAGGGTCAGTATTGTGGTATCCGAGGAAAACCCTGATTGATGCGTATGGATCAAATTTTTTTACTGTGAGAGTTGCATCCTGCGCGAAAGCCCCTGAAGTTACAAGAAGAGCCGCCAGAAATATGGAAATTGTTGAAAATCTCTTTAACATGGATTTCCTCCACTTTGTATTTTTTCAATTTTTTCAGAAATAATTTTAACTTTACAATGTATGATGCTTCATATTTAAATCAGATGATTTTCCGGCATCTTTCATGCCAGCAAGCATTTCTGTTACAATTTCAACAGAAGTCCGATGCCGGAAAATCATTTTAAAAACTCAAATCTGAATAACCTTACTCCGCACTATCTGCTTTAGGTTTGTAAAAAAACAGTATTACGAAATTGGGGCTCAACATTATCAGGAAAAACAATATAAACTTCCATCCTGCGCTGACGCTCCCAACCTCAATTCCGTCATAGAAACCCCAGAGGCCGAAGAGAAGCATACATGCTGTCACTCCCCAGGCATAGGCTTCATGCCACTTGAGACTTAATGAAACACCCTCTTTTCTTTTAATTTTAAGAGCCATATTTACCTCCGGTTATTCCCTGGACCATTTTTCCGCAGCTTCTTCATATGTCATAAACTGCTTTTCATACCCGGATCTCGGGGGATATACATCCTCATGCTTCTTGTACCATCCGCCGCTAAACGCCTTTCCTGATTCCAGAAGCTTTTGAGTCTCTTCCGGTGTAAGTGTTTTACCTATGTTCTGCAGATCAGGGCCGAGCTCGCCATCGTCATAGTCCCAGTGAACGTTTCTGTTCCTTCCATTTTTATCAAGGAGCCTGTCAGGAATTTTTCCCCACTCAATCCCCTTGTACTTGAGACCGACTTTACCCATCTGGGCGCCAACACCTGTAGACCACTCTTCGGCTGTTGACCTGTCCTCTTCTGTGAAGATGTAGGTTCCAACAAGTCTTGGGAGTTCAATTTTGTAACCAGGGTTCTCCTGTATCCATCTTGCAGGCCTGTTTTTGCCGAACTCACCGGACTCAGTTGCATACTGATATTCCAGCCAGTCTTCAAGACCAACGCCGTTCTTGTTTCCGAAAAGCCAGGGAGCGAGGAATGAATGCTTTGTCATATACGCGCCAAGCTGGTGGAAAGCATTAACGGGTTTATTATACGGACAGACCTTGAGGCACTCATTACAGCAGTTACCATTAAGGTTACCTGACCTGAAACGGACGCATTTATCCTTATCAACGTGCCACATTTTGATACCATTCTCAACAGTCATATCACCCATAGGGATTGCGTTTACCGGACACGCTCTTGCGCATCTGTCGCAGTGTTCACAGAACCTTGTTACACCATAGGATTTCCTTACAGGATCAGGCTCCATCGGGAAGCTTGTAAGTACTGTAGCAGACTTGAAGCGGAGTCCTCCTACGGAAGGTACAACAGCGTCGCTCAACCTTCCGTATTCACCCATACCGTTATATACGGAGAAAGGTGATTCAATAGTTTCATAGTTAATACCGCCGTGGCCTACACGCGCCTCATACCCCATGTCTCTCAGCACCTGGGCAAGCCTTACAGCTATCCACGCGCTTGTACTGTATGCTGAACCGCTTTTTGAGGCGCTCCACCATGAGTGACCGGGGTCATTGAGTACCCTGCGCCAGTTCTGGTCAGTGAACAGCTGTATACCGTACTTTAACTCTTTTACGTCATCCAGTGACAGTGGTGTCCCCTTTGAGATAAAGTCATGAGAGTAGAACCATCTCGGGTCTACCCTGCATATTCCGACGTCCACGGAGCCGAGCCATTTGCCGATCTCCTTTATCATAAGGGCGTTCTCTTTCGGAGTATACTTTGCCTTTTCATACCCTACTTTTCCTGCCACATCGCCGAGAAGAAGATCACCGTTGTTCCATCCGATCTTTTCAGCACGGTGTGCTCCCTCAAATGTGGTCCAGGGATACTTTATAGGATGAGCCGGCTCACCGCCAATGACGTTTGGCCCCCTCAGGCTGTCAGTAATGTTTGTGATCCCGAAAGTAGCCCTTGCGAGCGGATAGGTTGTTGTAAAACTCGGCTTACTCCCTCCCCTCGCCTTTGCCATAGGCTCAATAAGATCCTTGTGAGTATAGACATAGCCGTGATTTACAATGTTCGGCCCCAGCTGCCCCGTGTACATACGTCCCCAGCCGTGGTTAATCTCACTAAACCTGTGGACTTCACCGACGACATACTGAGGCGGTTCAGGCGCGGGAAACGGGAAGAACATCAGCAAGGCGATGACTGTCCAGAATCCGCTCATACCTATAAGAGCTTTTCTTCTCATGCTCTCTGTGATTTCAAAATAGAGTCCTCGCCACAGAAGAGCTGCCGCAACAAGCAGGAAAATCATAAAAAGGGCATAAATATGAAGCCCGGATATGAAAAACCACAGTAATGCCACACCCGCTGCAGCCCAGAGCAAGATTAGAATGTTTTTTCTTTTCTTCTCGCTCATTGTTAACCTCCTTTTAATTTTTTAATCAGTTTCCGGTTTTTTCCGGTTAATACCGGATTAACAAATCCGTTATTTCTGATTAAACCGGACAAACGAAAAACCTTTATCTCGTTATATACAGGAAAACGCCGGATCACTTCCGGTTTATTAATTCAGGAATTCCTGATAAAGGTTTTTTCTGCAACGCGGACGGAGTACACAACTATGACGAAAGGATAAAAAAAACCTGTCCATAGCTACGGACAGGGGTAGGAGAGATTGAATTTGACTGGTAAGCTTTACTGTATAGCTATTGTATATTTTTTCTTCAGCTCTTCGATATATGCCTTATACTTGACTTCAAACAGTTCACTTCTTTTATTATTTTCGATGTCCTGGGCCACGACTTTATCCACTTCATTCTTGAGAGCTGAATCTTTTACAAAACTCTCACCATACTTTTTCCTGTATTCAGCTCCTTTAGTGAGCACCTCTTTCCGGATCTCATTATTGTCTATTTTTATCTGTGAACCGATATAATCCTTTATAAAACTATTAATATAAAACTCTTTCTCCCTGAGTTTTATAAAATCAGAGTAATTACTGTTTTTACTCATCCCGAGTTCATTCATCTTATCTTCCATGACTCTTGCAAAGATCATTTCATCGATAACTCTTCCGGCAAAATTCATATCTTTTTTAACTTTATCGATCCCCACGGGCCCCATAAATATCTTAATATCCGCCAGGAGATCTGAATACTTATATGAAATCCCGGATTTAGAGGTTTTGCCGACAACAGTTTCAGCAGAGGCATTGTTCAACTTTTCAGGGAATGATTCAGGTTTGTATTCATCCTTCAGTTTTCTGATATTGATGATATTGGATAAATAATCCTTAACCTCATCAATCTCCATGTATTTATCATCCTCCTTCTCAGAGACCTTCACGAGATGATACCCGAATTTTGTCTTTACAGGCTCCCTTTTTACTTCTCCGGATTTCATGTTAAAAACAACCGCCTCAAATTCCGGGAGCATCTCCTCCTTTCCGATAAATCCGAGGTCCCCGCCGTCCTTTCCGGACGGGCAATCGGAATATTCTGTAGCAAGATCATTAAAGTTCGATCCGTCTTCCTTCAGTTTTGATGATATTTCAGTGATTTTTTTCAATGCTGACTTATCATCGAGGAACTCGCCGCCAGTACGGACAAGTATATGGGCCACCTTCACCTTCTCATCTTTTTTGAATGATGCGCGGTTTTTCTGGTATTCTGCTTTTAAATCATCTTTTGATACAGGATATTCCTCGAGTAGAAATGTATTCAGAAAATAATGTACGCTGAGCCCTCTGACATTCTGCATCCATTCGGCTTGGCGCTTCTCATCTTTTTCATATCCTTTATCACGCAGGTCAAGATATACAAGACTCTCCTCAATGATACCCTGGAGGATCATCTCTTTCATCTTATCCTCACCCAGGTTTTTAATCAGATTCTGATCAATATTTTTTATCCGGTAATCGACATCCGATTCCGTTACAGAGATGCCTCCGACATTCGCAAGTTCTCTGTTTATACAGGCCAGGAAAAACACCTGGGAGAACAGGCAGATAATAATTAAAAGTTTTTTCATAATCTATACCCCGTTATTTTTTTTTAACCTATCAAGTACCTTATACGGTTCAAGCCCCCTCGGGCATGCCCTTGAACAGAGGCCGCAGCCGGTACAGAGAAGGAGAGCATCATCAAACTTATCAGAGCCTGCTGACGCCTTTGCCTGTATCATTATATTGACCGGGCCGGGAAAGGTATTCCCTTTCTTCAGCAGGAGGGGGCATACCCCCATACACCTTTCGCACTCAAGGCAGAGCATTACAGGCGCGACACGGTTTCTGATCATCCTTATAACAAGGAATATCATTATAATCACAGGGATAAAAATAGATGCTGTATAAAAAGCCAATACCATAATTTTTCACTTCTCCCAGGGCTGTTTTTCTTTCTGGATCACGCCGGAAGGGCACCATATTATGCATTTGCCGCATCTCGGGCACCTCCCTTTTCGGAAAACCGGCTTGATCTCACCATTGTCCATCACTGACATTACAATGGGGAGATTCGAAGTTGATACAACACTTCTGCACCCGTCTGTACATCTTGTACATATCGGATAGAGACAGTTCTGAACTCCGTAATTCCATTTTTTCTCCGCGGCTTCAATTAAGAGATCATACATGTCCACTTTGCGTATGTACCGATCCATCTTTTTCATAAAAGATGTCTCTCCGATCTCCCTGCCATAAACCTGCACCATGAAATCAGCGTTATCACCCTTCCTTACTGCAATGGAAAGGTTTTTCACAGGTTTAAGCATTCCGTAAAAATTCCCGTCAGGCCCGTAGGCATATAAAATAATATTCCCGTTTTTTGTTGTAGCCGAGAGCTTCACCGTGATCTCATTTTCACCGAAGATGAATTCAGATTCAGCGGTGGGAACAACCATAGGATAATCTCCGGGGAATATCTCCCTGTATACCTTTCTGCCGAAATATATAACAAGGGTAATCAGTACAATTATCAGAAAATAATTAATATACCTGTTAGGTGTCATAAACTTTTATCACTCCCCGTATTTTTTAATCCTTTTATAACATCGAGGATCGGCAGCTTCACAGGGCATACTCTTTCACAGGCTGCGCACTCTATACATACCTTTGCCGCATCTTTTGCCTTCATTTTATAGGTAATAACCTCTGTATCCCGGTTTATCAGACCTTCACTCAGAGCTGCCGAGACTTTCATTTTCCTGTCATTGCACTGGATTATCATATCAGGGTCCAACTTCTCTGCCTCTCCGGCATAAATCCTGTAATTAGTAACATAGATATAGATGTCCGGATCATCCGCAACTGATGCAGCCATAAAGCCCTGGGGATCAATACCTATTACACAGATCGAGTCGCATGATTTGCAGTTATAACAGATCAGGGAGAACGGATAACCTGAAAAGAATGCCCTGGCTCCGATGAACCCGAGATAGAATACAATAGCCGTGAAGAGAAAAATATTAATCTTTTTCATAATTTTTTCCATACTCAGAGCACCAGCATCAATAATGAAGTAATAAGCCCTCCTGCTATACCGCCCGGATGAAATACTTTTTTTGTAGTAATATAGCTGGTTATCATACCTGTAACGACCCCGGTAATAACAGCCTCAACCAGAAATCCCCTTGAAAAAGATTCAGATGAAAGTCCAATCGTGCTGACAGAGAGCGCCGCCACCGGGACCGCAAGGAAGATCGACAGGGTAAGGAACCTCCCGGTTGAACTCTTCAGCCGGAGCCTCCCTTCGCCGATGCTCCCTATACCTCCGAGAGGGGACGGCCCGCATGAAGCCGCGCCGGAAAGAATAAAACAGACAATCATGACCTCCTGTATTCTGGGGCTCCCTGACATCTGCGCCATATGCTCACCGAACATAAGCACACCGGGGATAAGGCTCACTGCGATTATCCTTCCGCAGGGGAGAGGGAGCAGGATTGGGATATAGATCAGAATAACTGACACACCGACGTATCCAAGAGGAGTATGCTCGGATATAAACCCGAGAAGATAAACCAGCACATCAAATCCGCCGAACATACTGAGAACACCTGCGGCGATAAATCCGGAGATCATCGCGGTCAGCGGATGGAGTATTATGCCGCGCACAAGATCATCCAGCCCGAGCTTTGCTACAACCATTATAAAGAGTGTTGTACAGAGAAGTATTGCCTGTATCGGCATTGCGGGCTTGACTATAATTGTTGCGACTATAACTGCGATAAACAGGAGAAGAGAAAAAACGCCATGCTCGGGCATATCCTTTACACCCTCACTGCTTTTAACATCGTACAACCTTTCGCTCACTGTCTCGCTGTATATATATTTTGAAAAAATCATGGCAAACGCGGTCATGAACATAATTGCGAACTGCATGTGATCGGAGAAAGATCCGGAGGGGTATCGCCCCATTCCCTCACCTATCAATCCGATACCTCCGATTAATGAAGGGCCGCACGATGCGGCAGCATTTATTACAAGGCCGGAAACAACAATAACAGGCATTTTCCTGTCGCCGGTTTTCGCGGCTATGTCGAAACTCAGCGCGAGCGCAACAGGTATAAGAGGGGAGACCCACACCCTCCCGCATGGCATGGCGAGAAGCGTCGGGATATTCATCAGTACTATAACTGCGAAAGGCACGCCCAGAAATGAGTTCTGGAGCTTACGGATCCATGCAGATGCCGCCTCAAAAGCTCCTGCGCTCTTAAGAGCTCCCGCGAGGATGAATCCTGCAATAGTTGCTGTTATCGGGTGAAGGAATGTTCCTGTAATTATCACGGATGGATTAGCTCTCTCTCCGAGCGCAAACCCGATAATAACTATAAGAAGAGAAGCCATAAGCAGGGCGACCTGCATGGGAAACAGCCTCTGTGATATCCATCCCTTCAGAGAAGCGAGAATCGTGCCAAAGAATATGATAAGCGCAATAATACCTGATACAGTCATTCTATTTATCCGGATTTATTGTAGTATTATTTCTTGTGATGCAGGTCTGCGATGAACAGTTGCTGCAGTCGCATGAGCCCGTATCGGGACCTGCGCTTTTTCCGGTAAAATTCTGCCGTATAAAAATAAAGAAAAGAACAACCCCGGCCAGAATTATAAGAACATTTATAACGATTTCCATTCTGCTCCTCCTAATTAAGCCATATAATAAGAATAGAACTGATTGCACCGCCGAGTATCCCCTGCGGGTCAATACAGATGTTCCCGCATATATGATTGAACACCATGCCGCACAGCATTCCAGACGATACAATCATCAGTTTGCTCCGGTCAGAACCTGTCCATAATATCATTTTTTCCATTAACGCCCTCATAAATTTCCTCTCATAATTTTGAATAATCCTTTAAATGTGATGAATATCCGAGAAAATCATCCAGCTTCGCAATCAGATAGTTTGTGACAACATTCTTCCTTTTAATCATGAACCCGGCAGCACGGTGAACAGCATAATCCTGCTTGTTATACGGGCAGGAGCTGATGCATGACATACACTTCAGGTTTTTTGAAAGATGCGCCCAGCATTTGTCAGAATCGACTGCCCATTTCTCGACACCGTTCTTTATAACGCTCCCTCCATAGGGAATCGCCTGGACCGGGCATGTGCGTGAACACTTATTGCACACTGTGCAGAACTTCTTCACGCCAAGGTCCACAGGCTTATCCGGGACAAGGGGGAGATCCGTGGTAACAACTGCAAATGTTCCGCGCGGGCCGAATTTACTGTTAATTATCATGCCGTTTTTACCCACCTCTCCGAGGCCTGCGAGGATGGCAAGAGGAACAAGCTGTACCTCTGACCATCTGTTGAAATGGGCCCTTGCAGGATATCCCATGCCGCGTATATGCTCCGCGAGTTGCACAGCTGTCACTCCACCCTCGCTGAAGAACTCCATTGTCTCCTTAATATCTTTTGCGATGTCATCAGGTATCGCACTGTTTGTTTTGAATTCAAGCCCGGATAAATAAGCGGCAAGCTCTTCCGGGAGAGATGAATATGAATCCTGATACGGGAGCGGAGCAGCAGGTCCGGCAAGCCTGTGGGCAACACCCTTTCCCATTACAATAGCATACCTGTGATTAAGAGCAACCGCTCTGCCGTTAACATCCTTTGAATACACATATTCAGGTTTCAGTTCAGTTATACCTACATCGTCAATACCGAAAGACCGGATCTCCTCTTTAAGCTGTTCTGTAAGAGCCCTGGAATCAATAATTTCAATTTTAGCAGGGTTTACTTTCCCGTCTCTCTTCACGGTATTCTTGAGTTTACCCATGCAGATATCGTAAACAGTATACTCCACATGGTTGCCTTTCACCGATTCTTTAACCCTGATCAGCGATTCGCTCCCCTGCTGGCTGCTCGCGTCCGTTTTTTCAATTCCACTTTTCACACCATATGTGCCCATTTTACGGGAGCCGCTATCTCCATATGGCGGTGTCGGAATAAAAAGAAATGCAATGAAACAGGTGTATATAATCATGCACCATTTAATGATCCGCCTGGCTCCCGCTCTCTCGAACCGCCTCTTCCTTTTAAAAATTATAAAAGTTATCAGAAGCAGTATCATAAGAAGAAATACAAATAAGGAAATCAGCATTGCCCTCATCTCCATTTCGGCAAATGATATAGTTGAATAATAAAGCATGAATACCGCTATAGCTGAAACCCATGCGACTCCATATATCTCCCAGAAATTCCACCGTGTTCTCATTTATCCCTCCGGAAAAATTGCAAATTTACCTTTCAGGTATTTACCTTCGATAAAGCCACGACAACAAGCCCTGCCTGGCATATGATGAAACCGGCCAGCTCTACAGCAGTTGGTTTTATACCGCTGACAAACCAGAGCATTATAACCGACACCCA
>CAZVFJ010000114.1:2238-10175 GCA_964625825.1 uncultured Leptospirales bacterium | reverse complement strand
GAGAAGAAGAGCACGGAAGAGCTTGTGATGAAGAGGGCCGATGAGATCAATAAAAAGCTCAATGATCTTAATGCGGAAATTAAAAAGAAAGGATACAAGTTCAGAGTCAAGGCAACAGATGTTATCAATAAATCAATAAAAGAGATAACCGGTGCTTTTGACGTTAAACCCGACCCAAGGGATGCTGTTTACATGAAAGATGATAAAAAACCTTCATCACTCCCGGCATCAATTAAACGTTCTGCTGATATGAAGGCATTCAACTGGCGTGATATAAACATGATGACACCTGTAAAAAATCAACAGCAATGCGGAAGCTGCTGGGCTTTCTCAGGAATGGCAGTCTATGAAAGCGTTTACAAGATAGTTCACGGAAAGGAACTGGACCTCTCTGAACAGTATGTTGTTGACTGCCTCGAAGGTGTTACCGCTGCCAATGTCAAGGCTGACTGCGGAAGCTGCAGCGGTGGTAATGTCCCCTTCCTTTTCAGAACAATGGTTACAAGCGGAGTTTCTCTTGAATCACAGGTACCATACCTGGGTAAGAACAATTTCTGCTCAAAGAAAAACGCGGATATGCCTTACAGAGTAAAACAGCAGGGTTATATCAGCTACAATCCCCCCTCAGTTAAAGAGATAAAAGAGGCCATCTGCAAATACGGCCCTGTTTTCTCAAGTCTCAAGGTTACTAATCTCTTCCAGGCTTACGGGGGTGGAGTATATGATGAGAAGGTGCAGGTTAGCGGACCAATGGACACCAACCACGCAATCGTTATAGTGGGTTGGGATGACAGTAAAAACGCATGGCTAGTGCGGAACTCATGGAGCGAACAGTGGGGTGAGGAGGGCTATGTTTGGGTGGAGTATGGATGCGCGAACATCGGAAATAATGTTTCATGGATAAGGCTCGATTAAAACAAATTGCTTATTAATTTAAAAAATATAAGAGGTTAGCATGAGTCGAAAAATTTTTAAAACACTTTTTGCTGCAGCAGCAGTGTTTGTTTTTTCTACAGGAGTATTCGCACAGCAGGCGGTTGATCAGTACGGATTCGGGAACAAAGTCTTTATGATCCAGTCCTCTCTTGAAGTCGGCAAATCTGCTAATGGACTCTGGGATATTCCCGGAACTCCAAAAAAAACAGACGGTAACCTTAAGGGTTCCAAATGGCTTCACATGGGGGTTCACCAGAGAGAGAAAGGGGATCCGGAAGACAGAGTATTCAAGTTCAGAGCAGCACAGGGTTCAGCTGCGGGAAGATATTTCATATATATCGGCCGCAGTGGATACTGGGGTGTAAATGCGATAGACATGACCGGAAAAATTGAAGCTCGCTCAAGGGCTGATCATTTTGAGCTGAAGCATATGGGTAACGGGAGATGGAAGATATATTACAAACCAGGCGTTATAGTATGTCTTGAAGCTAATACTGCTAAAAACGGAACAAAACTTGTTTTAAGGCCTGACCAGAATGGCCCGCATACCGAGTGGGTATTCTTTGATACTGCAACAAATAAATCTTTTATTCCTGTTTCAACGGGCGGTAATACCTCTTCCTACAAAGGTACACTTGCCACTGCGATTGCATCTAAAGAGCCGGGGACTCAGTACTTTGAATATGCTGACGCAGCAAAATTCAACAGTGAAAATGCGAATGGTGAACTGCAGACATATTTAAACAATAAGGAAACATCAAACCAATGGGCTGCACTTCTTAATCTTGTTAAAGCCGTGGGGCGTAATAAGGATACTGAAGCAAGGAGGAGCATGTTTAAGGCAATGTCTGAAGCCAGCATAAAACCTGCGAGTAATTTCGCGGAGAGACTTCTTCAGGGTAAATTCGTAGAACAGATTAATGCCGTTGGAAACAGCGAAAAAGATCCTGTTGCAAAAGGTTACATTACTACTATTGCAGGAAAAATCAAATAACTTCTGTATTAACTGATCAAAATAAAATTAATTAAAGGGATAGAGGATTTCAGCTTAAAAAGGTGTTCCCTTCTATCCCTTTTTTAATTATAAAAAAGAAACAGGTTTTATTTATCGCTACAGAACTTATACCCGCCATTAATCCACACACGAATTATACAGGAAAAAACTGAAACTCCGCCACAGAACAGATACTTTTACATCAACTCAATACAGGCCGGTTCGCAGAATCCTGGTTACCGGAATCAGCCCGGTTTCCGAAAAAATTTAAAAAAGATGACACCCTTACTCCCAATCCTATAGGCGGTCCTGCATACAGCAGAATCGGAAAAATTCCCGGTATGTCAGGTGAACAGGATGGATTTACACTCATAGTTACGCCTTAAAGTAATTGACTTTGCTTATTCACAGCCACTCCCGGCAGATGGCTGTGAATGGGTAAAGCTTATTAAGGAATATCTCAATGAAAAATAAAATTTAATATTGCAAATTCCATAAGAACTTTATACCATTATTAAAATAGAAAAGTATCACGTTACATTATTACATCGAAACGATGGAGAATAAACATGAAAAAAATAATATTAATTATACCCCTGCTGATTCTGTCAATATGTATGATATCTATGTTGAAAGCTGATACCCTGACTGAACCTTCAGACCTTAAGCAGGCTCTTGCCGTGGATTTTTCTAATGCTATTATTTCAGGGAATAATATAAATGTACGGCATAAACCCGATGCGTCTTCAAAAGTACTAACAAAACTGAAAAATAAAGATAAAATCAGGTTTATTGAAACTGCGGGTGAACCAGTTTTTGCCGGCAAATATTTCGGCATTTGGTTAAAAATTGAACTACCCGATAAAAAATACGGGTATGTGTTCAGCAGTTTTGTTAAGGCAAATTCAGGAAACATTGAACCGTTTCACCTTTTTTTTGACAGGTTTAAAAGATCCTGGCAGCGGAGGAATATGAAATCCATTTCAGGAAATATAAAATTTCCTCTTATCCTTGAATCTTCATTTGAAGGTGAAGTTGAAACATCCTCCATAGAAAAGAAAAATTTCTTCAATGAGGCGGAGATCGATGAACCTTTCATGTATAAAATGACCTTCAGGAAAGAATCTGAAAAAGTACTCACGGTTATGTATGGATATGAAGCCTCGCAGTACACCCTGTACTTCAGTTTAATAGACGGTAATTGGGTGCTTTTAAAAATCAGAAAAACCGGATGATGATAAAATTTTTTAGATAGGCCCCTTCAGCTGTAAATAGATAAATGTAATATCTACGCTGAAGCTGCCTGTTTACTTATTATTTACTTTTTCCTTTTAATTGAGTTTATCACAACATTTGACAGGGGGACATCCTGAAAATAACTGTAGTTTCCTGTCGGAACAGACTTTATTCTATCAACAACATCCATACCATTAATTACACTGCCGAACACACAGTATCCGTAACCCGCAGGTGTTGATGACCTGTAATCAAGAAAAGGATTATCTACAACATTAATAAAAAACTGTGATGTAGCACTGTGAACATCCTGTGTGCGCGCCATTGCTAAAGTTCCTCTTGTGTTGGAAAGCCTGTTATCAGCTTCATTTTTTATCGATGCAGATGTCTCTTTCTGTCTCATACCGGTTGTAAAACCTCCCCCCTGAATCATGAAGTTCCCTATTACCCTGTGGAAGATCGTCCCGTTGTAGAAACCTTTATCAACATAGGAGAGAAAATTCGCCACAGTTACAGGGGCCTTATCAGGATAGAGCTCAATCTCCACTGTGCCCATTGAAGTTTGCATTACAACAACAGGATTCTGAGCAGAGAAGAGCCCTGTAGACGATAGAAGGAAAACTGCTATCAGAATAAGTTTTTTCATATTTACCTCTTTTTAAAGTTTATACTTTTTTATCCCCCTCTCCACTTCAGTTTTTCAAAACGGGAGAGGAGTGGCGCGACAGCGACGGGGTGGGGCATTGTTAAGTTCACATAAACTATTACTTAGTCACTTCTTTTTCTTTTTTAAAACCTCGATCTTTCTTTCGATATCGATCATCTGGTCACGGAGAGCTGCTGCCTTCTCAAACTCAAGGTTATCCGCAGCTTCAAGCATTTCCTCACGGAGTTTTTCTTTATGCGCTTCAAGGTCCGGGATGCTGTTGCTTCGATATGCAGTTGCTGAGTCGGCCACATACTCCAGAAAGCTGTTTTCCTTTATATACTCCCTTTCGATCATATCAAGGATTTCTTTTTTGATCGATTCAGGTTTGATGTTGTTCGCGATATTATACTCTTCCTGAATTTTTCGGCGGCGGTTTGTCTCCTCAATTGCCTCTTTCATTGAACCTGTAATATTATCAGCATACATTATGACTTTTCCGTGAAGGTTACGCGCTGCCCTTCCCGCTGTCTGTATGAGTGACCTCTTTGAACGCAGGAAACCTTCTTTATCCGCATCAAGTATAGCCACAAGAGAAACCTCCGGAATATCGAGTCCTTCACGCAGAAGGTTTATCCCTATCAGGCAGTCGAATTCCCCCTTCCGGAGATCGCGAATTATCTCCACACGCCCGATTGTTTCTATCTCCGAATGAAGATAACGCGCCCTGATCCCGACTTCATCAAAATATGTAGAGAGATCCTCCGCCATCTTCTTTGTAAGAGTAGTAACCAGAACCCGCTCATTAGCCTCAGCCCTTTTATTTACCTCTCCGATAAGGTTATCTACCTGATTTAACGCAGGCCTTACCTCTATCTCCGGATCAAGGAGACCAGTGGGACGGATTACCTGCTCAACAATATTTTCTGAGTTTTCTATCTCGTAATCAGCAGGAGTCGCCGATACAAAGATTGACTGCTTTATAACATCCTCAAATTCACCAAAGACAAGAGGCCTGTTGTCCAGCGCCGAAGGAAGTCTGAAACCGAAGTTCACAAGGTTCTCTTTTCTCGACCTGTCACCCTCATACATCCCCCTCACCTGCGGAAGAGTAACGTGCGATTCATCAACAAAGAGAAGATAATTTCCCTTGAAATAATCAAGGAGACATGACGGCCTCTCCCCCGGCTTTCGCCTGTCTATTATGCGGGAGTAGTTCTCTATCCCATTGCAGTATCCTGTTTCAACCATCATTTCTATGTCATACTTTGTGCGGCTCTCAAGTCTTTGCGCTTCAAGCAGTTTTCCCTCTTTGCGAAAAAAATCAAGGCGTGCCTCAAGCTCTTCCTCTATAAGCTTCACAGTCTCATCCATTGCTTCTGGTTCAGAGATAAAATGCTTCGCAGGGAATATTGCACACATGTCTGTCTCTCCGCGCACCTCGCCACTCACCGGATTAAAAATTGTAATGCGCTCAATTTCGTCCCCGAAAAACTCTACCCTGAATGCCTCCTGCTTCATGTAAGCCGGGTATATATCGACTATATCACCTTTTACCCTGAACATACCTCTATTAAAAGCTATATCATTCCTCTCGTAATGAACAGCCACCAGCTTGCGGAGGAGAACATCCCGTCCGAATTCCTGCCCTATTTTTAAAACAATATGTGCCTTTGCAAAATTTTCAGGACGGCCTAATCCATATATACAGGATACAGATGAAACAACAACAACATCACGCCGTTCAAGCAGAGAGGATGTTGCCTTAAGCCTGAGCCGGTCAATTTCATCATTTATCGAAGCATCCTTTTCAATGTAAAGATCTGAAGATACGACATAAGCCTCTGGCTGGTAATAATCGTAATATGAGACAAAATACTCAACGGCATTCTCAGGAAAAAATTCTTTGAATTCACGAAAGAGCTGCGCCGCAAGAGTTTTATTATGTGTAAGAACAAGTGCCGGTTTGTTCACAGCCTCAATTATCTTTGCCATGCTGAAAGTCTTCCCGGAACCGGTTACCCCAAGGAGTGTCTGATATTTTTTACCATCAGCAATACCATCCACAAGTCCTTTTATTGCCCTGAATTGATCAGATGACGGTTTATATGGTGATACAACTTTAAATTTTTTCATAAATTAAATATCCGTATAAAACTGAATTTTATTCTGCTGCAATAAGTAGCGAATGAACCTATAATCAACTTATCATCCCGAATGCATATTAAAAATCTAAACTACAAAATAATTTCTCACTATAATATAAAACTAATCCTGGCATAGAGATTTCTTACATGTAGATTTAAAAAGAGATAAACTCTTTAAATAAAATATTAAATACTATAATTCCCATACAACCATTTAATTAAAATTGAACACTTTTTCTAAGTAAAAACCGATGTTATAATTATATTTGAACTGGTTATTTAAATGAAAAAAATACTATTCATAGGCCTGAGTACCAACGTTATCGATGAGATTAAAGACCTCTTCAATAAAGAGAATTACATCCCGCTTTTTGCGGAACCTGCTGAGGCAGAAAAATATATAAGGGTAGAGCCCCCTTCATTGATAGCAACTGTAGACCTATCCCTACATGAAAATTTTGACTCTATTCATTCCATAAAAAAATTTGCGTCTGAAAAACATATCCCTTTAATAACAATTAAAACAACCGGGAAAATTAAACCTTATATCACGGCACATCATGAGGAGATATCCGGCATTATAACAACTACAGTAATGAAGAAAGATTTTTTTCATTTCCTTGAAAGGTGCATGGGAGAACCCCAGCTTTCTGAACTTGAAGCCCCTGATGAACCCGACACATCGAAAAACCCGGGCATAAAGATATCAGATTTTACCTCATCACTTATTCTCAATATACTTGCGCAGAATATAATAGTAAAAAAATTAATTAAAAAGATAAACTATTCCTCAGCTCCGCCTGATCTTAACGATAGAAAACTTGTACATAACAGAGAGGTTGAAGAACAGTTATGGGAAGCTCTTGATAAAAACTACTTTCGCCTTTATTATCAGCCTGTAATTTCTTTTTCCACCGGGATGCTTTCCGGGTTTGAAGCGCTCATAAGAATTGAAGACCCGGAGAAAGGAATAATATCTCCTGATAAATTTATTGCTGTTGCTGAAAATTCAGCTATAATCTTTCCTCTCGGTTTATGGATAATAGAAGAAGCATGCCGGCAGATAGAATACTGGAAAGAAAAATTTACTCTCAATTCACCACTGAGGATCAATATCAACCTTTCAGCAAAACAGTTTATACATCCTCAGCTTACTTCTCATATCTTTGAAATAATAGATCGGTATGCTATAGATCATAATGATATCGGATTTGAACTTACAGAGAGCGCATTCATGGAGGATATGGAATCAGCAAACATCTCTCTCCTTGAACTGAGATCAAAAAAATTTCCGCTCTACATGGATGATTTCGGTACAGGCTATTCATCACTGAGCTACCTGATGCACTTCCCTGTTGACCTCATCAAGATCGACCAATCCTTTGTTAAATGGATGCATATCGATGAACAGAGTGAAACTCTCGTCAGATCACTTGTAAGTCTGGCTCATAACCTGAAGCTCAAGGTTGTTGCTGAGGGAGTTGATGATGAGTCACATATTGATATCCTGAAAAATTGCGGATGCGATTATGGCCAGGGATATCTTTTCGCGAAACCTCTTTCGGCAGGGGAGGCGGAGGAATTCGTTTCTGAATATTTTAAAAGACGTTAATTTTTATACCTCTTCATCATTACCGCTAAATTTAATCTCGCTCACAATCATCCCGGCAAGTATTAGAAAAAATCCGGCGAACGCCCATCTCCCGGGATTTTCCCCGAGCAGGAAATAACCGAAAATTCCGGCAAAAACAGGTTCTCCTGAAAATATCAGAGCCGTATGAGTGGGACTCGTAAACTTCTGCATCGTGGTCTGCACAAGGTATGCTCCGACTGTGGCGAATACAGCACATACAAACAAGGCATTCCATACGATCCTATCATGAGGAATAGATATCTCTCCTGTAACCAGGGCTGAAATAAACGACAAAAACATGACAGTACCTATTTGAACAATCGTCAATAGTACTGAATCATGCTT
>CAZVFJ010000114.1:0-2138 GCA_964625825.1 uncultured Leptospirales bacterium | reverse complement strand
TAAAGAAAAGCGCCGATGATTCCACCATGCATAATAATGCCGGGATTCATCATGCCAAGCCTCTTCCTGAAAATAACGAGAATAATGAGGAATGAAATTACGAATCTTATAAAAATAAAATTAAAAGGTGTGACCGTAAGGAGTGCATTCTTTATTGCAACAAATGTATAACCCCATACAATAACGACCGTGAAAAGAGCGATATCCGCACTGAGTTGTTTTCTCATATTTTATGCTCTGGTTGCAGCATGGCAAGAACAGCTTCGAGGTTTTCCCTGTCGTCACGAACATTATCAACCGGGGTTTCCATTATATAATCTATATTATCAAATCTCTTATCATTCAGGAGAAGAGAAAGGCCGTAACTTCCTATCAGGCCAAGCCCGATATGCTCATGCCTGTCAACGTGAGAACCACAGCCCTTCTTCGAATCGTTGAAGTGGAAAAGTTTAAGCCTGTTAAAACCGATAATTCTGTTAAATTCGTCCATTGTTGAGGAGTAGCCCTCCTCTGTTGAGATGTCATAACCCGCCGCAAATATATGGCAAGTGTCCAGACATACACCAAGTCTGCTGCTGAATCTGCTTGCAGCGATAATGTCTCTTATATGCTCGAACCTGTGCCCGACAGAGGACCCCTGTCCGGCGGTCGTTTCAAGGAGCACTGTCACTTCTGTTTCATCTTCTGAAAAAATCTCATCAAGGCTGCATACAATTGTTTTTATACCTTCTTCAATCCCCCTATCTTTATGATTACCGGGATGGAGTACAAGGTATTTTATCCCCAGTTGATGGGCCCGCAATATTTCATCACGCATGAGAATCACCGACTTTTCGAGGTTATCACCCTCCCCCGCAAGGTTAATAAGATAGCCGGTATGGGATATTATTGTAAGGTCATTAACCTCTCCCCACTTTTCATGAAAAAGTTTAATATCAGTATCTTTTAATGGAGGCGCTGTCCATCTGTTAGAATTCTTTGTAAAAATCTGCAAAGAGTTTATTCCGAGTTCAATTGCCTCATCTATTGCGTTATAAACACCTCCTGCCGCCGATAGGTGAAAACCAAGTCTCTTTTTCATTTTACACCTTTAATTTTATTCATCACTTCATCAATGGTCATTCCGGAAACAGAGATCCTCTTGTGTCTCCCCAGCTCACCCTTTTCAATCGCTATATTAGATTTTGCTGTTTTGAGTTTTTTTGAGAGTATCTCTACACACTCTTTATTCGCCTTTCCGTCAACAGGCGGGGAGTTCAGGTAGACCCTTATATTCCCGGTACTGTCAATTACGGCCTCACTCTTAGACGATTTCGGATTAACAGTTATATCAAAAACAGCTTTTTTATCCATGAGACATTTTTCAGGTATAATAGGGAAGATTTCTATAAGAAAATTTATTACGCAATTTTTTTCTGTGAAGCAGATGTAAAATGTGTAATCCTGCTCAGGTCCCTTATATTTTTAATAAGCGGCTGCGTATCAGTCCCGCCGGGAATTGAACCGGTAAAGGGCTTTGAACTGGAGAGGTACCTGGGGAAATGGTATGAGGCTGCCAGGCTCGACCACTTCTTTGAAAGGGGCCTTGAAAAAGTTTATGCTGAATATTCACTTCGGGATGACGGCGGCATAAGAGTAGTAAACCGCGGCTATGACCCGGTTAAAAATAAATGGAAAGAGGCTGAAGGGAGGGGCTATTTCACCGGTGACAGAGGTGCCGGTGCGCTGAAGGTCTCCTTCTTCGGACCCTTTTACGGAGCCTATAATATTATCGATCTCGACAGAGAGAGGTACGCTTACGCACTTGTATGTGGCCCTGACAGATCATACTTATGGCTTCTCACCAGAAGCCCTTTGCCTGATAAAAAGATCATTGAAGCTCTTGTGCTGAAAGCATCATCACTGGGATTTGATACAGACAGCCTTATTTACGTTAATCAGCAGTAACGGTTTTTAACTGAATATAATCCGGAGAAAGAAAATGAAAAAAATACCGATGGGAATAAGCTCATGCCTGCTGGGTAACAGAGTAAGGTATGACGGGCAGCATAAATATGACCACTACATAGTCGAGACTCTCGGTGAATTCTTCGAGTACATTCCTGTATGCCCCGAGGTGGAATGCGGACTTACCATAC
>CAZVFJ010000113.1:0-10297 GCA_964625825.1 uncultured Leptospirales bacterium | reverse complement strand
ATGAAACAGGAGATCGATGAAAAGCGATTTGAAATCCTGGAAAAGAAAGATCCTTTCGTCTTCTACCTGGTAGATGAGAAGGAGATAGCAGCTTTCCTGGAAAAATATTTTTATTCAAGGCTCTCTATCGGAGATCTCTGCAATGATATAGACTTCGCAAAAATTGATTGCGAGCACGAAACTCTCCATCCCGGCGGAAAAGGTATGGAGTCTGCTGATATCGGAAATCTGAGGAATAAGCTTTTTAAAATCATAGAGTCAAGGTTTGAAGGATTCAACTTTGAAGATATCTCCATAAAAGATATTCTTTCTGAAAAGAATATACCTGTGGCGAGAATCCTCGATAAGCTCGATAGAAATTCCAGGCCATATATTTCTCTTGATCCTGCCGGAATAAGTTCCATGGAGTATTGCAGGATCATTTCAAATTTTAAACTTAACACACACGAAGAAGGTGACGGCCCTGAAACGGTTCAGAATGATCTGCCTTCCAGATTGAATCACTACAGTAAAAGGGAAAGTGCTGTTCCAAATATCATTGTTGAAACATGTGAAATGCCGAAACTGTGCAAACCTTACGAAATGATATCAATAGGCGTGATCCACGGTTTCCCGATCTTCAGGATTAATTCTCTTGAGCGTTCGGCTAATGATTACCATGATTTTATTGCGGAAGGGACTCATCCTCTCCATCTCTTTAACGGCCAGGAATTTGATGCGAAATATTTTCCTGACCCATCAGGGGGCAATAACTATATTAATCCCGTGAAGCTCTGGTCAGGGCTGTTACTTCTTAAGATCCTTGAGGAGAGGGAGGGCGCTTATCACTTTGAGAAAAATCTCGCCGGGATGCTTAAAGATATTGAGGCAAGGGAAAACTACAGGCATATCGTTCTCGACCTTGAAGCTCAGATAACAGCTTCAGGAGGGTTTGAAGAGATAACACCGGAACTGCTCGCGCATACAGTAAATGTTCTCGGAATTCTGGCAAAAAATCCGGTTGAGGGGAAGCTTCAATTCAGGAGAGAGTATTCCCCTGTTATAATGGATCTGCTGGATGGAAACGGAACTGCCGGGAGGACTGCCGGTAAAAATATGAGTAAGGAGGAATATATAGAGAAGTACCTTCAAACACCGCAATTTGCAGATAGCGGGGAATTGGCATCCTTCCTTGAAAAGGAGACAACCGTACGGGAATTTATAATCACCTCAGTTAAATCTGTTTTTAAAAGGACAAGAGCAAATATTACTGCCGGGGCTGATATTGCACTCCCCAAATTGAAAATTGAACAGACGGTTATACCGGCGTTTAAAGACAGGTTCGAGTTTTATGATTATTTTGAAAAGCGTGGTTCTCTTGAATGGCAGAACCTTTTACGCGAGAGGCTGACGGATAAGCTGGATGAGTATATATCTTCTTCAAAATTCAGGCTGGAGAGTGATCCCGAGCTTATTGACAAAGGGAAGGTCGGTGAATTTATCAGGTCTCTTAATCAGAGGATGCCGGATATAGTTTTGTGGGAGGTTAAGGTCAGGAACGGAATCGTAAAATGAAAAAAGACTCAAACAGAGTCTTTTTTCATTTGGAAGCTGGCAGGAATTATTTCTTTACAGCTTTGAAAGAAACTCTTCTCTGTTTCGGGTCTTTTCCATCATAGCCTTTGAGAGGTTCAGCTATACCAACGCCTTTGTAGGTCATTTTGGAAACAGGTACGCCTGCTTTTTTAAGTTCATTGTAGATTTTCGCTGCTCTCTGTTTTGAAACGCTGCTCTGTAATGCTTTTGTAGGATAATCAGCAGCATGACCTGTAATCTGCATAATATATCCTGCAGGGATCTGGCCAATAATCGGCTTAACAAGAGTTACAATCTTTTTCATGTTTTCAAGATCTTCATTTTTACTCAGCTTAGAGCTGCCGCCCGGGAAGCCGTCGATTGAAAAATCTTCAACCTGATTATTGATTGCTTTGACAGCTATATCACCATCGCCAGCATCAGCTTTAACTGTGGGTGTTGTATCCTGCTGCACATCTGTCTTTGCCTGTTGTGTTTCGCATGAGACAAAAACAAGACTTGCGAGGAGAGATAAAACGATAAGATAAAGAGCTTTTTTCATTTTCTTCTTCCTTTAATTTATTTTCAAAATTTGTATAATTAATAAATACATATATAGAAATTCAGTCAATAAAAAAGTTTACATTTTTTAAAGAAAAGTTAAAAGAACATCAATAAGATGAATTGAACAAAGTGAATAGTATAGGATAAAAAATGAATATTGATGAAATAGTTAAAATACTTCTCGATGCGAGAGAAGCTTATTATAACAGCGATAAACCGTTAATGAGTGACAATGAGTTTGATACTCTTGAAGACAAGTTGAAAGAACTCGACCCGGGGAACCCTTATTTTAAAACTATTGGTTCTTTCCTTGCCCAGGGTGAAAAGATAAAACATTCAACTCCTATGCTATCCATGGCGAAGGCTAAAAGCATGGATGATGTGAAAACATGGCTTAAGAGACTCGCAGGTGTTGAACTTTCAGGGTTTGTCCTGGAACCAAAGATCGATGGGCTCTCTGCAACATGCAGATATAAAAACGGAAAGCTGGTTTATGTTGCCACACGCGGTGATGGAGAGGCAGGGCAGGATGTGACCCATATAGCGGAATATGTCAGTGATGTTCCTGATTTAATATCTTTCACAAAAGAGGAGATCGAGATAAGGGGTGAACTTTATCTTCCGAGAAACACGGAGTATAACACTGAGGGGAAGCCGCTCCGTAATTCATGTGTGGGGCTTATTAACAGGAAGGAGAATCGTGGAGATCTCAAGTATGTACGTTTTGCTGTTTACCAGATTGTAGGGCTTGAAAATATTTCTTTTGAAAGTGAGAAAATAAAACTTTTGGCCGACAACGGGTTGAATGCAGTAAATTATTCAATTGCATCTGATATGGCGGAGATTGAAGAATACTATAACAGGTATATGAATGAATATAGAGATAAGTGGGAGTATGAAACAGACGGGCTTATACTCTCAGTTGATGACAGGTCTCTCTTCGCCGAGATCGACAGCATGTGGATTGTTGACCACCATCATCACTATTCGATAGCGCTAAAACCGCCATCACAATCCCGTGAAACAAAGGTCCGTGATATTATCTGGCAGGTAAGCCGGCAGGGGAACCTTGTCCCTGTGGCGCTATTTGAGCCGGTGGTTATTGGCGGGGCTAAACTTGAAAGGGCTACTCTCAATAATTATGAAAATGTCTTAAGGCTTAATGTGCAGAAAGGGGATACGCTTGTAGTTCAGAGGGCCAATGATGTTATCCCTTTTGTTAAGGAGAACAGGAGTTCTCACGGGAGGGAATCTTTTGATTATGAACTCGTCGCGGAAAAATGCCCTTCGTGCGGAAGTGAGCCTGTGCGTTCCGGTGTTCACATCAGGTGCGTTAATATGGAGTGCGAAGAGCAGGTTATACAGAAAATTATATACTGGGTAAAAAGCTGTGATATAGAGAATGTTGCTGAGGCGACAGTCCGGACACTGTTTTCCCTTGGCAGGATAAAAAATATAAGGGATCTCTATAATATAACAGAAAAAGATTTTGAAGGAGTTGAAGGTTTTGCCAGTAAGAAGATTTCCAATTTCATAAAGGAGGTGAAAGCTTCAAGGAAGATGACCCCTCGCGAATTTATAAGCAGGCTCGGTATACCACTTGTGCAGAAGAAGTCACTTGTAAAACTGGGAATATCTACTGTTGAAGATTTTCGTTCTTATAATGATGAAACTTACGTAATCGGGCGTAATATAATAGAATGGAAAAATGACAGTTCAAACATGGCACTTTTTGATGAACTCCTTGAAGTCCTTGAGCTTGAAAAAGAGGAGGAGGGAGCCGCAAAAGGTAAGGTCTGCATGACCGGTAAGGGGCCGGGGAAAAGAAACGATCTAATAAGAATTATTGAAGAGATGGGTTATGAGTTTTCAAATACAGTAACAAGGGATCTGGAGATATTGATCTGCGAAGATACGAACGGTAAGAGCAGCAAACTTGATAATGCGAGGAGAAACGGTATCAAACTTATGAACTATGGAGAATTTTTCGGCGATAAAATCGTTGACATGAAGTAGCCGGAGTTTTCCATAAAAAAAGTAATTAAATAATAATTGGTGGATTGTATGAAAGAGAAAACCATAAAACATTTTCTGACTCTTGAGGGAGACGGTCGGGAAGTAACAATAGATGGCTGGATAAGGACAAAGAGAGATTCTAAGGATGTGTCATTTATAGCGATTAATGACGGCTCATGTATGAACAGCATTCAGGTCGTTGTCGGGAAAAGTTTCCCGGGGTTTGATGCACTGAACAGCAGACTTATTAATGGAGCAAGCGTTTCAATAAGAGGTAAACTTGTCCCTTCACAGGGAAAGGAGCAGAATGTAGAAATTACACCTCTTGAGATAAATGTTCTCGGGGATGCCCCGGCAGAGGAGTACCCGCTTCAAAAGAAGAGACACTCTTTCGAGATCCTCCGTGAGATCGCCCATCTCCGCCCAAGGACTAACACCTTCGGCGCTGTCATGCGTGTCAGAAACGCGATGAGCTTTGCAATTCATAAATATTTTAATGAAAACGGATTCACTTATATACATACTCCGATAATCACAGGGAGTGACTGCGAGGGTGCGGGTGAGATGTTCCGTGTCACCACCTTCGATTTGAATAATCCTCCTAAAAATGGAGGAAAGATTGATTTCTCTCAGGACTTCTTCGGCAAAGAGGCTTCTCTTACCGTGAGTGGCCAGCTTGAAGCTGAAATTTACGCTCTGGCATTGAAAAATGTTTATACATTCGGCCCGACATTCAGGGCGGAGAATTCCAACACATCAAGACATCTTGCCGAGTTCTGGATGGTTGAACCTGAAATGGCATTCTGTGATATAACGGGGAACATGGATGTAGCCGAAGATTTTATAAAATATATACTGAAATATGTTCTTGAAAACTGCTCTGAAGACATGAAGTTTTTCAGTTCTATGATAGAAAAGGGAATAATCGAAAACCTTCAGCATATAGTGGAGAGCAGTTTTGAAAGAGTAACGTATACGGATGCGATAAGCGAATTAAAAAAATCCGGAAACAAATTCGAGTACCCGGTTGAATGGGGTATCGATATGCAGAGCGAGCATGAAAAGTTTCTCACCGGTGAGATTTTTAAAAAGCCTGTAATAGTAACTGATTATCCGAAAGAAATAAAAGCTTTCTACATGAAACTCAATGAGGATGGAAAAACTGTGCGTGCTATGGACGTTTTGGTTCCCCGTCTTGGAGAAATTATAGGAGGCAGTGAAAGAGAGAACGATTACAATAAACTTCTCTCGAGAATCCGTGAACTTGGACTTAAGGAAGAAGATTACTGGTGGTACCTTGAACTCAGAAAATACGGCTCCGCTCCACACTCCGGATTCGGCCTCGGTTTTGAACGGCTTATCCAGTTTGTAACAGGTATGCAGAACATCCGGGACGTTATACCCTTCCCGAGGTGTGTGGATACGCTTGATTTCTAATATATTTAAATTCAGGAGATGGCAACCTGCCCGGGGGGAAAAATCTCAGAACCAGTCTGACAGGCTTTTTTTATTGAGTTAGTCCAGAGAGGAACTGCTATGTGGATTAACCCTACAGGATATCCCTGATATATCAGGTTTCAGAGGCCGGCTATATCTATGAATTCATCTTTACTTATAATCCGGAAGTATTTGTCGAGATTTGAAATATCAAAAAGTGTAGAAGCTCTTTTGTTTAATTCGTAGAGATAGAAGGCTATCCCGTTTTTCTCAGCCTGTTTTGAAAAACTTATCAGCATGCCGAGTCCTGATGAATCTATGCTGTTGATTTTCCCGCAGTTAATTACAATTGTTTTAGTTTCTGTGCCACTGGAAATAATATCACGGAAACTGACATTAAACTGGTCGATGCTGTGTATATTCAGATTTCCATTGATTATTATCTCTGTGAAGTTCTTTCCTTTGTTGAGGGTAATTTTTTCCACTTTTTTTACCGGATTCTCTTTTCGTTAAATTAACGGTTTGAGCTATCCTTTGTTTTTTTCAACCATATTTTAAAATAATAGTTCAGGTCTTCGGTTGTTTCCTTCCCGCTAACCTGGCTTTCGTTTGAGCTGTTCATCGCTTATCACCTTTTTTAAAATTTTTCTTTAATTACTTATAAATATCTTTCATTTTTGAAAAAAATAAAATTTATATTTATGAACAGTAATAATTCCTGAAGATGTCTCTTGATATAAAAAAGAATATTTTATATCTCCACCACTTAAGGCCATAGGGACAAGAGAGATTTTTTAATTTCAAATAACTTAAGGAATAAATACTGACTCACAAAATACATAAGAATATATTCTACTTCTTTAGTTACATTATAAAGATAACATGAATTTTGTATAATGCTCTTGTTTTTTATATTTTATTGATTAGTTTGATAACCTGGAGTCTTATTGTGAATAGCTTAAAAACCGGAATATTGGATTTTGAAGTAAGACTGTATGATTCAGGTCCTGATGGCAAGGCAAGGATCCGTACACTTTTTAACTTTATGCAGAGTACTGCAGATAATCATTCTATGTCACTGGGAACTTCAATGAATTTTATGGCTGAAAAGAATCTTACATGGGTATATTCCCGTTTTTTTGCAGAAATTTTCAGATATCCTCTGATGTATGAAAAAGTCAGATGTGAGACATGGAGATCAGGTGTAACAGGCGGGATGGTTAACAGGGAGTTTATAATGACAGACCTGGATGGAGCTGAAATTCTCAGGGCGACATCATCCCTTGCTTTGATTGATAGAAACAGCAGAAAACCTGTGGATATTCCTGATTCTATTATAAACCAGTTTGAGCCGGCGAGGGGGAGAGCTTTAAATTATAATACTGCTAAAATTGAAAAATATGAGAATTTTGATTATACTTATACTATGACAACCAGGTATGAAGATATGGATGTCAATAATCATATGAATAATGCTTCATATGCGCAGATGTTTTTTGAAAGCTGCTATAGCAGTATGGAAAAAGGAATGGTACTTGGCAGTATAGACATAATGTTTAAAGGGGAGATTCATTATAATGAGAGGATTAACTGCGGAGTTCTGAAAATTGATAGTAAAACAGGGGAAGTATATCATAGCGCGTTTAATGCAAACAGGGGGAGAGTTTCCGCTGTAGCTCTAACAAAGTGGAACTAGAGGTATAAATATAAAAAAGTAATTGTACTTTTTAACATAGATTGTATCATTATTTGTCTGAAAATGCTATAAACTGATATGAATTAGAGTGATAATGAATAGTGAAAATATGAATCGAAGAATAGTTGAAATTGATCTCGATTATATAATGCCGGATACATCATTCATATATCCGCTATATTCTCATGATGGTGAGAAGCTCCTCAATGAAAGAGAGGTGCTTACCCCTGTAAAGATTAAGACTATAAGGGAGAAATACGGTAACAAGATTTATTATGCCTTAGCTGAGAAGGATTCAGGAATAATCCCGTCATTTGTTTATCATAAGGCATTAAGCCAGACAAAAAATGTTCTTGATGACATCATAATTACACAGAAATTCACCAGAGACTCATATCTGAGGAGTGAGGTGATTATTGATGAGATTTTAAATGAATTGAACTCAAGGGAACTGACGGCAATTAATCTCCTGAAAGACATGAAATCTTATGATGAATACCTTTACTACCATTCGATAAATGTCGGGATCCTCTCGGCTCTCCTTGTAAAAAAAAGAAGAAAGTATAAAGGAAATGAGATCAAGAGTGTTGTACTTGGCGCATATCTCAGCGACCTCGGTAAAATCAAAATAGACAAATCGATTCTTTACAAGCCTGACAAGCTCAATGAAGAGGAAGAGCTGGAGATGAAATTTCATCCGCAGGAGGGGTACAATATAATTAAATCTCTAGAAGGTATTGATCCTATTATTCTTCAGACTATACTCTTTCATCATGAGAGGTTTGACGATGAAGGGTATTATAATCTTCCATATGAAACTCTCCCTTCGTCACCAAAGATTGCAGGAATATGTGATATGTATGATGCTCTCACAACGCCAAAACCTTACAGGCAGGCGTATTCACCCTCAGAGGCGATGAAGCTTATTGTAAATTCCGTTGACAAACAGTTTGACAGGCAGATTGTCAGTGACTTTATAAATCTCATAGGAACACTTCTGAATAACTCCCAGGCTTTTTATAGAAAGGGTGATTTATGCATACTTAATACAGGGGAGATTTCACTGGTGAGTGAAATAAATCCGCAGGATATGATGAAACCCAAGATGATGGTTTTTGCCAGGATCGGGGAGGATTCATATAAGACTTCACTTCGGTTTTACCAGAATGCGATAGAAGTTGATCTTATGAAGGATATGAAGAGAGAATTAAGCACAATAATTATGCATCAGAAACTTATTGATGCAATAAGAAATAAGCTTAAAGAGAAGCATATGCTTGTAGATTATCTTTATATGACAATACCGGACTGGCATTGATTTTCTTTCCGGGATTCTATGTTATACAGGTAATGGGGCATTTCTTTTATGGCTAAGAATAACGGAATGGAACATCAGCTCTCATTTGATTTTGAGATACCGGACCAGAAGATCAGATTTATTACTGTCAGGGGGACCTGCCGTTGCGGGTTTAATTATGAATTTAAAAAAGCTGATGTAGTTATTGAGATGACAGCTCTATGTCCGGAATGTGGAGCCCGTATCTCTATAACATAAAGTTTTTTATTCTATTTCCTTTCGCCTGACACTGTTTCCGCATTTTCTGCATTTATAATTCTCCTGTGGAGAACCGAAATCTATAAAGACATTCACTGTATATCCGCAACTGCATTCATATATAAATTTTCTGTTTCTATATTCCATTTTTTTACCTCCATTGATATTTATTATATTATCGGCATAAATTATTCATGTTTTGTAAAATTGGTATAATAAATTTATTGAGTTGAGGATAAAAATAAATAGTTCCTTCGCGGGGCTTTATCTGGTTTCACTAAAAAATTCAGCGGCAACCTTTGCAAATTCCTCCCCGCTTGTAATCATAGCAGGGTGGCCTCCGTTATAAAAATAATGAGACCTGCTCTCTTTAACCTGTTCTTTAATCCCGGCATAGGCCTCTACAATCAGGTTTTTCAGATACTCATCTTCAAGGCTTCCGGTGAGAAGGATCGGTTTATTAATACCTGAAAGGTCTTTGTGAAAGAATTGCTTTGTTTCCATGTAATGGCCATATATCGCATTGCTGTCATTATCTATAACGCTCCTCCACCCGAAACCATGATTCCTGAACCAGTATAGTTTCATTAAAAGTCTTTTTTTCTGTTTTTCTCTCTCTATATGTATATTCTCAAGGAATGATTTCAGTGACTGGGTCCCGTCAAAGCTGTCTGCAATAAGGCTTTTAACAGAGTCCGGGTATTCAAGTAAAAGGTTCAGCGCAACAAGGGCACCTCCCCCCGTGCCAATGACATTTACTTCAGAAAGTCCCAGGTGCTTCAACAGTTCATGTACAGCAATGGAATTTTCATACCAGAAGTCGGTAGGAAAAAAGTTCAGTCTGGATGATTTCCCGTGCCCGGGAAGATCTATCAGTATGACCCTGAAGTTCGCGGTGTAATATTTCATTACAGGTCTGAATATTCTTGACGATACTGAGTTTCCATGTATAAGAAAAAGCGGGTCGCCATCGCCTTCAATTTTATAATATACTTTTTTTTCGTTGAAACTGAAGTACGGCAAATTACACCTCCTGTAAAAATTTTTATCTCATGCTCTACTGTTTTGCAGTTTTTTCTGTTTTATATGCTTTAATATTTTTTAAAGCAGGGAGAAGTTTGTCTGTGAATAAACCCTCTGCTTCAATCTGTTCATCTATTTTGGTATCAGCTGCATTATTTTCGGCTTTACTGCATGACATGATGGAAACAGATATTATAAGAAGCTCGATGAGTGATCTTCTTATCAGTTTAAAAATAACTGCCAGGATTATTATATTCCTCACCCATATTAACTATATTATTAATTTAATTCCGGGGAGGTGTTCAGCAATAAAATTTTTGAATAATGTGATTTTTTTTAAAGTATCCTCCTGTTAAACCTCATTAGTATAATGATAGCTCCAAATAATATAACAAGCAGATATAACATTTTACAGAAGAGTGTGATGAGAATATTAAAGTTTTTACCGCATA
>CAZVFJ010000112.1:6294-10327 GCA_964625825.1 uncultured Leptospirales bacterium | reverse complement strand
GATCGCAAGGGCATAGACTATAATCTTTTTATTCATGTTAACCTCTTATTTTTTATATTAGGGGGTCAGAGCCTCCGCTGAACACTGAATCAGGGGTCAGAGCATACTCTGCGTAATTAATTACGGCCCTGTGCTGAAATAAATATCTCTCTGTGTAATATTATTCCCGGCAAAATCTGTTATATAATACGGAGACGCACTGATTCTTAACCTGTATTCAGTACTCGCATCAAGAAATGAATTTGGTGTGGTCGGATAAAACCTGAATGTCTTAAAGTCTGTATCAGTATAAACACACAAAATATTCCCCCCAACTAAAGTTCCACCTGTCGTATTATAAAGCGTAACTGACAAATCATTCACAGTAAATGGATCAATCATCGGAACCTTATTATCAGAAAATATGATCTCAATATACCCGTCACCAGCGACAGGATCAGCCGTTACATTAGTTGCCCCGTCTGTAATATTCGTAAAAGCTATAGATGGAGGAGTAATATCCTCTGATGCAAAGTTACCTGTTCTAAACTTATATTCAACATAAAGAGGATCAGCCGGACTTATTGTGACAGCAGGAGGAGTCACAAGATTATTAAAAGCAAGAGTCCTGCTATAGATAATAACACTCCCTGTGGTATCATCGGTTACAACCTCATTCACACCTGTATTATCATATGAAAAAGATGTGGAACTTTCCACTTGCACAGAAACCATACCTGCATTATAACCATCATGAGGAGTGGTAAAACCTGTTATTGTTACAATTTCATTATCAGTTAATCCATGGTTGAGGCCGGTGACTATTACCGCCCTATTGCCGGTTCTTGAAACAGATGCTGTTGTTATTGATGTATACGCAGCTGCATATTTATAGATACGCAGAATATACTCCGTGTTCTGACCTAAAGTTCCTGAAACAGGTGAAATTGTAAAATACTTTGAAGATGATGCCGGTAAAACATTAATTGCAACTGCTTCGGAGGTTGTAACATCAATAAGCTCAAAAGATGAGTTCATTTCATTGTTATCATTTTCCATAATATGCGAAAATACAGTAACAATTCCCGGATATTCAGGTGATACATCTTCAGGATATGATTGAGGAATATTAAGGGACTGAAGGGTCCCCGGGTAAACCTTCTGTATCATTGGATACAACGTCCCTGTATCCTCTGACGGGAGGCTTCCTGTAATAGGAGGTACAACTACAGTATCTGCTTCACCACCACAGCCTGTTAAAACTCCAGACAGTGATAAAATCATCAGAGCATATACAGTCGTACTTTTAATATATTTCCCTGCAATTTTTTTCATAATCACTTATAATCTGACCCTCGGCTTATAACAAGATACAGATTAGAAAATAAATTTCAAGTTAAATAATTAATAAAGGGGTCAGAGCCTTATACCCTTTTGCTATTTTAAAAAAATTTTGGGGTCAGAGCATTTTATTTTTAAATTTACACGTCCACTTCGTATTTATATAAACGGAGAAATTTACCATGCCAAGACCGCTCAGAATATGTCTGCCGGATGTAACATATCACTGCTATTCACGCTGCATTGAACTGAGGGATTTACTCTCAACTAATTATGTCAAGGATATGGCAGTTGAAGCCATAAATGAAGCTATGGAAGTTTATAATTTTGAATTGGTTCAGATAGAATTTGTTGAAAACCACTTTCATATTGTAATAAAAACGATAAAAGATGGTGGAACTATATCAAGCATTATGCAGTATATAAAAGCGAGGACAACCGAAAAATACAACAGAGCCCATGGAAGGACTGGAACTCTCTGGAATGAAAGATTTAAGTGTAAAATAATCGAACAGTCAGAGGATCCTGCAACTTATCTGCTATGGCTTTTATGGTATATTGCCTATAATCCAGTGAGAAAAAAAATAATAAATGATCCACGTGAGTCATCTCATGGAGGGATTAGAGCCTATCTTGATCAGGGATATTCAGGGAAAGTAAAGATTACTCCACATAAATTTTTCATTGAGCTGGGAGACGATTTTAATAAAAGGGTAAAAAAATTCCTGGATTACGAAAATCAATACCTCCTGCATCTTGCCACAATTTATCAATAAAGAATCAGTTTAATACAGACTGAGTATATCAATTTACTGGATAGCCATTCGTCATTGATTGGCAGGATAAAATATACTCGCCATTAAATTTTATTTGTCAGCTTTTAAATATAAAAAAAAATTAAACCTCAGGAAACAATCAACATCGGAAAGAAAAAATAGAAAATAATCAGGGGAAGATTACTATTTCACTTAAAATATTTGTATAAGTTGAGTTGAGGGGTCAGAGCCCCGTCATCTCCTTCACAATCCCCGTCATCTCTCTAAAATCATGAATTATATACCTCTCCCCTGCGATTTCATCCTCACCTGCATGACCAAAAGCGCACCCGATAAAAGGAATAGCATTAATTTTTGCAGCATCAAGATCCGTGAGCCTGTCACCAATCATAATAATCATCCTGAAATCAAGTTCCATAAGATATTTGCTCAAAATGTCAGTCTTATTTCTGAGCTCCCCTTCCGCATATAGAAAAGGTTCCGAAAAAAACTTCTTCAGATCATAGGTCTCAAGAATCGCATCAACATATGCTCTGGCCCCATTTGAAGCAACAAGCATCCTATAACCTGAATTATAAAGCTCAACAATTGTCTCCTCAACGCCGGAAATAAGTTTCCCCTTTTTCTGACGGATAAGAGAAACAAGATTTACCGTCCACCTCTCAGAGAGATAGTCCCGAGCCGCTTTCCCAAGTTCCGGAAAGAGCATAAGGCATATCTTTTCAAGAGGATATCCGAGAGTAGCAGTAATCGCCTCACGTGAAGGGGTTTTAACATCACCGTAATCTCCCGATTTTAGCAAGGAATTAACCGCTTCGGCAAAGGCCTCCTCAAGAATATCTCCGGCATCATAAATTGTCCCATCTATATCAAAAGCCAGGAAAACCGGTTTAGTCATTATTTCACCTATAAATTATTATCTCGCCAAGACGTAAAAGTGCAAAAAAATATACAAAAAATAATAGAATTTTAGGGATAAAAGCAAATGAGAGATAAGAAGATTTAATATTTTATTATTTGAATTTATCACCCGACTATCTAAAGGGAGCTCAAAATGCCAAATTGGATGTCGATTCTTATTTCTTGCTCTTAATTCACTATTTATTCCCAAATCTTTTTCTTTGCTGCTTCACTGATTTGCGAGAAACTTTTTTAACTTTCTTCAGGGTCAGAGCCTCCCCTCCTCCTCCTGCACTGTCAAATAAAAATTTCGTCAATTACACCCGCCCTATCAATTATTTTATTGACTCAGATCTCTTCATTTTCATTAAATAGGCGAATAAGGAGAAATCTTTTGGATACAAAAGTAAAAATCAGAAACCTTATTTTGAAAAATCCAGTAACAGTGGCGTCGGGTACTGCCGGTTATGGTGAGGAACTTTCAAAATTTGTGAATATAGCAAAACTTGGTGCGGTATTCACGAAAGGGCTCTCGGTAAAACCACGTCGGGGTAATCCCGGAAACCGGATATTGGAGACACCCTCAGGAGTCCTTAACTCTATAGGCCTTGAGAATGTAGGGATGGAGGAGTTCATCGAAAAAAAACTCCCCTTTCTTATTAAAACCGGAGCTACACCCATACCAAATATTGCGGGACATACGATTGAAGAGAATATTGAGATGTGCAGAGTCCTCTCAACTACCAGAGGGATAGATGCTGTTGAGCTGAATGTCTCATGCCCAAATGTAAAGCAGGGAGGGATGGCCTTCGGGACAAATATGGATGTTTTCTGCGATCTCCTCGAAAAAGCAAGAAAAGCAACAGAGTGTGCTCTGATTGTAAAACTCTCTCCCAATGTCACAGATGTATCATCATTTGCAATTGCAGCTGAAAAGATAGGCGCTGACGCTGTATCAGCAGTCAACACATTCCTCGGGATGAAAATCGATATAAAGAAAAGAAAGCCCTATTTCAACAATAAAGTAGCTGGGCTGA
>CAZVFJ010000112.1:0-6284 GCA_964625825.1 uncultured Leptospirales bacterium | reverse complement strand
AAGGATTATTTACCAGATATATGAAAAAATCTCCATACCAATTATCGGGCAGGGTGGAATTACCGATATTGATGATGTAATTGAATTTATCATGGCCGGAGCGTCCGCAATATCTGTTGGTACGGCAAACATGATAGAGCCTTCTATATCTGAAAAACTTGTAACAGACATTGAACAGTATATGAAAAATGAATCTATAAACTCACTTTCCGAAATAATCGGAGCTGCGCACTAACGAATTTTTTTTTAATCGATAAGGGGTCAGAGCCTCTTTAAATAAACGGAGAATATATGAAATTCTGGAACACAACCCTCAGAAATATGGATGAATATATACCGGGCGAACAGCCTGCCGGTATTGACGAATATATAAAGCTCAACACCAATGAAAATCCTTTTCCCCCTTCAGAAAAAGTTCTTAAGGCGATAATTGATAATGTGAATGGCAACCTCCGGAGATACCCTGACTCAAAGGCAAAGAGAGTGAGAAATATCTTCGCGGATCAGAATAATCTTTCTCCTGAGAATATTTTTGTAGGGAATGGCTCTGATGAGATATTCACACTTATATACCGGGGCCTTATTGAAAAAACAGGAGTTGCGGCTTTCCCCTACCCCTCATACGCCCTCTATGATACTCTCGCTCAGGGGAACGGCATTAAATTTGAAAAGATAAATTTAAACGACGACCTTCAGTTCGATCTTGATAAATTCCTGATTAATAAATATGAAATGGTAATCATCTCAAATCCGAATAACCCGACAGGAACATATGTTACTCAGGCGCAGATAAGGGAATTTCTCAAAAGTTACAAAGGTCTTCTTATCGTAGATGAAGCTTATATCGACTTTTACGGAGGGTCATCACTTGACCTCATCAAAGACTTCGACAATGTCATAGTAACGAGATCATTCTCCAAGTCTTATTCACTCGCGGGGCTCCGGGTAGGGCTCGCAATTTCTAATCCTGATATTATCGAAGGTTTAGTGAAAATTAAAGATTCCTATAACGTTGACTCTCTCGCTCTTGCGGGAGCAGAAGCAGCTCTCCTTGACACCAGGTCTTTTGAATATAACATAAGCATGCTCAGTAACAACAAAGAATATCTTGAAGAGAGACTTGCAGACATGAATTTCAAAATTATTCCTTCAAGGGCAAATTTTATTTTCACAAAACACCCGGACATCAATTCACGAGAACTTTATGAAAAACTTAAAGAGAAGAAGATCCTGATAAGGCACTTCCGGGGACCGGTTCAGTCTGATTATGTCAGGATAACGATAGGCTCGATGATGGAGATAAAAAAATTATGCTCCGCTATTGAATCAATACTCGGCTGAACAAAACACTGCAAAAACAAAGATATTTATATAGGGAGGAGAATAACCCTGCCTGTACTGTTAGTTATGGTTCCACGCTGAAACATCTCATTTGCAGTGAGCCTCTCTTCAAGGAATAACGCAATATCCTCTTTTGTAATCCAGATATTCACCAGCTGGTTTGAACTATCCTCACTCCACCTGAATCCTATTACAATACCTACCACCTCATTTTCAGAAGGGACAAATTTATATCTGTAGATCTCATCAATAATACCGGTTACATTTTCTTTTATAAGTTTAGCAGCGAATCTCCCATAGTCGCTATTATTCTCCTTATTGACAATAATATCAAAGCCGAAAAAAAGCCTGTCTGTTTTTTTAGATTTTTTGTCAAAGTAAAAACCAACACTACCCTTCGATATATCAATATCCTGTTTCTCGGTTATATTTCTGGCAATTTCAAGAATATCCCTGTTATATTTTTTCTGGTAATAACCGCCGTTTGTTGAATATGAATTAATATCAACCAGATATTCCTCATAACTGTTTCCCTGTTCTTTTACTGCATCATTGTTCTTAATCTGAATTAACCCGTTATCCGCTCTAACATTATCGTCTATGCCTTCCAATCCGCCTGATGCACAGGCGGTGGCTGATACTGCAACAATTATCAGTAATGAATAAAAACTGTTTCTGACGAGTCCGCTAAATCCGGGCATACTTATTACTCCTTTTAACTAAACTTATACTAATTTATCCGGGAAAGACGGATTTATTCCGCAGGTATCCTCTAAATTTTAATTGCGATAAAAAATTTTAAATTTAATCAACAGGCAACAAATTGCGAATACACCCCCCGGTTTTACATCTTCAGAAAATTCATATATTTCTCTATTTCCGGAGGGTACGAGCCTGTTGCATCAAGGTATTTTTTAAATCTGTTTTCGTATGAAACTATCTCCCTGTTTTGAACATTGCGGTACCTGTTGGCACTCTTGTTAAACGCGGGCATATTCTCCAGCTGGTCACGAATATCTTTTTTAAAAGGTACATGTTTAAAAAACATCTCACGCACAACACTATTAAGCTTCATTATTCCTTCTCGTTCATACTCAACCCATAACATATAGTCATCTGCGAACCTGTCCCTGTTGGTACGAAGGCTCTTGAATCGCAGCGCAATCTTCTCTTTCATTTCAGGTGATAGCTTGGAATTCTTTTTGAAAGTATTCACATAATCAAAATACTCCCCTGAAAGTCCACCCTCAATAGGATCTGCCCACATGGCTCCCTTGATACTTCTATTAAGTTCCCATCTGAAACAGGCGAATGTATGCATCATGCTTCTTTCGATATCTCCTGCAAACAGCATAGGGATCATTATTCTGCCTCTGGATCTTTTGTTGTTTCCTGAAAGTTCCTGCCAGAGAAAAGTCTTTGTTCCGCAGATTGGGAGCAGTATGAAATATGGAAAGATCTCCTCTTTAATAATCTCCCTCGCACTGTCGAGTTTGAGAACAGTCTCCCTCCAGAAGAGTGAAAAATCTATATCCACCAGTTTCTTTACCAGGGCATCAACTTTGTCCTTTGACTGGTAAAGCCCTCTCAAATTACCCCTTATTATTTCGCTGTAAAGTATAGGGAATGCTGTTGCAGTACTGCCCGAACATACTGCTGAGGCGCTAGCAAGTCTCTGTTGAACTTCATGAAGAGTTTTATTCAGGTTTTCATCATCTGAATTATTATCCTCTTTCTCCTCTCCGGGTTTTGTCTTTCTCTGGTATTTCTCCTGCTCCCGGAGAAAAGCTTCATAGTTAAGACCCATCTCTGTTATGCTCGGCTCTTCAACTCCGGAATAAATTTTTGAAAGAAATTCATATTCAAGGAATATAGGAGTTTTTGTTTCACGCTCGCGTATCCTCCCAAGATCATTCAGATCAGAGAGCTGTTCAGGAGTAAGAAGTTCATCATCAAGAAAACCGAATGTCAGCATCAGCTTAACAGACCTCGGTATGGATGATTCAATCTTTGTCCGTGCAAACACCTGTTTGTATAAGTCCCAATACATCTGGGTAATATGGCGACGTATCTTTCGCTCCTCGGATTCAGAGCTGAGAGGATTTTTAAGGTTCTTAAAATCATTCAGCAGTTTAAGGAGTCTGTTCTGGAATTCCTTCTCAACCATTGAAAATTCAAATATCTGGTATATCGATTTCTGGAGCCCTGTAGATATAACAGGTGTTGCAGATATTGCTCCCCCCTCACCATCAGCCTGAGACTCTACGATTTCTGATTTTTCGGTAGATTTTTCTCCTCCCAACTTTTCAAGAAGGGGTATGATATCATTAAAAAGTTTATAATCCCCGAAGCCCCGGCCTGTAACTTCATTGACCATTGTGTCTATCTTTAAAAAAACTTTTGACAGGTTAGAGAAAAAATCCGGTGAGAGTTTCCCTGTAGCAGTCCAGTCATCAATCCCCCCTTTAGACACGAGGTATGAAATCAAACCGTCCTGCATTTCAAATATAGTTTTTGATTTTCTGTTAACTTTATCAATCACATTATGGATACCGGTAAGGAGTATACGAAGCCCCTTCACCATTGTCATAAAAATCGAAACCGGAAGATCAGGATCGCTTCTGAACACCTCAGCCATAAGTTTAGGTTCAAGCTTAAGGAGACGTTTTGACACATCAATATAATCCGCTCCTACTCCCTCAACATCAATATTCTCACTGTAATTTTTTTTAAGAAGAGGCCCCTTATCTTCAATGACAAAATCTATTGTCACATTTTCGGGCACACGCCCCTTGCTGAATGTATATACAGAATAGAGCTCATCACTTTTTTTATTGAGATTATCAGACCCGTTGCCGGGGCTCAAAGCACTAAAAAGAAGGAGCATATTATCATCGACCTGGCACATTCTTATGTAAAGGCCAGATACCTTTTTCATAAAATTCCGGGCAATCATGTAATTGTTGAACAGCTGTCTGAGCATATTCATCGCGCTGTTTATATCCCGCTGCGCAATCCCCTTATACCCGCCCTGAGCTATTGGATATTCAATTATCTGTGTATCAGAAAGAGCTCTTACAGTATGCGTATACGGAGCAGTGAGGAGTCCTGAAAAGCCCACGAGCATTGCCTTCCCTTTTATTAAAGAAACCCTTACAGATTTATCCGCAATGAGTTCACAATCCAGCCCAAGATATTCTTCAGGCACTGAGAGGACTTCAACTTCACCATCCTGCATTATAAAAAATCTGGTCGGATTTTCACCCTGGGTAAAAAGGATTTCCCCTTTATGCAAAACTCTGCTCTCAGGCATTCTATATACTCCCGGAAAATTATTAAAAAGATATGAAACAAATAGATAATAAACCAGTCATTCCGCGTTATCATTAAGAATGACTTTACGAGAACATTTTAAAAAATAATTCTGAAGACTCATAAAACGCTAATTTTTCTGATTATATTATCGGATTAAATGTTATACAATAAAAATAATTAAATTTTCCCGTTTTTTATATTATCCATGTATTCATCCCACTCAGTGGGAAGCATATACTTTTTTTTATTGTTACATTCTTTGCAGGCAGGCACCAGGTTTATCTTTTCACTCTTTCCCCCTCTGGCAAGAGGTATTTTATGGTCCATGGTTAATTCGGAAGGGTGGAAATTTTTTCCGCAATAATAACATTCACCTGCAGCTATCTTATTTTTCCACCAGGAGGAGTTGCGGAGTTCCCTTGCCCTGTTTTTCTCTCTTATTAACTCAGATTCAGCATCATGCTGGAGGAGCTCATTCCTGGGGGAATTTCTCCTGGCTCTCTTTCTGTCAATATGCCTCTCTTTATAGGACATATTATTCGAAATTCTCCCCATCCTGAAGCCTGTAGCCGTTTATGAAGGATACTCCGTCCATCTTCTTTTTATTTTCAGGCTGAATTTCAAGTATCTCAATTACACCTTTACCTGTTCCCGCAAGGAGATGTTTCCTGGAAAATTTTCTCAACTCCCCCGGTTTCAGATGAGGATCATCCCCGTGGAAAACAGAAGTCTTCCATATCTTTATATGATGGCCGCGGAAAGTTGTCCATGCTACAGGTTTCGGATTAAGCCCTCTCACAAGATTATGAATCGTTTCAGCATTACTTATCCATTTTATCATGGCAGTATCTTTATCAATCTTGCCGCAGTGTGTAGCCATTAAATGATCCTGCCTAACCGGTTCACCCCTGCCCTCTTCAAGCAGTTTTATAGATTTGACTATAAGTTCCGCACCCACAGGTAATATAATATCATACAGCTCCCCGGCTGTGACATCATCGTCAACAACAATCTTCTGCTGCAGAATGATGTCTCCGGCATCAAGCTCTTCATTAATCATCTGAACAGTGACACCGGTTTCGCTATCCCCGTTAATCAGAGCCCACTGCACCGGGGCAGCTCCGCGGTATTTAGGGAGAAGCGAGGGGTGGAGATTGATTGTTCCACATCGAGGCATATTGAATATAGCCGCTGGTATCAGTTTCCCATATGCGACAACAACAAATATATCTGCATTATATGATTTCAGTATTTCATAAAATTCAGGGTCTTTAAGACTTTTAGGCTGGATTACAGGTATATCTCTACACAGGGCAAATTCTTTAGCAGCACACTCCTGGATTTTCAGATCCCTTCCGCATTTTTTATCTTCAGGAGCGACGAGGAAAACTATCTCATAAATGTTACAAATATGTTGGAGAACAAATGATGCTATTTCCGGTGTTCCAAAAAAACCTACTCTCATTTCCCTCTCTTTTTATTAAGCTTTTTAATCTTCTTAAGTTCGGTTCTCATCTCATCTTTCAGATATTTTTCTATCCTGTCAATAAAGAGTATACCATCAAGATGATCATACTCATGCTGAAATACACGTGCCAGGAGACCATGCGCTTCAATCTCGACTTCTT
>CAZVFJ010000111.1:3895-10375 GCA_964625825.1 uncultured Leptospirales bacterium | reverse complement strand
TATGAACCTATGTCACTTCAACAGATAGGTGATAAGTTTAACCTTTCCAAAGAGAGGATCCGTCAGATTGAAAAAAAAGCGATCAGGCGGCTTCGTCACCCGTCAAGGAGTGCAAAGCTGAAGAGCTTTATGCAGGACTAATGTTCCCTGAAAAGGCCTTAGATCCTGCCGGCTCACAACAGGATATTTGTTGACTATAATTCATCCTCTCAGATACTAACTTTAAAATCTTTTCAGGAATAATGATGTCATGAAATATATTTTTTCAGGATTTATGGTAGGGGCGATTTTAAGCCTCCTCATTTTTCAGGGTGTCTCCGCGTCAGAACTGCATACAAAATTTTACCTGGACTTGAAGGAAATTGAGAACATTCCCCTCGCAGATTCCAGTACCACGGCAGATTTTTATACTGTTCCATATAATAATATTACATACCTTGTTACAGAGGGTGGCCTCCTCGCGAAGAAGATTGAGCCAAAGGATTTTCTCTCCGAATTCAGTAGTAACGGACGCTACTATATTCAGTACGAAAAAGTAGGGACATCAATAGAACTCCTCGGCTATAACGGGGAGAGGTACTGGAAAAAAAAATCACAGGAAACACCCCTGTTGTCACACAACGGGAAGCTTATTTTTCTCGTCGTGGGTGATCACAGCAGGATAAGGATATTCGATAAAGACGGAAACCCGGCAGGAGTATCTGAAATTTCAGGGAGGCTATGCACTTCCATTGAGTTCTCCGAGGTGAATGATTTCGGCTGCTTTGGGTTTGTTGACGGGACATACTATTTTCTTGACGAGAAAGGTGTTGTATTAAACAGCGGAAGCCTCGCTGCCGGGAATATTGTTAAGGGGATGAAAATAAGTAGTAACGGAAAATTCGGAGTAGTGCATTACGGCACAGAACAGAAGGACAGGCTGAGGATTATTAATATTTCTGATAATGATTTTGAGGAATCTGAAATACCCAATGTTCACGTTCTGAAGACGGCGGTCCATGTTACAGGTGAGGGTGCAGTCTCATTCCTTGATAAGGAAAGCCTTATTGTATATGATGATGATGCTGATGAGATTTTCAGCGTGAAGATACCTGCGAAAAGGCCGGGGCAGGCTGCGATTATAAGATCATGCGGATATATATTTCTCTGTTACACCAGAAGTACAGGGGAGTCGCAGCTTTATGTTTTTACAGGAGACGGGAGGCTTTTCTATTCAAGGGAGTTCGCGGGCGAGGCCTACCTTGATGCTGTTCTCAGGGGCGGAGATGTAATTGTAAGAGGCTCTGATAGTCTGTTTTCATACAGGATCCATGTTCCAGAGAACTGATAATACTTTCAAGAAGTGAAGTATTTTTTATGTTCCCCCTTTTAAGAGAGCCCGCAAGAAGGATGCGGGCTTTTTCATCTGCAACAGTAATTGCCTCTGCTGCCTGCTCACTGCTCAATCTGTCTTTCTCAATATCAAGAAGTTTAAGAATTGAGTAGAGTCTGTACCTGTCCAGGAGAGGATTGATCAATGAAAGCTGATCGTTGTGTCCCGCGTATCTTGTTATAAGCTTTTCTTCTATAAGTCCCGTGTATTCAAAAGGAGTTATCCTGAGCCAAAGATCATAATCTTCACAGGCAGGGAGCTTTTCGTCAAAGAGGCCATATCTCTCCACAATCCCGCGTGAAAATACAACTGATGAGGGACTTATTATGCAGAGCCTGAGAGATTCGCTGAAAATAAATCCCCCCTTCCTGATATGCCTCTTCCCGGGATTAACCCTTTTCCGGTTTCTTATCCATATATCTTCACTCTGGTGAATGAGTACAGCAGGATTTGATTGTATATACTCCCTGTCTCTTCGAAGTTTTGAGCTATGCCATATATCATCTGAATCAAGAAGGGCGATGTGAGGTGAATTAGAAAGAGATATGCCCATGTTTCTCGCAGAACTTACTCCGGAGTTAGGTTGGTATATGTATCGAAGTTTTCCGTTGTAGAGATTCGCAACTGACTCTGTACCGTCTGTTGAACCGTCATCAACCACTATAAGTTCGTAGTCTTTAAAGTCCTGTGCCAGTACAGATTCAATCGCGTTTTGAACTTTTTCTCTCCGGTTGTAGGTCGGTATAACAACACTGAAGAAAGGCATTTATATGAAATAAAGCTCGTTGTCAGATATGGTTTCAAAGCCGGCGCCTTTAAGTATCTTTTCGGTCTGACTGACATTCGCAACCTGGAAAACGAATACTGCCAGGTTTTTCTCCCTTATTGTGAAACCGTAGGCATCTTCAATATTAACATTTTGATCTGCAAGGAGAGCCGTTGCCTTATGGAGGCCTCCCGGTGAATCGTCGATCTTTATTGCGACAATGTCTTTCAGCGTAGAGGCAAACCCGGCCTCTTTAAGGCAGTCATTTCCCTGCTGCGGTTTGTCAAGAAGGAGCTTTATTATGCCATAATCACCTGAATCCGAGATGGTTATAGCCCTGATATTAATTTCGTTATTGCTCAGAACTTCGGTGATCCTGCTTATTTTCCCCGGCCTGTTCTCTGCGAAAACTGATACCTGATGCGGCATATTCTCCTCCTATATCTTCCTGTTATCTATTACTCTTTTGGCTTTACCTTCACTCGGCGGCAGTGAACCCGGTTCCATGAATTCAATCTTCGGATTAAGTGTTATAAGCGCGCGGAGTTTTTCAACTATTTCCCTGTTGAGCTTCTTCAGGGCACTCATCTCGCCACTGAAAAGTTTTGAATAGAGCTCAACCTGTATACGCATTTTGTCGAGTCCCTCTTCCCGGTCGAGGACTATCCGGTAATTGTTCCCTACTTCTGGTATATTCATTAGAACTGTCTCGATTTGTGACGGAAAAACGTTAACTCCGCCAACAATCAGCATATCATCAGTTCTCCCTTTTATTCTATCCATCCTCCTGTGAGTCTTCCCGCAGGCGCACTGTTCAGGGATTATTCTTGTCAGGTCTCTTGTCCTGTACCTGAATATCGGCATGGCCTCCCTGTTTATATGTGTAAATACAAGTTCACCCTCCTCTCCGTCAGGAAGTCTTTCACCTGTTTCGGGATTTATAATCTCTGCTATATAGTAATCTTCTGCAATGTGCATTCCGTCCTTTTGGGTACACTCAAAAGCAACTCCGAGTCCGTTCATCTCTGAAAGCCCATAGCTGTTATAGGCGTCGAGCCCCCACTGTTCTTCGAGCTTCAGCTTGGTCGCTTCTGAGTACGGCTCAGCCCCGAAATACGCTTTTTTAATATTAAGATCATGAGGATTTATTCCGTTATCTTTTATTACTTCCACAAGGTGAAGTGCATAGCTCGGAGTTATATGGATTATAGATGTGTGAAAATCCTGGATGAGCTGAATCTGTTTAAGGCTGTTTCCGGTTGATGCGGGTATAACCATACATCCGAGTTTTTCTGCTCCGTAATGAAGGCCCAGTCCCCCTGTGAACAGACCGTAACCCATCATATTCTGAACGACATCCCCTCTACGGGCGCCTGTACTGTACATTGCCCTGGCTACCTGTATCGCCCAGTTATCTATATCCTTCTGTGTGTAAAAAATCACCGTGGATTTCCCTGTCGTTCCGGAAGAGGCATGGAGCCTGACTATATCTGATCTTGGTACTGTAACCATTCCGTCAGGATAACTGAGCCGCAAGTCATTTTTACTGGTAAATGGTATGTCTTTAAGATGTTCGAGAGTTGTTATTTTTGATATGTCGATTTTATTTTCACTGAAAACCCGGCTGTAGTATGGTGTTTGCGCTGAAGCTTCGAGAGCTTTTTTCAATCTGCTGAATTGGAGCGCTTCCAGGTCTTTTCGCGACATAGTTTCAATATCTTTCTGGTAGTACATGGAATATCCCCGTTTTATTTAATCTGTTAATATTAATTGTAACAGCTTTATTTTGTGTCAATAACAACTATCTAAAAATGATGAAAAAACTGATGTCCTGCCGGTTAATTTTATATAAAACTTTCTTTACACTATGATTAGAGATTTTGATAATGAATAAAAAAGATAATCCTGGAGGAATCAATGAATATTCTGATTTTTGGCCCCAATGGAAGTGGAAAGGGGACACAGGGAGCAGTTGTTCAGAAAAAGTTTAACATCACACATGTCGAGTCAGGCGCTATATTCAGAGAGAATATTAAGGGCGGAACTGAACTTGGCAAACAAGCGAAAGAGTATATTGACAGGGGAGATCTTGTACCTGATGGAATTACAATTCCAATGATACTTGACAGGCTCAAAAAAGATGACTGTAAAAACGGATGGCTTCTTGACGGATTTCCAAGGAATCCGGAGCAGGCCGTGGCTCTTGACAAAGCTCTTTCTGACGCGGGCATCTCGCTGGACTATGTCATAGAAATATCCCTTGATCGCGATACGGCGAAGAAGAGAATAATGGGGCGTAGACTTTGCGAAAAAGATAACAATCACCCCAATAATATCTACATAGATGCTATTAAACCTGATTCAAAGGATGGAAATCCTGTGTGCCGTGTATGCGGAGGGAATCTTTCAACCCGTGCTGATGATCAGGATGAAACTGCTATTAACAAACGGCATGAAATCTATTATGATGATGTAAACGGCACAATGGCAGCGGTTAATTATTTTAAAAAAATTGCCGCGGGGAGTAAATTGAAATTTATTGAGCTCGACGGCAAACCGGGCGTTAAAGAGGTTGGAGAGGACCTTGCTAAAAAACTGCAATAATCGGCTTGCTAAGATAAAAAAAGGCTTTTAAAAAAAGCCTTTTTTTTATAATCATAATTATTATGCTTTTAAGGAGATTTTTATGAAAAAAGTAATCGTTCTTTTCGCAATTCTATCTCTTTCTTCCGCAGCTCTTTTCTCTAATCCTGCGATAATGGGGCACCATAAAGGAAAGGTTATAGACGGGAAAAAGGTTGATTGTTCTTATTGCCACATGGCAGGATTAAAAATTCCGCAGAAGAAGGGACAGATTAAAGACGGAAAACTTAACGGCAAAAAATACTCCAGGGTAAAGGGGTGTGCCGGTAAGGATTGTCACAAATAAAGCTTCTTCCCGGGCTTTTCCCTATTTTAAGGCCCGGGAGATTTTACTATCCAATCGAATAACATTCCCCTCAGAGTTTTATTTTATTTGACATTGCTGAAAAAATATGCTTCATTGACAGAACCTAAAAATAAGAGTGTGTGTTATGGAAATAAAATACAGAATGGCTGTTATTTTCAATATTATTCCGGCAGTTGTGAATATCGCGGTATCGGTCTGGTTTTTTATCAGCTTTACAAATCCTGAATTCAAGGGATACTTTCTGGGTACAATACTGGGAATAATTCTTTCTGTTATCTGGCTTGTACAGGTCAGAAAAGCTGCAGGGTCTCACGCAATCAAACTCCTTAAAGTAACATACAAATGGTTTTTTGTTAAATTCCTCGTCTTTGTGATTTTTATAGCTGGAGTTTATTACCTGATAGAGTTCAGCAGGGTATGGTTTGTTGTCTCATTTTTTATTGCTCTTTCCATGAGTGCAGTAGTTGAACTATGGTTTTATGCTTCAATAACTAAAGAGAGTTAGCTCTTTAAGTAATTAAAATCGGCAGGAACTATTTATGGGTATTGAAAATCTGAAAAAATTATCTCGTGAAGAGCTTATTGATATAATTGAAAAACTTAATCAACAGTACGAAATCAGTATTGATGACAGTGATGAGTTTAAATCTGTTGATTTCAGGACAATAGTTGAAGCTGCCTATGATATAATTTTTGTCATAAACAAGGATATGAGGATACAGTATACCAACAAGGCATGGAAGGATGCCTTGTCGTCACGTGACGCCACCCCGGGAAGGTTATATACCGATTATCTCCATGAGATTGAACTTGAGAGGGGGAATTACGTTGTTGAATCTGTTTTGAAAAAAGGTCAGGTTTTCAGAAATGAACTTCTGAAAATTTATGAAAACGATAAACCGTATTATTTTATGACAAACTTCTCTCCTATTAAATCAAAAACCGGAGAGATTGTAGCGCTTATCGGTGTTATGCGTAATTATACTGAGCAGTATCAGATGCAGAAAAAGCTTAAGGAAAATTCCCGCATCCTTGAAGAGAAGGTCCAGGAGCAGATAAGACAGGCTGAAGAACTGAAGAATGTCAGGGACCTTAATGAGGATATTATAAACAATGCACCTATTGGGATGTTTATGGTTGACCCCTCCGGTATTGTGATAAATGAAAATCCGATTTTAAGCAAGATTATAAAATACACAGGCTTTATTGAGGCAGGTTTTACCAGAATTTTTGATGAAGTACTTCTTTCGAAGAAGACAATTAAAGCCAATGAGATTCGGTATATCCCTATTTCCGGGCTTACGGAACTGGTTGTAAATGTTACTTTTGATCCGATATTGAACAGAGCCGGGAATGTTGAGAGAGTCCTTATAATGATAGAGGATGTTACTG
>CAZVFJ010000111.1:0-3866 GCA_964625825.1 uncultured Leptospirales bacterium | reverse complement strand
AAGAAACAGGGCCAGCAGGAATGAAAAGATGAGTGCCCTCGGACTCCTTGCATCAGGTGTTGCCTCTGAATTAAAGGGGCATATCAATAAAATGGTTATGGACCTTAACTTCGTTGATACAAATGTTGAGGAGCACAGCCCGGCTGTCGAATATGTTGATTCTCTTAAAAAAGAACTCGAAAGAATCAAGACAATTTCAGAGCAGCTCCTTGCTCTTACAATAATAGATGAAAGAGATAAAGATGCGTGTGAGCTTAATAAAATTGTTACAGGTCACCCTATCGATGTATTTACCAACAGGCTGAAAAATGAGGGAGTCGATGTGGTTATTAACCTGTCGGATGAGAGCCCGGAAGTAGTTGCTACTCCGAATCAGATTCAGCAGCTCCTTATTCAATTTCTTGAAAATGCGGAGGATGCAATTGAGCCTGATGGAAGGATAGAAATAACAGTTGAATCTGTTAATACAAATAACTGTTTATATGCGGTACTTACTATCACTGACAACGGCATGGGAATTCCCGAAGAGAATATGAAAAAGATATTTCAGCCTTTCTTTACAACCAAGGGGAAGAAGGGTACCGGGCTGGGGCTTATGATCGCTATGAGCATTATAAGTAACCTTGGCGGGACTATCGGTGTCAAAACTGAGCCCGGGATAGGTACTTCCATAAGGGTTGTCTTACCACAGAAAAAAAAGTAGAAGGGGAGCTCCGGTTAACATGATAAGCAATCGTGAAGAAGTAAAAAATATATTTGATAAAGACGGATATAAAATAATAGTACTCGATGAAAAACCTGACGGGGCGGATATAGATGAAGTCCTTGAAGCAGTCCACGCTGCAGAAGGGCCGGACGTCCAGGAATTTCCCGAGATCAGGGAGAATATCAGAAGAGGCCAGGGATTATCCGGCGCCCAGCTTATGAAAATGATGCCTGAAGGTGAGTATGATATTCCTACTATAGTTGAATATCTGAACTGGCATATGCAGAATATCGGTGAGGCTGTAATCGGCAGGGACGATATAATAAGGCAGGCTATATATGCTATTCTTACAGGGGAACACATGCTTCTCCTTAGCCGTACTGGTATGGCTAAGTCTTACCTGGCAAGCTCAGTTTTCAACATATTTGAAGGAGCAAGGGTCTTTTCATCACAGGCAAGCAAGGACCAGACTCCTGACAACTACTTCGGGCCATATAACATAGAGGAGTTCAGGAAGGGCAGGATACGACACAATATTAAGGGTTCAATAATTGAGGCTAACCTTGTTTTTCTCGATGAGTTTTTTGACGCAAGCGATGTTGTTTTAAGGTCTCTTCTCTCTGTTCTCAATGAGCGAAAATTTATAAACGGTTCTGAGCAGATCGACGCAGTGGTACATACAGCAGTAGCAACTGCAAACTATATGAGGATGAATGAAGTTACCGAAGCTGTCCTCGACAGGTTCACATATAAAGCGATCATACCTGAAGATAATAATGTATACAACCAGCTCCTCATTGACCAGACGTATACCGCACGCAGGGGGAGGCCTGCTGAGCCGGAAAGGAAGATATATTTTAACCAGATACTTTTTCTTCATGATGTTATCACAAATAAACACAGGGACATTAAAGTTGTTGTACCGGAATTTATTTATTTCATGAAGAATGTATTTGTGACCAAGTATATAAGTGAAATGAGAAAGAATGACCACAAGTTTTTTATAAGCCCCAGAAAGCAAGCCAAGCTGGGAGATTTCCTCCGCGCCTCAGCGATAATAAATAACAGGTTTGAAGTCACAATGGATGACCTGCGTGATATGCATATCGCACTTTGTACACTGAACAGTTATGTATCTGTTAAGAACCTTGATAAATCCGAGAAGGATCTATATCTCGATGTTTATCAGAAAACGATGAATCATTTTAAGGCAAATGGGGCTATATCCCAGATTGAATTCCTTCTCAGTGTCAGGCAGCTTTTTGATGAAATCAGAAATGATCCTGAGAAGAAGGAAAATATTCTCAGAAAAAGCAGTGTTCTTGATGGACTTAAAAATCTCCTTAAAATGGTTTTTGCCGGTAAGAGAAGGGATGATGAGGATGAGCAGGTTACCCTTGAATCACTCAAAAAAAGTGTGTTTGAGGTCAACTCTTCAGTTGAAGAGGTAAATGAACTTAAAAATGGGATTCTTAAAGAATACAGGGACCTAATGTAAGAGGTTTCTAATGACTTCTCAATTTACCGGTGAAGATTTTTTTGAATACTGGGATTCCCTGGGGCTCTTCGACAATATTCAGGTTATACTCCCGCCACAGTTTTTAATTCTTTTTGAAATCGCGCGTAATCTTTTTACAGACAGAACTTCTGCTGACGCGCTCAATGCCATAGAGGAAATATCCAAAGAAGACGCTGCTTTTATTCCCGAGAGGGAACAGAGCATATCAGTTAACAGGATTGAACATCTTGTGCCGTTAAGTGACAAGATGGAGATAGAGACGTACAAAAATATAACCGATCTTAAAAGGGCGCTTCCGAGAGAGCTCGCCCAGGATGATGATATATTCACTGCCAAACTTTTTACCAAGACATTAATGGTCCAGAAACATTATGAATCTGAAACTGACCATTTCAAGCCTGTTACAACAATTATAAATGAATCAGGAAGGGATGCCAACCGGTTTGAGCAAATATTCTATATTCTTCTTGATACATCCCGGTCTATGGATCTGCATATGAGGGCTTTCTACTCAAAATGCATCGTCGCAGAATTCCTCAGAAGAAAGATCACAACAAACGCCCGCCTTTTCTTCAGAACTTTTGATACTCAGACCGGAGATCTATATAAGATTGAAAAAAAAGAGGATTACCCGTTTATCATTGAGAAAGTTCTCTTCTCTACAACCGGAGGGGTGAGCACAAATCTTCAGAAAGCTGTCTACCAGGCAATTGAGGATATCAATTATACAAAAGATATGGTGAATGCCGAAATACTTGTTGTTACTGACGGTGTAAGTAAAATTGATCCTGATGAGATGATAACAAAACTCGTGAATATTAAACTTCATGTCCTTAAGATCGGAGATGATATGCCCGAGCCGGATTTTTATGAAATCAAATCAGCGTTCGCAGATGAAGGTGTCGATTTTGATCCCACATCAATAAAGCTTAAGGACGTTAAGAATATAATGAATGATCCTGAAAGCGCGGAGAAACCCCTCTCGGCATATGAAAGACGCGCATACAGGCTTATCCTTGATTACTCAAACAAGATGTTCAAGGATCTGAAAAGGGTCGCGAAGAATTATATTGAAGTGGGTGATCTTAAAACTGACTCCCTTTATGATGTGTCTTACGAAAATCTTGAAAACCTCTTTCACTGGATTAAAAAACTTGAAAGCACAGATCCCAAATTTCTTTCAGGTGACGAAAAGGAGCGGCTGTATAAACAGGTCTTTTTCCTTGGGCAGTATATAAAGATGCTCCTGGAATCCGGGAAGACAAGTCAGGTGGAGTTAAAAGCTTACTACAGTAGAATTGAAAAACTGAAATCTGAACTGATGAAAGACCCCGAGCTTTTTCTCCTTATTGTCCGCTCCGGAAAATATCATGAAGATAGAAAGAAGCTTAAACTCGATAGAAAAGAAGCGCGCAAGCTGATGAAGAATATGGCGATGAAGAAGCAGAAAATAACCACAGATGATATGAAAAGGGCTCAGCTTACATTTACCTTCCAGCCCGGAGAGGGCAGCGTAGGTATGCTTTTAAAACTCCTATTTATTAAGCTTATGCAGTTTTTCAAAACACTCTTCACATCTCCGGGCTCTCTCTTTAAAAAAGAGGAGAAAGAAAAGTTCGCGGGGATTGAGTATTTCGACGG
>CAZVFJ010000110.1:7819-10431 GCA_964625825.1 uncultured Leptospirales bacterium | reverse complement strand
GTCGATCTTAGGGCCGTAGAACGCTCCACCCCCCTCGTCAAGCTCAACTTTGAGATTTGCCGACTCAATCGCCTTGCGGAGTGATTCCTGAGCTTTTGTCCATCTTTCGGGCTCACCCACGCTTTTTTCAGGTTTAGTGGCAAGATATGCCTTTATGTCTGTAAATCCCAGAGTTTTCCACATCCAGAGGGAAAACCTGAGCACTTCCTTAATTTCGTCCTCTATCTGCTCAGGCGTGCAAAAAATATGTGCGTCATCCTGAGTGAATCCGCGGACACGGAGCATTCCGTGAAGCACACCTGACTTTTCGTACCTGTAGACAGTTCCAAGCTCCGCCCATCTCAATGGAAGATCCCTGTATGAATGCAGGTTTGTCTGGTATATTTTTATATGGAACGGGCAATTCATAGGCTTGATAATGTAGTCGTTCCCGTCAATCTCCATCGGTGAATACATATTATCTTTATAAAATCCCAGGTGACCTGAAGTCTCCCAGAGTGTCGATCTCCCGATATGAGGAGAGTAGAGAATCTCATATCCATTTTTGAAATGCTCATTTCTCCACCATTCTTCGAGTGTATTTCTGAGCCTTGCACCCTTTGGATGCCAGTAAATGAGACCAGCACCAACATCTTCATGAGTGCTGAAGAGATCCAGTTCCTTTCCGATTTTGCGGTGGTCCCTCTTCTTTACCTCTTCTATAAATTCAAGGTGTTTTTTGAGCTCCTTCTGATCCGGAAAAGCTATGCCATATATCCTCTGTAGCATCTGGTTCTTTTCATCACCACGCCAGTAGGCTCCTGCAATTGATAGAAGCTTGAATGCCTTAATCTGCCCTGTATTGTATAGATGAGGCCCCCGGCAGAGATCTGCAAACTCCCCCTGCCTGTAAAGAGAAACATTCCCTTCGGGGAGTTCGTTCAACAGTTCGATTTTATAAGTTTCATTTATGGAGGAGAAATACTTTATCGCCTCGGATTTTGTCATCTCCTCCCTTTTGATATCGAGCTTCTCTTCAACAATTTTAGCCATTTCAGCTTCAATCGCCTCAAGATCCTCAGGAGTAAGATTTTTCTTCATATCTATATCATAATAGAATCCACTCTCAATAGATGGGCCAATGGCAAATTTTGTATCCGGGTAGAGCCTCTTAACAGCCTGCGCCATGAGGTGAGATGCCGAATGCCAGAACACATCTTTGCCTTTCTCTGAATCAAAGGTTATTATGCTGAGGTCAGAATCCTTTGTAACAGGTGTAGAGAGATCAGTAAGAACACCGTCAAGTTCAGCGGCCAGAGCGGCTTTCTGGAGTCCCTTCCCTATCTGTCCTGTAATATCATATATAGTTGAGCCGATCTCAACCTCTTTAACACTTGAATCCGGTAGTTTTATTTTAATCAGGTTGCTCAATGTAGTATCCTCGACTATTTTAAGTTACATTTCACCGCGGGATACCTGTCGAAAAAACAGGCGAAGGAATTGGGCGATACTGGAATCGAACCAGCGACCTCCTGCGTGTCGAGCAGGCGCTCTAACCAATCTGAGCTAACCGCCCTTAGTGAAAACTGTTAAATCAATATTTTTATATACAGGTCATTGTCAAGATTTTTTTATTTTAATGGAAGAACCTCATCATATGGGACATCATTCACAATACGCTCATCGGCTGTAAAATATTTAGACAATATACTTTTACCCGGATCAAAGTCAGCATATCTGAGCCTTGAAAGCTAAGAAATGCTATGAATTACATTTTCAGTAGAATAGGGCCTGTTGAGATACTCCGTCATATTTAAAAACAATTCCCTGTTAGCCTCTTTGTATTTATCAGATACCCATAGTATAAACGGGATTTGACACATATATTTTGAAAAATTCTTTGTCTGATGGCCGAACAGTTTTCTGTATTCGAAAAGTTCCTCTCCATGATCTGAAAAATAAAGGACCCATGAATACTCACATCCTGCCTTAACATACCTGATAATTGAAGATACAACATAATCATTAAATCTTACACTGTTATCATATTCATCAATTATTTTCTTATTTCTATCAGAAAGTGTATTTCCATAAGGAATGGGATTATTCTTATGATTAAAATATTTAAACTCTTCCGGATACCTGGTACTGTATTTCGTGTGCGACCCCCTCAGATGAATGAATATAATCCTCCTTTTATCACCGTTATGACTCAGGAGCTTCTCAAGAGTTTCAACAACAATTAAATCATTAACATCAGCAATCTCAGAACTGGTTTTACACTCAGTCGCTATAACTCCATGACCTATATTATATCTGTTCCCCCTGAAATTCTGGTTTCCAATCCAGATTGTATTATATCCGGCTTCGTTAAAAAGATTTACAACCGATCTCTTCTGAAGAAAATATTCCGGATGCTGATGATTTGCCAGGGTTAATATGAATTTCATAACCTCGAGGGTTGTTGTTGCCGGCGAGATTACATTATTAAAAATATAGAGCTGATCTTTTATAACAGAAAGCCCGGGATTCGTTTCACGCCGGTAACCATAAAGCTGCATATGATTCCGGGATAGAGACTCACCCAGTATTACAACAACATTTCGTGGTTGCTTGTTAATCCTTGCCCCAGT
>CAZVFJ010000110.1:0-7809 GCA_964625825.1 uncultured Leptospirales bacterium | reverse complement strand
ATTACAACAAAAGTTTGAGGACTCTTTATTTTCAGGTCTGATACTACACTATCATCAAACTTAAGATTATGCCTCCGGGAATACCATTGATCGAATTTCTGCTCCTGTTTAAAATCATAAAATGACCTGTAGAAATCTATGACATGATATCTTTTGGATATAAGGCTCCAGTTATTTTTGCATACTATGAACATTGATGATGTTATCAATACAAAAAGAATTATTTTTTTTGTCCTGCTTATCACAGGTGCTGATGGCTTCTCCCTGAACAGCAGAAATAAAGGTAAAATATAACTCAGTAATAATACCAGTAATTTAAAATTCAGAAACTGAACAATAAACTCCAGCGATTCAGATGAATCTGTTGTGAAAACGACCCGGAAATCACTTCTATGAAGAATTGAACCTGTTACAGAATAGGCGGATATAATCAGTAAAGAAGGTACTATAACCAGAATAGACAGCAATATAAACAATCCTTTTCTTCTCAATCCCGTAAATATAATAATTAAAAATAAAAAAAATGAAAAAAGTAACGATATCGCAAATATTTTAACAGAAATTGAGACCGGGATATTTCCGTCAAAAAAATACAGGGTACAGGTTGAACTCACCATCCATGAAATAATCCCCAGAAATTTCAAATTCCCATTACTGAAAATCTGCCTTAACACCCGTTACCTCGTTAGTACTTACAGCTCTGTTTAATTAAACCAATGCAGGGAAGATATTGTTATTGTCAACAGTTAATTAACCGGTTAATTAGCTTTCGGGTTTTCCCTCCCCTCTTTACATAAAGATGTACATTTTCCATATACTAAAAACTATAAAAAATGATTGTGCTATAGGAATAATTCACTATTAGATAAAACTGAATTTATTATCAGATTGAACAGGTGTATCATGTCAGATGCTATTGAAATTTACGCAGGTAAAAATGCTGCAAATATTATAAGAGATTCCGGTTTAAACGAGGATATAATTTCTGGAATAGCAGGAGCTTCGGGCGGGCCAAAATTTCTTATTCTTGCGGGGATAGATAATATTATTCTTAATAATTGGTTTAAAAAGAGGAAAAAGCCCCTATACTTTCTCGGGTCTTCAATCGGAGCGTGGAGAGGAGCTGCATGGGGGAGCAGAAACCCGGCCGGAACTCTCGCCTTATTCATAGAATCATACCTTTCACAACAATACGACACAAAACCCTCAGAGCATTATGTTACATCCGAAAGCCTTAGAATTCTGAATGAATATCTTCCGGATGATGATATAAATTATATTCTTACGAAATCGCCTGTCCGGCTGGGGATTATTGCCGCACGCTGTCGGGGGCTCTCTGCAACGGACAACAGAGCTGCCCTTGCAGCGTCATTCATCCCTTCCGCAATAGTGAACATTGCAAGCAGAAAACTCCTTCTCAAAATCTTTGACCGGACACTGTTTCATGACGGGAGGGGAATCCCCCCTTTCGCTATTAATTTCAGTGAAGAGCTGCGAGTCCCACTCACAACTGAAAACTTCAGACAGGCGCTGCTTTCATCAGGATCAATACCTTTTGTCATGGAGGGGATTAGAAATATTCCCGGAGCACCGGGTGGTACATACCGTGATGGAGGGCTTACAGACTATCACCTGAATATCAATTTCGGCATACAGGATGGTATTGTGCTTTATCCGCATTTCAGCAACAGGATTATCCCGGGGTGGCTGGACAAAAATATAAAATGGAGGAGACACGACCCTGATATCCTCTCAAATGTATTACTTGTGGCTCCATCTGAAAAATTTTTAAAGTCACTACCGTACGGGAAAATACCTGATAGAACCGATTTCAACAGTTTTGCAGGGAGAGATAACGAGAGAGTGGCCTACTGGCGCAAAGTAATTGATAAAAGCAGAATTATAGGTGAGGAGTTCATGGAGGCCGCTACGGGCAGGAAAATCAGGAATATAATAAAACCTCTTTAAAAAATTCCCGCTGCTTTTTACCTGGAACTGAATCATGTTAATTATTGCCCTGTTCATTTATTTTTTTCTTGTATAATATTTCCCATTTTGTTCAATAGTGAACATATTAACTGCTTAAAAAAATCGGGATGGATTTCCGGTATATAATCCAGGCAGTTACATAAACAGATATAACGTGATATATATATTAATTGAATTATATCACACGAAGGAAGACCATCTTTAATGGTACAAAACAATACCGTCAGTTCAAAAAGGAGTTATTTCTATGATCAAACAGACAATTGAAGACAACATTCTTATTGTGCAATTTGCAAATGCACCGACTTATTCCATGAAATTTGAAACTCTTGTGCAGATCAGGGAAGCAGTTAAAAAAGTTAACGATGACACTTCACTTAAGGGCATGATTTTCACAGGTGAGGGTAAATTTTTCTGTTCAGGTTTTGACCTCCCCACATTCCTGGGTTTTAACGGGAAAGAGGACGTTCTGAAATTCTTCAATGTTGAAGAGGAGATGCTCTACGAAATTTTCACCTGTACAAAACCTGTTATTGCAGCACTTAACGGCCACTGCACAGCAGGTGGTTTCATTGTTGCTATGGGTTGCGATTACAGGATTGCTACAGACAATCCCAAAGCAAAAATGGGTATGACAGAAACCAAAATCGGTCTCTCTCTTACAATCGCCGAGATGGAACTTGTAAGATCAGGATGCAACAGCGATAAAATGGTACGTGATATAATGTACGATGGCGAGAGACGAAGTTTCGAAAAAGCAAAAGAGCTTGGGATTGTGGACCAGATAGTTCCTGAAGCAGAACTTATTGAAACAGCCAAAAAAAGAATCACATACTGGTGGGATCAACCGGGTCATGCTTTCACAAACCTTAAATACTGTCTGAGATACCCGATTGCTTCACAAATGAGATATAGACTCGATAACGAAAACTGGCAGGATAGTCTTGTAGAAGCAGTAACAAGCCCACAGATCAGAATGGTGCTTGAAATGGTTCAGAAAGCAATGACAGGCGGGAAATAATACAGCAAAAAAATATACGCTTTCAGGAAAGCCCCGGGATCTTTAACCCGGGGCTTTCTATTTTTATATTTACGGGAATTTAATATTAAAGAGATCTCTTTTCTAATAAATTTTCTGCCTTAAAAAAGGCTTGACTGTTACCGGTTTTGCCAGTCTATTTCAAAATGATTTTTTGTGTTCAGTTTTTCACAGAGAAGATTAAATTATTATTCAGGGATATTTTTAATGAAGACAATTGAAGGGAAACTTGATGCATCCGGACTTAAGTTCGGGATTATTGTTTCGAGGTTTAACGAGTTTATTACAAGCAAACTTCTCGGGGGAGCTGTTGACTGTATAAAAAGAAATAATGGCGATGAAGACAATATTACGGTGGCCTGGGTTCCAGGCGCGTTTGAAATTCCAGCCATGGCAAAAAAACTTGTTCAGACAAAAAAATTTGATGCTTTAATCTGCCTTGGGGCAGTTATCAAAGGTTCAACCCCGCATTTCGAATATGTTTCAGCTGAAGTTTCAAAGGGTGTTGCCCAGGTCGGGATGAGTGCAGAAATTCCTGTCATCTTCGGAGTTCTTACTACTGACAGCATTGAACAGTCAATTGAGAGAGCGGGGACCAAATCCGGGAACAAAGGATTTGATGCAGCTATGTCAGCAATAGAAATGGCAAATATATTTAAGCAGTTAGACTGATGGGACATAGAAGAAAAGCAAGAGAACACGCCCTGCAGGGGCTCTACATGCATGAAGTCGGCAAGGCTGATGTTGATACAATAACACGCTTTGAATGGCTTGATGAAACAATCTCGGATGAGATCAGGGACTTTGCGGTTCTAATTATAAAGGGAGTTGTCGAAAATATCGAAAAACTCGACTCTCTCATAAGCACATACTCCAAAAACTGGAAACCTGAAAGATTAACTGTAATTGATAAATCAATACTCCGCCTTGCAATTTTTGAAATGCTTTTCATTGAGGAAATTCCTACAGTTGTCACTATCAATGAAAGTATTGAGCTGGGAAAAACCTTTGGAGGAGAAAACTCCGGTCAATTTATAAACGGCATACTTGACGCGGTTAGAAAGAATGAACTGAAGGAGAAATAAAACTCCGGTATGATGGGGAAAAAAAAATCAGAATCCACGGATATTGAAACCAATATCGCCCGTAACAGGATTAGCGGGATTGAGATCATAGATGAAAAAGGTATCTCAACAAAACAGAAATATATTATAGCTGTTCTGATCCTCGCCATCGCAGTATTAGCAGCTATAATAATTCTTGTTACTTTTGTTTTTAAAAAACCGGGGCCATTCACCGGAGAGAATACTATCAGTCAGTCAGAAACTGACCTTATTCATGGTTCACCTGCAATTTCGGAATATCGTACGGAGAATCCCCTGCTCAAAAAAGCTATTGAGAGTTACAGGAGCGGATACCTTGCAAATGCTATTACTGAGTTTACTGATGTAGTTGAGTCTGATGCCGCAGACAGGGATAAGGCAGTAGCACTTACCTACCTCGGTATAATCGCTGACAGAAAAGGCGAATACGATTCTGCTCTGAAATTTTTCAACAGGGCTTCAGGATACGACAGAAATAATCCTGAAATATACCTGAATATAGCAAGGACATACAAAAATCTCCGACAATTTGACAACGCAATCAAAAACGCCGAGCGAAGCTCAGAGCTTGCTTCGCAGGATATCAATCCCCTTATCCTCATGGGAAATATTAATTACGAACTTACAAATTACGATGAAGCTTTAAAATATTATCAGAAAGCTTTAAGAATATCTCCGGATAATCCATCCCTCCTTTATAACACAGCGCTTGCCCTCTTCAAGAAGGGGGAAAGATTCCAGGCCCTGGAATTTCTTAAAAAAGCGGCTGAAGGAGATCGGATCGGTGAAGTCGCCTACAAGTCATATTCAAGGCTTGGCGCAGAGTTTCTTGAAAGTAATATGTTCGACCTCGCGGAGAAGTATCTGAAACAGGCCGCGGATATGAGGCCACAGGATGCCACAGCAAAATACAATCTGGGTGTGGCATATCTCCGCCAGAATAAAACCGGAGAAGCTTTAAAGGAACTTGAAGAGGCCGAGAGGCTGAGTCAGGGTGACGCCGGACTCCTTGAGCAGATAGGCGAATCGTTCTTCTCTATGAAAGACTATAACAGAAGTCTCAGGGCATACAGCAAAGTCCTTGAAACAAACAGCAGGGATGTAAAAATTCTCTCAAGGATAGGAGAGATATACTACTCGAAGGGTGATCTTGAAAGGGCTTATGATGCGTACAAAAAGGTTACGCAGATTCAGCCTGCCACAGAAAATGCACGCGTCGCATATCTAAACATGGGTAATATTATGGATGACGCGCAAAGATATGATGACGCAATAAAAGCATATGAATCCGCTCTTGCAATACGAGATAATGATGATCTCACCTACTATAATCTCGGTATAGCTTATAAACATTCAGACAAGGCCGCAATGGCTGTCAACTCATGGAAGAAGGGAATAGAGATCAATCCTGAAAATGCAAAAATACGCCTTGCCCTTGCTGACTACTACTACGAAAGGGGATTTGCTGATCTGGCAGAAAAAGAATACCAGGAGATAATCTACAAATGGCCATCCAACCAGGAATCGCTATTTAAGCTTGGAACAATTTATCACAGGCATAAAAATTTTGCTGACGCGAAAAAAGCATACAGCAAAGTAATCGAAGCTGATGAAAACACTGAACTCGCAAGAAAATCTATGATCAACCTTGCAGTCATTACATCAGCAGACAAACCTGATGAAGATAGCCTGAACAGTTCAATTAAAATGATTCAGAAATCACTGCTCCTGAAACAGGACGATGCTGATGCCCTTCTCGCCCTCGGGATTATCTACTCAAGGAAAGAGATGTATGAAAAAGCTATTGAGGCTTTCTATCAGTCCATAAAGGCTTCAAGAGATAGCAGAATGACTGCTGAAGCTTATAATAATATAGGTAAAAGTTATTACCAGCTCAAGCAGTACAAGAAGTCGATCCAGGCTTTCGCGAAGGGTGTTGAAGAAGACCCGACAAACGAGGAGCTAAGAATCAACAGGAAAACAGCTACACAGGCTTACGAATCTGAAATAGACAGGATGCAATGAAACTGGCAGACCGCACATATCTTCAGGATCTGGAAGACAGAAACCTCGCCCCTTATGCAGCAAAGTCTTCTGCCACGCGCGGAAGGGAACATGCTGAACAAAGCCATGGCTATAGAACCGAGTACCAGAGGGACAGGGAGAGGATCATCCATTCCAGAGCTTTCAGGCGCCTCGAATATAAGACGCAGGTATTTATAAATCACGAAGGCGACCATTACAGGACAAGGCTGACTCATACAATGGAGGTGGCCCAGATTGCCCGGGCCATATCAAGAGCACTTCGTATTAATGAGGACTTAGCTGAAAGTATAGCACTTGCGCATGACCTCGGGCATACCCCCTTCGGTCATGTGGGGGAACGGGAGTTGAACAAGCTACTTAAGGATTACGGCGGATTTGAGCACAACAGACAGAGCCTGCGGGTTGTTGAGGTTCTGGAGAAAAGGTACTGTGACTTTGATGGCCTCAACCTGACATGGGAGACACGCGAAGGAATAATAAAGCACTCCGGACCTTACGACAGGCCCGAAACATACGGATATCACCCTGATGAGCAACCATCTCTGGAAGCCCAGATAATTGATTTTGCGGATGAGATCGCTTATAATAATCACGATCTCGATGACGGGATCTCTTCAGGACTTCTCGATTATGATGAGGTGAGCGAGCTTGCCATCTGGAATTATGCCGCGCAGATTTATGGACGGCCTCTCCCTGAATCAAAAAAAAGCAGTGCAAGGGAGATTATCAGGACAATAATAAATATTCTTGTCACAGACCTGATCGATACAACCATTTCAAATATTGACCGGTTATCAATTAGTTCCTACCTTGATGTTAAACAGTGCAGTTCAAAACCAGCTTCATTCTCACCATCAATAACAGAAATAAATACTGAGCTGAAAAAATTTTTAAAAGAAAAACTTTACCAGCACTACAGGGTAACACGAATGTCACTGAAATCACAGAAAGTTATCAATGAACTATTTCACATATACACTGAGCACCCTGATACACTTCCCGGCAGGCACAGAAGAGATATAGAGAAAAACGGAATTATACGAACTGTTACTGACTTTATCGCCGGGATGACTGACAGATTCGCGATAGAAGAACACAGGAAACTTACTGATCCATTTATGAGGGTATAACATTAGAATTTAACCAAGGAGATAAAATGGAGAATATTCATCCGGAAATACCAGAATATTTAAAAGAGATGATATCATCAGGCCAGCAGATAGATGATATTTTTTTTGATAAAGAGGGGAGATGGTTTCACAATGGAGAGCCGTTCCTTAATGAGAAGATAATTGCTTTTTTCAATAAATCTGTTGATATTACAGCTGAAGGGCAATATGTTATACACTATGGAAATTTCACTTATCCCATAAGAGTTGAAGATACACCTTATTTTGTTACGGGCGTAAGATTTGATGGATTCGGTTGTTTTGAAAGAATATTCATCAACACTTCCGATGGAGAAAGCGAAGAACTTAATGTAAATACAATTTACTACGGTACAAACAATGCCCTGTACTGCCGGATTAAACACGGGAAGATGCCAGCAAGGTTTATGAGATCACCCTCTTTTTATATTTTTGAAAGACTCGAAGAAGAGTCTGACGGGAGCTACTCTCTACGTCTCTGCGG
>CAZVFJ010000109.1:5782-10533 GCA_964625825.1 uncultured Leptospirales bacterium | reverse complement strand
TTAAAATCTCTCAATTGCAAAATGAAAGGCACTAAAAATTAAACGTGATTAAATATAATCCCTGTTGAAAAAAGTTTGACTCTTTCTTCTTTAAATACACAGTTACTTGAATTCTGAATTAACTGTAAAGGATATTTAAGTCCCGGCTTATTTATGGAGAATATTAATGGAGAAAAGAAACAGCGAACAGATAATCTCGGTGCTTCAGACAATCCCGAGCCTCAAGGGACTTACAACTGATGAACTGAAACTTATTGAACCCCTCTTTACACAAAAAACCTTTCACGCGGGGGACTTCATAATAGTTGAAGGTACTGAGGGTAACACCATGTTTATAATAAACAGGGGGGCTGTTCTTGTAACAAAATCCGACAGAAAGGGTGAACAGGTATCTCTCGGTGTTCTCAATGACGGGGCATTTTTCGGTGAACTCTCACTTTTTGACAACCTTCCGCGTTCGGCGACAGTGACCGCAATAGAAGATACTTCCATATTTATGCTTACAAGGGCTGATCTTGATAGTGTTTTAAATAGCGACCTTGAGATTGCCAACAGGATTTATCATAATACACTGCTTGAAATATTTTCAAGATTCAGGGAGAGATTGTCGAGTTTTACATTTTCACAATACTACCTGAGAGAAAAAAATCAGATACTGAGCAGGATAAACAGGGACCTCTCTGCCGCCCAGGAGATCCAGCATTATTTTATTAATACGGGTTCTCAGGAACCGGACTACAGGGGAGTGAGACATTCATATATATACCAGCCGTCTGAAGCAATTGGCGGGGATTTTATTAATATCATAACTAAAGGTAGCCGGATATATATGATAATTGCTGATGTAGAGGGGCATGGAATTACAGCAGCTCTTGTGACAGGTGTTCTTAAAAGCGCTTTCGTGATGCTTGTAAAAGAGTGCGGAGACGAACCCCGGCTTTTTCTCTCAAGGCTTAATAATCATCTTTATGAAGTCATAAATTCAATATTTGCGACATGCTATTATGCAATAATTGATACAGATGAAAAAAAGATAATATTTGCCAAGGCAGGGCATCACCATCCGTTTTTCTGGAATTCACAGAAAAGTATTTTTGAGAAGATGAACCCAAGCGGTCCCGGGCTTGGCTTTTTTCATGACCCGGAGTATAGCATTACAGAATTGCCGTATAATAGCGGTGATAAGCTGCTTTTCTTCACTGACGGAATAATTGAACAGCGAAATAGTGATGGAGAGATGTATTCACCGGAGAGACTCAATAGCGCTTTTAAAAAAGCAATCCAGGCAGATGATAAACATATACTTGATTCGATCCTCGATAACCTTAATGGTTTTGCCGGGAATGCTGAATGTGAGGATGACATCACAATGCTTCTATATGAGTTTTAGTTACCCGGTGTAGGTAGTCCCTCTGCTGTACGTGTTTTGCGGGAGCCAGGAAGTGTATTCACCAAGGTACATCCTTTTTGATTTATTCATCTTCAGAAAATTCATCTCTTCAAAGAAAGATACTCCAGCCTCATTCTCTTCAGAAAGGACGCTTACTGTCTCCTTCTTGTGGTGTTTATACTTGAGGAGCTCCATACCTGATATATCATCCATTGCAAGTACAAGCCCATTGCCGTAATCCGGTAAATAGAAACCTGCAATTTTATTACTGTCGTCAAGGTATTTATATCCCGACGGGAGATATTCATGGAGTATTGAGTCCTTAACCTCTCCGGTCACCTGGTAATTGATCTCAAGGATCCGGCACCTGTCTCTCTCCTCAATCTGCTCTATGCGGCCATAAATCTCACCGCTATACCATCCCCTGTAAAAAAGGTAAAGAGTATCCTCCACAAACCCGAGTTTTCTGTATAGAGGCTCACCCGCGCCGGTAGCTATGAGATTGATCGACGTGGCGCCGTTACTGAAGCAGTAATCAATAAGCTGTTCGGTGATTTCTGTACCGATACCCTGCCTTCGGAACTCCTTATCTACATTTATATTACCGAGCCATGCAGTCTTCCCGAAAACGAATGCGTTACCGAATCCTATTAATGAATCATTTTTTACTGCCGCAAGGGGGTGGAATATCCGGTCATTACCGTACCTGCTGAACAGCTCCTCAAGGTTTGAGTCCCATGATGAAGGGAGAAGTTCCTGCGCGGATTTTATTTCGTTTTTGTCTATCTTTCTTATCTTCATTCTCAGTCCATAAAAAAATATCAGCTTTCTGCGGATCTTCAGTGCTCCTGTTGTAACAGGAATATACACACGGAGATATTTCTGTAACGCTTATGAGATACAGTCTCTGCCGTAATTTAATCCGTTTTCTTTTCTTCGGATGGTGAATGCTTTGAGGATTGCACCGGAAGAATATGATTAAATGTTAACCATAAACAAGTCAAAGCCGGAGAGCTTTAAGCCGAATGGAGAATTGTTTGAAGGCCGGTTCCAGTCAATAATATTTTTTAAAAATTGTAAAATAACTGATTACGTAAATTTTTACTAAATCAGTGGCATGAGGTGCCGGTAATTTCAAGAGATTTACCGCCAGTATTTTTTCCATTTCATCAGAAAGTATTCTTCTACATGTTTCTCTTTATAGGGCTTGCCCATAAATGTATGTTTACATCCCATATAAGCTCCACACTCAAAAGGTTTTACCTCGTGGATAGTACAAAATCCGTTATCATCAAGAAATATGCATGTGCCATGTTCTTTTGTGTAGAAGTCAGGAACAACTGTTCCGGGTTTTGCCAGGAGCCGTTTTCCCTTAAGTTTCGCGGGGGCAAAAGCGTATATTCCACCTTTTTTTGAAAGTGGTATTTTTACCAGTGAGCTTATAATAAGCTCTTCAACTGTATAATTCAGGAACCCGGCGAGTTTAGGGAGATCCTCCGGTATAAGCCTGCCGGGATCATTTTTACAGGCGCTTACACATTTATCACAGCTGCAACTTGTCATAAGTAAAAAGTACTCCTTTGTATCGATTTTTAATGCTCCCGGGAGGTTTCGGTTTCTGTCAAGGATTTATGTATATCTTTTTTAGTTATATATAATTCGTGTTTTATGTAGATAATATATATGCAATTTTCTTTATTTTTATAATTCGGTTAGACTATTTTTGTATAAAAATATTGACTTTTTAATCTGCCTGAGACTAATGCATAATCTAGCCTAAAATTGACTAAACAATTCAGTCAATTTGTTTATACACAATCAATTTTATAACAATTTTCCGGAGGAGAAAATGAAGGCAACCAGGATATTGGCCTTATTATTGCTTTGTGCAGCAATAGGATTTACGGGTTTAGATGCTGATGCAGGGTGGAAATCTTTTAAAAAGAAAGTAGAAAAAACAGTAAAAAAGGATGATAAGAAAAAAAAGAAGAAAGAAGAGAAGGTAGATGACGGAAAGCTCTACGCTGAGAATTTAGGTACAGGTGTACGTAAAACCGGCGGCACATGCGCATGGCTCGATCTAAAAACATTGAATGATACTGAGAACCTTCAGTTTAAATGCGTTTCCGGCAGTTGTAATACTCTTGCCGTTCATGGCCGTACATCAGGCGGGGTCTGGAAGACGTTATACCAGGGTAATGTAAAAGATGTTAATGTAGGAGCTATACTCGAGGGTAAGAGGAGTAGTTTTACTCACCTCGTAATCTCAGTTAACGGCGCTCACGAAAGCTATTATAAACAGGCCGCGAAGATGGAGATAATAAAAGTTGCAGGTAAAGCTGATACTGCTGCCAAAACTGAAACTATAACAAAACAGGAAGATAAGACAGGTGATTCGGAAGCAAAATTTAAAATCGGGGATAAGGGGCCGGCAGGCGGCTGGATCTTCTATGTGAATTTTAATTATAAAAAAGACGGATGGAGATATCTTGAAGCGGCTCCGGAAGATTATTTAGGTGGTGGCAATCTTCAATGGGGATGTTATAAAAACAGAAAATCTGTTTCAGGTGCAAAAGGAACTGCTCTTGGTACGGGTAAGACCAATACAAACGCCATAATCAAAAGCTGTTCAGACTCAAATGCTGCGGCAAGAGCTACATTGTCATTTACGTATGGAGGTAAAAAGGACTGGTATCTTCCTTCTATTGATGAGTTGGCACTTATGGAGACAAATCTTTATGAAAAAGGTATTGGTAATTTTAAAGCATACGGATACTGGAGTTCTTCTGAAGCCGAAACAACAAAAGGGTATGCCCGATTGTTCGGTTACGAAAAGAAGAATTCTGTACTTTTTAAAGATTCAGATAATGTTGTAAGAGCAGTTAGAGCTTTTTCAGATAATGATTGAAATAAAATGTAAAGGTGAAAAATTAACAGAAGTATAATTTTTAGATAGTTTTTAAATTTATATTATTAAGAGAAAGCTGCGCGGAAAACATTCCACGCAGCTTTTTTATTTCTGGTTACTACTGTCACAGAGATTGTAAAATTAAGAATTATATACTCCAGCCGCCTTCGGCGGCTGGAGTATTAGAGTATTTTATATCAGAAACAACTTAAGGAATAAATACTGAAATTTGTTGTAAATTTTGATTATTATTCCATTTTTTTTGAGAACGGGTGTTGACAAAATTTATCTATCAGGCTATCTGTTTATAAATATCAGCATTTATTTAGTAAAATGCTGATAAAATGATCTATGTCAGAATGAGAGGTTTTATATGGCAAAAGCAAAAGACAAAACTAAAACAGAAGAGAAGAAAAAACCTGAAAAGACATTAAAAGAGAAGAGAAAAGAGAA
>CAZVFJ010000109.1:0-5772 GCA_964625825.1 uncultured Leptospirales bacterium | reverse complement strand
AGGAATAATTTTTATATTTATAATTAGTGGAATAAAATATGGATTTTCTGATTTTATAAACCGGGAATCTATTTCATCCGGGAAAGCCTCTATTTCACAACTGATACATCCATCACTTTTATTTTTTCTTCCTCATCTTTAAATCATGATTTGTTTTCTTTAATTGCGTTCATTTAAAATACAGTAAAAATCCTCCCTTCAATGGGTGAACGGATGTTTTTTTGTAAAAATATGTATAATTCAGAGGTATTGTTGGTATTTTTATTAAATCAGGGGCTATTTAATTATAGAACAATACACCGGATCTGTAACAACGGGGGCAGGGGAGATTGCGGCAAGCGCGGAGGATATCTCCGTAATGGCTGAAGAGCTTAATGAAAAGGTTTCACATTTTAAAGTATAATTTTATTAAAAAATCGTAAAAAATAATAAAATTTTTGATTAAATTCGTATAATTAATTGACAATTGTATATTATATCGTAAATATTTTTTAATATTATTATGGAGATAATTTTATGAGCACAATGACCAATACTAAAGCAAAAGCATTTACTATAAATGATTTCAAGACAAGAAAGGAATCCGGTACTCCGATTTCCATGGTAACCTGTTATGAGCACGCTTTCGCCCGTATAATTGAGGAAACATCGATAGACACGATTCTTGTTGGCGATTCGCTCGGAAATGTAATTGCGGGCTATGAAACGACCATACCTGTAACTGTTGATCAGATGATATACCACGCGGAGATTGTAAAGCGCGGCGCTCCGTCAAAATTTGTAGTTATTGATATGCCTTTCATGAGCTATCATGTTTCTGTTGAAGATTCACTCCGCAACGCGGGCCGCATGATGAAGGAGACAGGTGTGAATGCCGTAAAGCTTGAAGGGGGGCAGGAGTTCTTCAATGTTGTCAGGGCCCTGACTAATGCGTCAATCCCGGTTATGGGCCACCTGGGGCTTACTCCTCAGTCTGTGCATAAGCTGGGCGGATATTCAGTTCAGGGTCGCGAAGAGGATAAGCGTAAAAAGCTGGTTGATGATGCGCTTTCACTTCAGGATGCAGGTGCGTTTTCGCTGGTGCTTGAAAAAGTTCCGGCCTCTCTTGCAATGGAGATTTCAAAGAAACTTACTATCCCCACAATCGGTATAGGTGCAGGTAACGGATGCGACGGGCAGGTCCTGGTTATAAATGACCTTCTTGGACTCGATCAGGGATTCCATCCGAAGTTTGTAAAGAAGTACACGGATCTTTATACAGCTTCAAAGGACGCTCTTACAGCTTACGACAAAGAAGTTAAAGAGAGAAGTTTTCCTGATAAAGAACACTCATATGAGTAGGATATGCTGTGGCGGATAAGCGTAATATAGACGAACTTGACGCGAATATAATTGCAATCCTTCAGAAGGATGGCAGGACAAGTAATACTGATATTGCAAAACTGCTTGATGTTTCAGAAGCAACAGTTCGCGGAAGAGTTAAACGGCTTACAGAGGATGAGATAATACAGATTGTTGCTGTGTCGAATCCTCTGAAGCTGGGCTTTGAGATTACAGGGGATCTTTATATCACTGTTGAGATGAAGAAGATGGACCATGTGATCAGTGAGCTGCGTAACTACAGTGAACTGTGGTATATTGTTGCAACTACAGGGCACTGTAATATAAACGCGGAATTTGTCGTAAGGGATCTCGAGGCTCTGAATGATCTTGTCTACCGCCGGCTCAGTCATATCGACGGGATAGAACAGGTCGAGACCTCGATTATAATGAAGTACATCAAGCGGAGATATGATTTCGGTACTCCGCTTGAGTAAGATTTATTTTTTTTCAAGATGAGACTCAATCATTATATTCTTTTTCTTCCAGAGCCCGTTGAGCCAATCGTTAAATTCTGACTGGAATTGTTTATCCTCGAGGTCAGCATCGATAAATTTATCGGGGATAATCATTGTCTCAATGAATACATCGATCTTCCGGATTTTTCCTTCCAGAAAATCCCACATCGACCCCGCCCCTTCGGGGTAAACGATTGTCATATTGAGGAGCTTATGAATTTTATCACCCATAGCTGATATTGTGAAAGAGAGTCCTCCGGCCTTCGGCTTTAGAAGGTGCTTGTAAGGCGATTTCTGCGAGTTATGCTTTTTCTCTGTGAACCTTGTACCTTCAGGAAAGGTCATAATTGTAATAAAATCTGATTTGAATTTTTCACAGGCTTTACGTGTTATCTCAATGTCCCTGCCTTTAAGAGATGGTTTCTTCATAATCTCTTCTTTTGTATGACGTTTCATAAATGGAAAATCAAGAGCCCACCACGCAAGGCCCATAACCGGGACCCATATTAATTCTTTTTTTAGAAAAAACTTAATGAATGGAATTTTTCCATAAAGAACTTTCTGAAGGACAAAAATGTCAACCCATGACTGGTGATTGGATATAACAAGGTACCAGTCATTTTTTTTAAGTTTTTCTGTCCCCTGGATATTCCACTCAATAGGGAAAGCATGGTCAATTACATAAGAATTCAGAAAAACCCAGTTATTTGCGACTTTGATAAGTATTTTCCCCGTGATTTTACGCCACCATCCAAATGGGATAATGAACTTAATCAGCGCAAGGGGAAAGAGCTGAATAGCGCAGAAAATAGTATTCAGCACAAGGAGGAAAAACATAAAAATTGCAATGAATCTGGCAGGAAAGTATTTGTGCATGTTAAATTATTCTCACTATAATATTTTTTTAAGACTAAACCGGTGTAAGATTTTCTTTTATATATAAAAAAAGGTAATGATGGTATTATTAAAGAATTCATTGATTCTAAAAATCTGACATATTTGAATTCTGGTCAGTACCTTATATTTCTGAACATATATTAATTGATATAAGTTGCAATTTTTTTGTCAGAAGTCAGGAAAATTCAGTTTTTATTCGCTGCTGAGATAGTAAAGCCTGCATATCTGTAATGTGTCATAATCGACAGCTCCCCCCAGCTCAACAAAGACAGGTTTAAGGTAATCTGTCCCGAGCTTTTCAAATTCATCGAGGATTGATGCAAGTAGTCCGCTGTCTTCCGGGAGAAGTGACAGTAATCCCTGCTGTTTGAGCGGATATCCGTCTTCAATATATTTATTCAGGTTTGATATTATTGTCTGGCGTTTAATCCCTTCATTCTCTTCAATTTCTCTGATGGAGATTCCGGAATTATACATTTCACCAATCTGTATATGCCTTGGAATCCTGAGGTATTCGTGCTGGACCGGCATGACTGGTGAAATTATTTCAGCATCAGCCGCAATATCATTATCTGCACAGTAATTTTTAATTGTTGTAAGGATAATATCGCCATATTTTTCGATTTTGCGGGAACCAATACCGTGAATCTGCATAAGGCTTTCATAACTCCGTGGATACGCGGAAGCCATGCCGATTAGTGTTTTATCAGAAAATATTACATAAGGTGGAACTTTTTCTTCTGCGGCAAGTTCCCTCCTTTTTTCGCGCAGGAGTTCAAACAGTCTGCTGTCATAATCTCTTTCCGCATCCGGACTCGATTTCTGAACAACATTTCCGGGGTTAATTCCGATAACAGATTCAGTCCCTTTCATTACACGATAACCTTTATCTGTAATCTTCAGTTCGCTGAAACTATCCATGTCCTGGAATAGAAGCCCCGCACGCAAAAACTGCCGCGCAAGGTTTTGCCATGCAGTTTTAGAAATATCTTTCCCTATACCATAAGTTGTAAGTGTATTATGACGCAGCCCTGCAATTTTTTTAGACTTAGACCCGCGAAGTATATCAATGATGTGTCCCGTTCCGAATTTTTCCCCTGTTCGCTTAACGCATGAAAGAAACATCTGCGCCTGGATTGTTATATCCTCATTATTCAGCTGAGGTGAAACACAGTTATCACACATGCCGCATTTTTCAGTGTTATAATCCTCTCCGAAATATTTTATGAGGGGTATGCGCCGGCAGCATCCTGAATCGGCGTAATTAACCATAGCATTAAGTTGAATAAGTGCTGATTTTTTTTCGGTCTCATCACTCTTCTGATTTATGAAGTACCTGATTTTCTGAATGTCTGAGTAGCTGTACAGGAGTATGCAGGTTGAATTAACTCCGTCTCGCCCGGCACGCCCAGTTTCCTGGTAATAGGCTTCAATGCTTTTGGGGAGATCGTAATGGATTACAAAACGTACATTTGTTTTATGTATTCCCATTCCGAAGGCGATTGTGGCTACTATAATCTGCACATCGTCTTTAAGAAAGAGTTCCTGGTTCTCCCGCCTCTCTTTATCGGAAAGTCCGGCATGGTACGGTTTTACGGAATAGCCATGTTTTTTAAGGTTGATATAAAGGCGGTTAACACTTTCACGTGAAAACGCGTAGATTATTCCTGATTCACCTTTGTGCTCTTTAAGAAAGTCAAGTGTCTGCTGAAGCGGATTATTTTTCGGAATTATGCGGTAAAAAAGGTTTTCCCTGTTGAAACTTGCTATGAACGTGGACGAATCATTCAGTTCAAGGCTGCTTTTAATATCATCACGTACCCTCTCCGTGGCAGTTGCTGTCAGAGCTATGCATACAGCTTCAGGAAATTTTTTTCTCACCCGGGCGATCATTCTGTACTCAGGCCGGAAGTCGTGCCCCCATTCTGATATGCAGTGAGCCTCGTCAATTGCAATGCAGTTGACCCGTACTGAAGAGAGGAGATCGAGAATTTCGTTTTTAAGAAGGGTTTCCGGGGCGACGTAAAGGAGTCTTACTTTTTGATTCCGGATAAGATTTATATTAGTGATGTATTCTTCCCGCGCTATTGAGCTGTTAAGGAGTATCGCCTCAATACCCAGCTGATTCATCTGGTCAACCTGGTCTTTCATGAGGGAGATTAGAGGTGATACCACGACAGTAAGCCCCTGAAAGATGAGAGCCGGGATCTGGTAGCAGATGGATTTACCTCCCCCCGTGGGCATTACAACAAGGGTATCCTTTCCCGATAAAACCGAGCTTATTATCTCCCCCTGCAACGGGCGGAAGTTGTCATATCCGAAGACCTGTTTTAATATTTCTCCGGGCCTGTTTAAAATATCAGTCTGCATTTTTATAATCCTTTTAAAGAAAATGTTATGTAAATAAAACGTTCATTTTTTTAAAAGGATCAAAAAAAATTACTGATTCCATTGTCGTTTCCCGGAAATAAAGTAAAATATGTCCGGTATTATTTTTCCCCATCCGGCTCAGTCATCTCCAGCGCGCTGAAAACAGAGGAATAGTCGCCATTGGGATTCCACGCAACCCATCCGCGAGCGCCTGTCTCCTCAACAGCCTTCACCTGCAGCTGAACATATTTGTCGAGCCTGACTTTCGCATATTGAATGTTGTACGGGAAAGCCTGTATATATGGCTGGATAGCTACTTTCCCGGCTTCAACCCGTTTAAGCCCTTTAAGCGTTCCTTCTTTTACTGTTTCTCCGGGGGCGGACATCCTCTGTTTATCCCCTGTATAATGACTCGGGTACAGCATGGGGTAGATTGCATCCATGTATGGCGCGAAGATTTCAACTTTCTGGCCTATATAGTCATTATGGTTATAAACAATACGCCCGAAGAGGTCAGCTGAAAGCCTGACGTTTCCTGCGTCTGCAATTTTTTTGAATTCATCAAGGAGCCCTTCGATGAATTCGTATTTTTTTTTGAGCGGGTAGGGTGCTCCATCATCTGCAAACCTGATATAATCCAGTTGGACCTCGTCAAAGCCCGCTCTGG
>CAZVFJ010000108.1:0-10758 GCA_964625825.1 uncultured Leptospirales bacterium | reverse complement strand
TACTGTGATAAAGTTTCTTATGTATAATTTGCTTATCTTCATGATGTGAACATATACCCTGTTCCCCATACGGTTTTTATTTTAAGCCTGTCACCGCATATTTTTTCAAGCTTTACCCTTAGCTTACTGATGTGTACATCTATACTCCGCTCAAAGGCTATTGAGTCTCTCCCTTTTGCTATATTCATGATTGTATCGCGGGAAAGCACCATGTTCGGATTCCGCATGAGAGCCTCCATTACCCTGTATTCGGTTTTTGAAAGCTCCTCACTTCTGCCGTCAAATTCCATTGTCATTGTTGCCGGGTCGAGGGTCAGATCCTCCACTGTTATTTTCTGCGCCGCATCCGCATGACCGGTATCCGCTGTATCGTGGTTATACCGGCGAAGGACTGCTTTTATTCTTGCAAGGAGTTCCCTGGTGTTAAATGGCTTTGCGATATAATCATCAGCTCCAAGCTCGAGACCGATAATACGGTCTGTCTCGTCTCCCCTTGCTGTGAGCATTATCACCGGAAGATTATGAATCCCCCTGATTTCACGAAGGACCTCTATGCCGTCTTTTCCCGGGAGCATATAGTCAAGGAGTATAAGATCAGGTGTGTATTTTTCGACTGCCGGGAGTACGTCATCACCACTGTCGTGGCTCTCCACATGAAAGCCGTAACTGCCAAGGTACTCCGTAATAAGCTCGCGCAGCCTGGAGTCATCATCTATTATAAGAATTTTTGTATCCAATATTTACTCCATATTTTTTTATATGTGTCATTGCGAGGAGCCATTCGGCAGGCTCGGTATAAACGATGATATATTCGTCTGGATTTTGATTGACACAACTTTATTTTTTACACTTTTTTTACAATTGCCATTCATTTTTTACCAACAGAAAAAACTTTATTAATAAAAATATTTTATGTTTCTGACAGAATCAAAGTTAAGAGGTAGCATAATGATTAAATATAAATACCGGAAGCCTGGACGTTTATCGATATTTTTTGCGTGTTTAACAATTTTCGGTACATTTACTGCTAACGGAATTTCCGGTGAGGTTAAATCTCTTACATGGAATGAGTGTGTTAAAACAGCGGAGCTGAATAACCCGGATATAATTTCTGCGAAGGAGAAGATTCTCCAGTACGCGGCTGAAAGAAAAATTATAAGGGGGGACCTGCTTCCTCAGGTAACAGCGTCAGCATCAGGGGGGAGGAGCGGATACGACTCCGGTATCACCAGTGATGAATCTATAAATAAATACTCCTATGGCCTCTCGGCAAAGCAGCTTATATTCGACGGATTCAAATCGGTGTATGATTTGAAAAGCGCCGGCTCTGGCCTTGAAAAAGTTAAGCTTGAATACCAGGTTACATCATCAGAGGTAAGATATAACCTCCGTAATGCATGGATAAATTATATAAAAGCTAAGGAGATGCTTAAGATAGCCGAGGAGATTGAGGCCAGGAGAAAACATATATATGAACTTGTGAAGATGCGTTATAACGCGGGTAAGGAGCATATAGGTTCTCTTCATTCTGTACAGGCTGATCTTATGCAGTCAAAAGCTGCCTCAGCTGAAGCGCTAAGGGCACTTTCTCTCGCGAATACTACCCTCTGCCTTCTGCTCGGGTATGGTGAATCTGTTCAGCTTTCAATTGACGGTACATTTGATATTGCTTTAAGCTATAACAATGAACCGGATTTTACGGCAATAGCATTAAAATCCCCGTCGGTACTGATGGCTTCATCAGCAAAAGAATCTGCATACTATTCATTAAAATCGTCTGAACTCGATTTTTCCCCGAAACTCTACGGTAGCGCCAGTATCGGGAGACAGGGTGAATCGATGAGTGAAATGTCAAATGAATGGTCAGTGGGATTTGAAATTACTGCTCCGCTGTTTGAGGGTGGGAAATCATATTATGCTGTAGAAAAAGCATCTGCCGCTCACAGACAGCAAAGAACAGCGTTGTGGGCACGCTCCAGGAATCATGGAATTCACTTAAAAACAGTATCGACAATCTTGAGGTTGAAAAAATGTCGCTGACAGCTTCTACTGAAAGATCAAATATTGGTGAAATGCAGTATTCCATAGGAACCCTATCATTCGATAACTGGACTATCATTGAAAACAATCTTGCAAGCTCAAAGAAATCTTATATTAATGCCTGCGCTACGGCTTTAAGTTCTGAAGCAGCCTGGGTACAATCAAAAGGGGGAACACTTGAAAATGAAAACTAGGACGAAATTTATAATAGCAATTACTGCAGCTGCGATTGCAGCGGTAATATTTTTTCTGTCGGGCGCTATAAATCCGGGTAATGAAAAGCAGGTCATGACAGAGATTAAACCTGTATCGGGTGATATATCCCTGACCGTATCCACAACCGGAACAGTGCTTCCGAAAAACAGGCTTGAACTTATGCCTTCTGTCGCGGGGCGTATCGAGAAAATTCTTGTTAACGAAGGTGATGAGGTAAAAACAGGGCAGGTGCTGGCTCTTATGAGTTCAACAGACAGGGCTGCTCTTATAGACGCGGCAAGGCTGCAGGGAAGCCAGTCTCTCAAATACTGGGAGAATGCCTACAAACCTATACCGATTGTTTCACCGATTAATGGAACTGTTATTGTCAGGTCGGTTGAGCCCGGTCAGACTGTGACAACTTCTACGGCAATCATTACAATTTCCGACAGGCTGATTGTAAAGGCTCAGGTTGATGAAACGGATATCGGGCGTGTAAAGGAGGGGCAGAGCGCGTTTATTACTCTTGATTCTCATCCGGAAATACTTGTGAAGGGAAGAGTTACTCATATATATTATGAATCATCAACTGTGAATAATGTAACTGTTTACTACGTGTTGATAACTCCTGACAGAATACCCGCGGAGTTCCGGTCAGGAATGAGCGCGACTGTGGAGATCATTGAGAGAGAGAAGAAGGGGGTAATATTACTCCCAGAGGAGGCTGTTTTCTCTGAAAATGGGGAGAAGTATGTTATGGTGAAAAATAATGAAACTCATGGAATTGAAAATAGGGCAATTACTACAGGGCTGACATCAGATAGTAAAGTTGAAATAACATCAGGAATTACCCTCAATGATACTCTTGTTGTGAAATCTGAAAAGTTCGTTCTTCAACAGAGTGAGTCAGAGAAAAATCTTTTTATGCCGGCACGTCCTAACAGGAGCAGCAAAAAATGAAACCGCTCATAGAACTTGAAAATGTAAGCAAAAGATATATGATGGGAACCACCGAGGTCAATGCCCTGAATGGTGTTTCCATTACAATCGATTCAGGGGAGTTTGTCGCTATTATGGGAGCCTCAGGCTCCGGTAAGTCAACCATGCTGAATATACTCGGATTTCTTGATACTCCATCCGGAGGTAGTTACAGGATAATGGGACATGACGTAACAGGGCTTGAGGAGGACCAGCTGTCAATCCTGCGAAATCATATAGCGGGTTTTGTGTTCCAGCAATTCCATCTACTTCCCAAACTTTCGGCTCTGAATAATGTGCTTCTCCCTTCGCTTTACGCGGGAAAGAAAGAGATGACAGAGAGCGCTGAAAACCGGCTCTACTGGGTTGGCATGGGTCACCGCATTGAACATTACCCGAATGAACTCTCCGGCGGTGAACAGCAGCGTGTAGCAATCGCAAGATCAATTATAAATGAGCCCGCGATAATCTTTGCTGATGAACCTACAGGAAACCTTGACAGTAAAAGTGAGAAGGAAGTAATTGCGCTCCTCGAAAAATTGAACTCCCAGGGAAAGACCATAATCATGGTTACTCATGAGGAAGAGATTGCAGCCCACGCTTCACGGATTATAAGGGTGAGAGACGGATTGATTATATCCGACGAAAAAAAAGGCAGGAAAAAGGTTAAGGTTGAAAATAGCAGCGATTCAGATATAATCAGGCGGGCACTTGATAAAACATCAACGACATTCGGCCGTGCAGAGTTTGCTGATTATATACGGCAGGCAGCACTTTCAATTGTGTCGCATAAAATGAGGTCGCTCCTGTCTATGCTTGGTATACTGATTGGAGTGGCTGCTGTAATATCTATGCTGGCTGTAGGTATGGGGGCAACAAAATCTATTGAAACAAACCTGAATAAACTCGGTACAAATATTCTCACTGTAATGCCGGGACACAGAAGATCCGGTGGAGTGAGCCTTCAGCAGGGGCTGGGGAGCCGGCTCACGGTTCAGGACGGGGAGTCCTTCCTTAAAATTCCGGGTGTAATGAGAATTTCACCATGCGTTAATGAACGCGGGCAGGCAGTCTATGGAGCTAATAATTGCAACACCCAGATTATGGGTGCGGGGGTGGATTATGCTGTGATGAAAGCTTCGGTCCCGACAATTGGGCGTTTTTTTACAGAAACGGAAAATATATCAAGGAGCAGAGTTGCGCTTGTTGGAACGACAGTTGTTAAGAATCTTTTCAATGGCGAGAACCCCGTAGGAAAGACCATTAAAATTAATAAAATAAATTTTTCTGTCATAGGTGTTTTACCGGCAAAAGGGGCTGCCATGATGCGGGACCAGGATGACCTGATAATTATTCCTCTCAGAACAGCCATGTACAGGCTGCTTGGAAAAAAATTTGTAGATGAAGTTCATGTGGAAGTTACAGGCCCGGCGGTTACAGAAACGGTAAAAACAGCACTTATTGAAATTCTTGACAAAAGGCACAGGCCGCTCCCCGGCCAGGACAGCCTGTTCGATGTGAGGGACATGGCCCAAATGAGAAATGCTTTTGTAAGCACTGCCAATACAATGAGCGGGCTGCTCGGAGCTGTAGCTGCAATATCGCTTATCGTTGGGGGGGTTGGAGTAATGAATATTATGCTTGTTTCAGTTAAGGAGCGTACAAAAGAGATCGGCCTTCGCAAAGCTATAGGCGCCAGGAGGCAGGACATTCTTCTCCAATTTCTTGTTGAGGCTGTTATGCTGACATTTATCGGCGGGATTACAGGTATTATACTCGGTGTATCGGTATCACTCATCCTGTCAGCTATCGCGGGGTGGCCGGTTGTTGTATCTATATCCGGGATTGTAGGCTCGGTAATGTTTACTGTGCTTATGGGAGTAGGGTTCGGTATATGGCCGGCAATGCAGGCGTCAAAGCTTAATCCGATTGAATCGTTGAGGTATGAATAATTTCAAACAGAACTGATAAGCATGATTAAATACTTGATCTTTTCCTTGGCCGAAACAATTTTGTCCGGTTCCGGTATTTTCTATAATACGTTATGATTGTATTAGTACTATCGTTGTCATTCCGTCAAAGGTGGTAAACTGGAAGAACCGGTACCCGATAAAATAATGATAAGGATGCAGTAAATGATAAGTTTTACAGGTGTCAACAAGGCGTTCGGTGGGCAGGTGCTTTTTGATGATCTGAACCTGAGTGTTAACCACGGGGAGCGGATCGGTCTTGTGGGGAGGAACGGCCACGGTAAATCTACACTATTCCAGATGATCATCGGGAATGTCGAACCTGATTCAGGGGCAATACAGGTGCCTAAGAATTACAGGATCGGCTACCTTGAACAGCATCTACACTTTACAAAACCGACTGTGCTTGAAGAGTGTTCTCTTGGCCTTCCGGCTGGTGAGGAGTACGAAACATGGCGCGTAGAAAAAGTACTCTCGGGCCTCGGATTCAGCGCGGATGATATGGAACGCCCGCCGGCGGAGTTCTCCGGCGGTTACCAGATAAGGATGAACCTCGCGAAGCTCCTCGTATCAGAGCCTGACATGCTTATTCTGGATGAGCCTAACAACTACCTCGATATTGTTGCCATAAGATGGCTTGAAGAGTTTCTGAAAGAGTGGGAGGGGGAGTGTATGCTCATCACTCACGACAGGAGTTTTATGGACAGCGTTGTAACTCATACGGCTGCCATTCACCGCACAAAGGCGCGGAAGATCGAGGGTGATACAGAGAAGCTCTACAACCTGATAAATCAGGAGGAGGAGATTTATGAAAAGACCCGCCTTAACGAAGAGAAGAAGCGAAGGCAGGAGGAGATTTTTATAGCGCGTTTTAAGGCTCGCGCGAGTTTCGCCAGTCGAACCCAGTCCCGGGTTAAAAAACTTGAGAAGCAGGGTGAAATGAAAGCACTTGATAAAATTGAAGATCTTGAACTCTATTTTAACAGTGCTCCATTTGCCGCTCAGAGAATGATGACTGTAAAAGATTTGTCATTCTCCTATAACGGGAAGGGTCCATTCCTGATAGAAAATTTTTCACTTGATGTTGGTAAAAGAGACAGGATCTGCATAATCGGTAAAAACGGGAAAGGGAAATCGACTCTTCTTAAACTCCTCGCGGGCCAGCTGGACCCCGTGAGTGGCACAATAACAAAACATCCGTCACTTCAGCAGGGTTATTTCGGGCAGACTAATAAATTCGACCTTAACGACAGCAGAAATATTCTTGAGGAGATCCGGAGCGCTGACCGGGAATGTAACGATCAGAAGGCCCGGTCAATCGCAGGCGGATTGATGTTCCCCGGGGATAATGCGCTTAAAAGAATAAAGGTCCTCTCCGGAGGAGAAAAGAGCAGGGTGGTACTTGCAAAAATTCTAGTGACTCCTTGCCATCTGATTTTTCTCGATGAGCCAACGAATCACCTTGATATGCAGTCTTGCGATTCACTAATTGAAGCTATTGATGATTTTGAAGGTTCGGTAATAATGGTAACGCATAATGAGATGCACCTTCGCTCTGTCGCGACCAAACTCGTTATATTTGACAACAACAGTCTTAGAGTTTATGAAGGGTCATACGATGATTTTCTTGAGGATGTCGGCTGGGCTGATGAAGATTACTGAACCCGGACATTCTCTAAAAAATTAAGGAATAAATATTAAAATATCATTTAAAAAAAATATATTTTTCTGGACATGAAAAGTTATATTCTGATAATTCAGGTATGAAAAAGATAGACCTCCACTGTCATACGACAGCTTCAGATGGTATAAAAAGTCCTTCTGAAATTATTGATTTTGCTATAAAGAATGATGTTAATGTTCTGGCAATAACCGATCATGATACAATAAACGGCCTTGATGAGGCGATAAACTACGCTGCGGGGAAAGATTTACATTTAATCCCCGGAATTGAATTCAGTATCGCTTTTGATGGAGGCTCTTTTCATCTTGTCGGCCTTTATATTGACCATAAATATGAACCTATAATCACAAGGACAAAGCATCTGCAGGAAGTCCGTGATAGCAGGATATTCAGGATTATTGATGACCTCGCATCTCATAATATACATATCCCTGTTGAAGAGGTGCTGGAGGAGAGCGGCGGAGGGGCCATTGGGCGGCCTCATGTCGCGAGAGTACTTGTCAGGCATGGTTATGCACATAATATAAATGAAATATTTAAAAAATATCTTGTTAAGGGGAAACCGGGATATGTCCGTAAGGAGAGGATTCCACTTGATGAAGCCATTTCCCTGATTAAAGGGGCAGGGGGAATTTCTATCGTTGCGCATCCTGTTTCACTTAATTACAAGGGCTTTGATGAGTTTGAGTCAATGCTCAGGAAGTTTATTGATGCCGGTGTTGAAGGAATTGAGGTATACTCTTCAATGCACAGGCCTGTAGATGTTGAGGAGTTCCTTCGTCTTGTGAAAAAATATAATCTTATAGCATCCGGGGGTAGCGATTACCACGGAGATAAGGATGAAAAGATCGGTTATTATCTTCCATCAAAGCCGATTCCATATGAAATATACGAAAACCTCCAAAGAGTATAATTAATATTTAATTTTTAAGAAAAATCACTCACCCGCCACAGTCGTTCATGCCGAAAATATTCATAAAAGCTGAAAAGATGAATTGTGAGGAGCAGCGGGATGACAGAACTTTTAAACAGGGCGCTTATGCCGGTTATAAATGAAAACGGAATGACTATCGAGAGGATTAATTCTCTAATCCATATAAAGGAGTTCATTGACAGAGTTTCCGGGAGAGATTATCTCAGCATGGATGATCTCGATAAACTTCAGCAGAGATACGGTGTTCTCCCTGATGTCGCCACATGGGGAGATTATTTCCAGGCTGAACTGGGTACAACATTCAGGGAGATAAACGATAAGATTTTTTTCAGGGCTATTGATACGGTTAAGTTTGACATGATTTCAAGTTACCTGATATTTGAGGGTAAGGACCTGGATTTTTTTGACTGGGTTGAGAGTGCATATTCTAATATTTTATCAGATAAGTGTGAAAATTTTTCAGAGGAAGAACAGGAAATATTCCACCTGAAGATACTAATGGATTATTATATAGATCTTGGTTTGAAAAACAGGTTCACTGAGGCTGAAATGATTTGGCATTCATCGTTCAAAGAAGCAATGGCTATGTAATTTTTATCATAAATTTTCAATAAAAAAGGGTGGCTTAGAAGTCACCCTTTTTTATTGAAAATTATCCCACAATACAGTGAAGGCGCAAAGGAAAGATTAAAAGCAGAAAGTATGTCCGGGATTATCTTTCATCCGTAATATCAACTCTCTGTTTAGGCACCACGAATCTGGTTTCGTCTTTTGATTGACTGAAAATCATATTGTTAATAAATTGTTTCTATAATAAAAGACATTAAACAATATTCCTATTAAAACAGGTAAAAGATGTTAACCCAACTACGAAGATTTGACTCCCGGAATCTTTTCTCAGTTATAAAAGATTCATGGCAGCAGGCAGAAAACGGATGGAACACCCGGTTTTCTCTTAAAATAGATACAGGTAATATCTCAAACATTATAATAACCGGACTGGGAGGATCTGCCATAAGCGGCGATCTGATGAAAAACTTCCTCGGTTCGGAATTAAAAAAATCTCTTATCGTCAACAGAAACTATACACTCCCTGAATTCGCAAATGAAAATACGCTTGTTATCGCATCTTCATATTCCGGGAATACTGAAGAGACTATCTCCGCTCTTAATGCCGCCATTAAAAAGAGATGCCAGATCATCGTCCTGACAACAGGCGGCGAGGCAGAAAAAGTTGCGTGTGAAAATGGTGCTGATGTAGTCTATCTTCAGAAAGGTTTTCAGCCGCGATATGCCCTCTATAACTCATTCTTTACGCTTCTCCGGGTAATGCATAAACTTGACTTCACATCATTCAGTGATGCTGATTCGGCTAAAATTATATCAATGCTGAAAGAACTCGGTGAAGAGTGGTCTTCTGAATCAGGACGGGCTTTTAAGGAGGCATTAGAGCTTAAAGGTGTTGTTCCTGTCATATACTCCGCAACGGATTTCAATGAATCGGCAGGGCGGAGGTTCAAAGGCCAGCTGAATGAAAACAGTAAGCTGCACGCCTGGTCAGCTGAATTCCCGGAGATGAATCATAATGAAATTGTCGGGTGGGAGACTTTTAAATCTCAGGGAGTAAATTATAAAATTGTAAGTTTATATGATGAAGATATGCATCCCCGCGTTAAAAAAAGATTCCGGGTAATAAATAATTTGCTCAAAAATGAAAATATCGGTATTTTGAAAATCAATGGAGAGAGAGCAACCTTCAGGGAGAGGCTCATAGAATGTGTTTATCTCTGCGACTGGATATCCTACTATCTTGCGCTTTTAAATGAAAAAGATCCCGGTGAGATTGATTTTATACATCATCTAAAAGATAAAATGGCGGAGGGATGATTATGGCTTTATCTGAAACTGTACTTAAAAAGATTGAGGAATGGAGCAGGCCGCCTTATGATGAAAAATGTATAAGTGAGATAAAGGGGCTCCTTTCAAAAAATGATGAGAAGGAGCTGAATGAGCGTTTTGCTGTTGAGCTCGAATTCGGTACAGGCGGGCTCCGCGGTATTATCAGAAACGGTACAAACGGGATGAACGTTTACGTTGTCGCACGTGCTACACAGGGGCTTGCCAATTATGTGAAGAAGTCCGGGGAGAAAAATCCCAGGGCTGCGATAGCATATGATTCACGTCTCTATTCAAAGGAGTTCGCAATGGAGAGCGCGGCAGTACTTGCCTCCAATGGTATAAAAACATATATCTTCAGTGAAATGCGCCCCACTCCTGAACTTAGTTATGCTGTGCGTAAACTTGGATGCGTTACAGGTATAGTAATTACGGCAAGCCATAATCCCAAGCAGTATAACGGCTACAAGGTTTACTGGAAGGACGGCGGGCAGATAATAAATCCTCATGATGTAAATATCATTAATGAAGTAAGAAAAGTTGAAAAGATTACTGATGTAGTAAAGGATAATTTTGAATCTCTCGTGAAAAAGGGGATGATTGAATGGATTGGTTTATCGGTTGATGAAAGTTTTATAAATGAAGTGGTTTCATTATCAATAGCTCCTGAAGAGATTGCAAAGAGCAATGTCCGGATTGTCTACACTCCTTTACACGGCACGGGCGGTACCCTGATTCCGGCGGTACTGAAAAAGCTCGGGTTCACTGATGTAATCTATGTCGAGGAGCAGATGAAGGCTGACCCCGCGTTTTCTACAGTGAGAAAACCTAATCCTGAAGAGAGGGACGCCCTTGATATGGCTATCTCCTGCGCTCAGAAACATGGCGCTGACATTGTAATAGCTACAGACCCGGACGCGGACAGGATGGGCATAGCTGTTAAAAAAGAGACAGGAGAATTTGATGTTATTTCGGGGAATCATATAGGTTCAATAATTGAGCACTATGTCCTCTCCCGCAGAAAAGAGAAAGGGACACTCCCTTCAAATGGCGCAGTGGTA
>CAZVFJ010000107.1:0-10800 GCA_964625825.1 uncultured Leptospirales bacterium | reverse complement strand
ATATATTCCTTGATGAAGAGATGATTCATTCTGGCGGAGACATTCCAGTCAATGTTTCGCACATCGTCTCCCGGAATATACTCGCGAACGCTGTCAAAAGAAAGACCGTACCCTTTGAAAGCGGAGCGGTACTCCCCGGCAAACATGGTATTTATCTTCTTTCCTGTCTCGAGCCTGATTTTCCGCAGCAGGGCAATTTCTTTCGAGTCCAATCAGGGGACCTCCACCGAATCAAAAACAAGTTTCACCACATCATCAGCACTCTTTCCCTCGGCTTCAGCCTCGTAAGAAAGTATGACTCTGTGCCTCAGAACATCAGCACCTATTTCCTTGATGTCATCAGGAGTGACAAATCCCCTGCCGTTCATAAAAGCAACACAGCGTGAAGCCTTCATCAGGGCAATCGAAGCACGCGGGCTGGCGCCAAAATCTATATACTTTTTCAGGTCCTTGCGGGATGGCCTCCTTGTTTCATTAACCACTCCAACTACATATTCAATAAGTTTATCATTAATATAAATTTTTTCTATAAGTTCAGCCTTCTCTTTGACCTTCTCCGGTGATATTATACTGTTTATCCTGTCAGCACTTATTTCTCTGAACCGTGAGAGTATCTCCCTCTCCTCTTCCATAGACGGGTAGTCAACAAGAACTTTCATAAAAAACCTGTCGAGCTGAGCCTCAGGGAGCGGGTAAGTCCCCTCCTGCTCGATGGGGTTCTCTGTGGCAAGAACCATAAAGGGTTGAGGGAGAGGATAAGTTGTCTCTCCGAGAGTTACCTGCTTTTCCTCCATAGCCTGAAGGAGAGCTGACTGTACCTTTGCGGGAGCCCTGTTTATCTCGTCAGCAAGCAGAAGGTTTGTGAAGATCGGCCCCTTCCGTGTAAAGAAATCCATCTCCCGTGGATTAAACACCTGAGTGCCGGTAAGGTCAGCGGGGAGAAGATCAGGCGTAAACTGAATACGTTTAAATTCAGCATCAACAGCACGGGCGAAAGAACGGACAGCCAGGGTCTTGGCAAGTCCAGGGAGCCCCTCAAGTAGTATATGCCCCCCTGTAATAAAAGCTATAATAATCCTTTCAATAAGTTTCTCCTGTCCTATAACAGCAGCAGAAAGTTCTTTCTTTATCTCATCAATAAATCCATTTTCACTCTTAACTGCCTGAGTGAGAAGTTCAATCTCGGCGTAATCCATAAAGACCCCGTTATCTGTTTAATTTTAAATATATGAAATATTAATTTTTGTATCCTCACAAAATTACTTGTTACAAAAATCATTCTTAGATATCTACCTGCTCACAGGAAGCGAAAGCAGGCTCAACGGATGAACATGCACACCCCGGATACTTAAAGCAACGTGAAGATGCGAGGCTGTTGAAGAACCTGTGGAGCCAACCCTGCCGATCATATCGCCGGCCTTAACAGAATCTCCCACCCTGACATTAAAACTATCCATGTGCATATAATATGTAAAAACTTTATTCCCGTGATCAACAACAACCATATTACCTTCGTAAAACATTTCACGGGCCAGAACAATTCTGCCGTCAGCCATTGAAAATACCGGGGCTCCCACATCCCCTTTCAGGTCAAGCCCCCGATGATAACTGACGTGCCCCCGCACTTTGACTTTTTTCTTACCCTTCTTTTTATATGCTGCGTAAATTCTTTTTTTCCAGTAATTCCCTGTCACCTTATGCATATCCCGCGGGTGTGAGAGTGTATTTATGACAGCATCGTCAGAAACAATGCTGAAAGCTTTTCTCCTTGCTTCAGCGCTCTCTTTTATTAATTTTTTAAATTCAGGGCGGGAGATATATTCTTTGTCAGAAAATTTGCCAAGGTCAAGAAGATACTCCCCGACAGGGTACTTGACATCACTTATATTCACAGTACCTTCAATTTTTTTCACTCCGGTTCCGGTACTGGTACTATAAATAACAGCAAAGAAAGTTTTTCCCGGCTTAGCCTCCGGAGCAACAGCAAAGAATCCCCTGTACCCCCATGAAGTTTTTGTAAAAGGGATATCTTCTCCGTCAAACAAAACTTTCTTTACATCAGCAGGCACACCATTTTCAGGGACCACCTCAAAGTAGCCGGCGTTACCCTGGGCAAACTCTTTTGCGTAGAGAATGATTTTTATATAATCATCATTTAAAATAATTTTATCAGCAATTTCCGGATTGTATACCGAAGGATTTTTAATAACTGTTGTCAGGCGCTCATCATAAGGGATCAGAGCAGCATATCTTTCCGGAGTTAGTGAATTATTTGAAACAGCCACGGAATTATCTTCCATTTCACGCGCCGACATACTCGAACACCCCATAAAAATAAGCAGCGATCCAATTATTATAAAGTAGAAGAATTTCATTTTGCCCAAAACAGGGTCCCTCCATTAATGCGTTGCAAAAATTACAGAAACAGGTATATTTGTTATATAGATATCTTTACAGACATCTTATACAACGCAAATAAAAAAAAGATGTGGATATAAAAAATGACCTCCATACAGGTTTTTACAAACTCTGAAAAATACCTCTTAGATCAGATTACAGAGATGCTAAAAAAAATAGATGCCCTTGAGGATTTTACCCGTATTGACGAAACCCGTTTATCACTTCTGATCCTCGCTGAGTCAATATCAAGATACCCCTCCATTTTTCAGGACCAGCACCTTGGGCCTCACCTGAGAACTATTGACACCCTTGTGCAAAACCTCTGCTCTCACCGCGATCTGAACCTTGTTCTTAATACACCAACAAAAGCAGTACTGGGGAGAGGATTCACAATAGCCAAAATAAATTTTCTCCTGCTCATAATTTACATCTGCAAAAACAATGAAGATCTATGTTCAAAATCTGAGGAGATAAATGATATTATAACACACAATGTATTCTCTGTTATGACAGAAGATGTATTCATCTCAATTGTAGCTGACGGGTCACTGGAGCCAATGATTCGCCGGGAGGCGGGTTATTTTCTCGCGGGCATCTGGGAAAACAGAATTTATAAAGGAGTTGAAGAGATTTCCCCGGTGCTTAATAATCTCTGGAAAGCAAGGATAAACTTCACTCCGGCTTACGGTACACTTGCGGGAATATCGGAGATTGCGATATTCTGCGGCAGGTCAAACCCTGAGTGGGACAATTTTATCAGTGATGAAAAGTTCAGTGATAACACACTCGAATCTCTGCGTGAATACCTCATGGGACTGACTCACGAGGAGATGCTCTCCATACAGAATTATATGGACAGTAACTCCATCACCTCTTTCAGTCATGAAAAAATAAACGAGATGCTTGGCAGAGATAAATCATACAGGATGCTGAATTATCAGGATCCTCGCGAGATGTACCATTTTTACTCGAGGAGGAGAGAGAACGCAATATTCAGAAAGAAAAGCTGCATAGCAGGACCAAACAGAACTATAGAAGAATATCTTATCTGTTATATGATACGGACGGGGAAAATCAGGCACATCGGTGAATAAAGCTCCCGGAAAAAATCCGGAAGCCTGTCAGAAGATTACTTCTATTCCCCCTTCTCACCTTCTTCCTGAGACTTTTTAGCATCTTCCAGCGCTTTGTTAAATTCATTAGCAAGTTTATCAAACTGCTGCTGATTTTCAACCGGCATATTCTTCATCATCTGATCAGGGAATGTCGAAACAGCCTTAACACAGAGGAGTGTGCTGAGTATCATCAGAACAGGTATTATAGCAAGAACAATAGAGATGACCTTTGCCGTGCCTTCTTTCCCATCCAGAGCCTTTGTTTCAGCAATATAAAGAAGGTATAATCCGTAAAGTGCTATCGCAAGAAATATCAATTCGCCGAGCCAAAAGCTAATTCCCGGAATAAAACCAAATATAGCACTTACAGGGAAAAGAGCCATAAGAGATGCCGCAACCCTTACATTTGCTTCATAATTTGTATTCCCTCCGCATATCGCGCTGATAACAAGAATAATTGCTCCGCTAATAAAAAGAGCAATAATCCCTCCAACAATTGCCCAGATCAGCCCGGCTATACCTATTCCGCCGCCGATAAATCCACCGAATGCACCGGCAGCAGCTCCCAGCTTGAGCGCTCCCCATATAAAACCAAGAACTCCCGCAATAACTGAATAGACCACAGCTTTAACCAGAGGCTCTCCAAAACCGCCCTCTTTAGGCATAACAGTGAAATATTCAACCGGTGTAAGAAGTGTAGCCTTTGTTTCATCCAGAAGTTTTTTAAAATCAAATCCGCCTTCAGCCATAAGACCTCCGATTTAATTAAATTATCAGTTTATATATACAACTTTACAATCAATAATTCAAGCACTTTGACTCACCTATTTATTTTTTTGTTAAACTTTTATTTAACTATGATACCCTCATTACCATTCGTTAAATATCCTCCCTTAATTGAAAATATAAGTTTGAATTCATGGAATTATCCGGTAGCGCACTCTATTTCTTCATTGACTCTTTTACCCCCCTGTTGTATTTTTTTAAAAATTTACCATGAGACATAATAATGATAGTAAACCTGATAACATTCCGCAACAAACAGTTTATCCCCGGCTTTCAGAAGGAGGGGTTTGAGGTAGCAGAATACTCACCGCTGACAGAAACTTCACAACTTTGCAACTCTCTTAAAAAAATGAACGCAAATTATTCTCTCCTCGAACTTACTGACAACGATAAAACCGATCGCAGCAGACTCGCAGAAATTATTAAACTTCTATACAGAGAAACAAAGCTGGTATGCCTCTGCGAAAAAATTACTCCATTTATATCCGATCTCCTCTTTCAAAATGGTGTCGCGGACTGCCTTGAACATTTTAATACAGGGAGAATTATATCATACATAAAATTTCTTCAGACAAAGCCTTCACAAAAATTCGGTACGTTTCTCATACTCGATGATGATGACGCGAACAGGAACATGCTCAGCGGGATTATAAAAAGATTTGGCTATAAAGTAGAATTTGTCAGAGACGCGGATTCTCTCTTCTCGGGGCTTCGCGACAGCCAGCTACATATGATTCTATTGAATCTCGGGACAGAGGGAATCGATCTTAATGGAATAGTACGCAGAGCTTATGGAGACTCCGATATAAAAAAATTTCCTGTCGCGGCCTATAAATCACTTAACAAGGGACTCTTTGTGCATGAGATACTTAACGGGCTTAACAGGCTCACAAAAGTCATCTACTCACCACAGGAACTGTTCTGCATGCTTGTTGATCTCCTTTTTAAAAAGGAGATTATGACTCTTTCAATGGAATTCAACAGTTACCTTAATATTGAAAAATTCAAAAACTACGCATCTACTCCCCTTTCACAGATATATTACAGCATACAGGGGGAGGCATTCTCAAATGAATGTATATTCGCTACAAATCATATTGAATCAATGATAAATAATACGGAGCAGATAACAACATCGCTGGTCAAAATCGACGGTATAAGGTGGCTCAGGTTATCTCAGTCACAGGGTAAACGCCCTACCTGCGGAGCGGGTGCCTGAAATTCACATCACCCTTCATTAATAAATCTATTACCTGTATAGGTATTTTATATTTATACGGATCTTTCAAATCATATTCATAACATGGTCTTGAATCTGTATGGCAGGAAAGACAGAGTTTCTCCCTCCTGCTCAATGAGGTAATTCCGAGAATAGGTTTCATACCGAGTTTTATTGCTCTTCTGTATCCGTTTTCTCTGCTGGAGTAATCCACATGATTACCTGCTGTATGATATTTCTCGCCCGGTCCATGGCAGGCTTCACATCCGACTCCTTCACCTGAAACAGAAGCCGATTCACCTCCGCCAGTTGTATGACACTTAAGGCACTTTTTATTCTTTGCCGGCTCAGCGAAACCTTTTAAAGCAGCTATATCTTCAGCTTTTTTACCTGTCAGAACCAGGTATCCCTTTGCATGCGGAGAAGCGGCCCATATTTTATACTGGTTCCCTATTGCATCCTCCCCATGGCACTCCCTGCAGACCTTTACTCCGGTATACCCGTATTTCCGGGAAAATGATTTACCGGATATATTACTTGTAAAAGTTGCTATGATAATTATCAGGAATAATCCCAGGATAAAATTTTTCAAAATGTTACCATCCAGTTATCAATATGAATATTTGATCGGCAGCTGCGTTATGAATATAATCAATTCTGAATCGTAAAATAACTCAAACGTGTATACAAATATTAATGAAATAATTCAACTTTTAATCTGAATATTAAATAAAATTTGACATTGACATTTCTTTATTTATACATTTAATTTTAAGGGTGGAGTAAACATCATGGAAAACACAAAAGAAGAAGATTACAAAATAGGTAAATTCTTCATAGAAAACGGGATAATTAATGCAACCCAGTTACAGGAAGCTCTCGAACTTCAAAACGATAATAAAGAGAGGCTTCTTGGCGAGATCCTTGTTACAATGGGTGTCCTGACCAAAGAGGATCTCATTATGGCTCTTGAAATGTACATGATGATGACTGATTCTGATGAAATCGGGATTGACGAATGGCTTGACCAGGACGAAATAGATATGGTAATGAAGAAGCTTGATACTCCAAAATCAAAAAGTTCTTGACAAAAGACAGCATTTATTCAAAATAAGTGCCCATGTTAGAGTATGAAGATAATATATGTTTCGGCTGTGGACAGGAAAATGATGTCGGGTTAAAACTGAAGCTTCAGTTTGATGACGACACAAAAACAGCCTATGGTGAATTTGCTGCACATGAATTACTTGAAGGTGTACCAAATATAATCCACTCGGGAATAGTTGCCACGCTTCTTGACGAGACAATGATAACTGTCAATAAGTACCTTGAAATAATGGCAATTACCAGCGAATTAACAATCAGGTATCTGCAGCCAGCTTTTATAGGTGAAAATCTCTATATCAGGGGTTGGTTCGTCAAAAAAAGCAAGAAGGTAATTGAAAACAGAGCTGAAATTGAAAATGAGATGGGTAAAATTGTCGCAAGGGCAAAAGGGAAGTATATAGAGGTTGACGAACTGCCTCAACCTGAGTAATATAAATCCAATCTTTTTTTAAAATATAACAAACAAAAACCGGCCGAAGTGGTGAAACTGGTAGACGCACCGGACTCAAAATCCGGCGGGGGCAACCTCATGAGGGTTCGATTCCCTCCTTCGGCAATAATTAATGAAACAGAATATAATAAAAAAGGAACTGCTTTGTATCAGTTCCTTTTTTATTATATTCAAAGCGCAGAGCCTATTATCGGGGGGCTTAATTTTCGGGTAAATTGGCGAGGTTAAAGAGGAAGCTCTGGCCTTAAAATAGTTTCAAATTTTATAACAGGTTCTCTGCCGGGTAGAGTTTCACGCCTCTGCTCTCGACTGGGGTTCCCATAAATTCACGGAGGAGCTGTCCGTATGCACTCTCTGAAGTTCTGACAGGTCCCTTTTCATTCCGTTTTCCAATGTTGCGCTCACGAACATATTCCTTTCTTCCACCCTGATAAAAACGTATACTTTCCTTTGATTGTGTAGCATATGCATTCATTGAACTCTCTCTTACTTTGATTTTTATAAGCGGCAGATAGAATAACCGCAGAGAGGACAGTAAAAACACCCGGATTCCGGTATAAGCTTCATACCACAGTCAGGGCAAATGTTGGAGTTTTTAATATTTTTATTACTATTCATTAAATTACCGTTACACAAATATATAGTATATATTTGTTTAGTATATGTCAATTTATTTTTTATTTTTTAATAAAAAAATTTAAAATATTTGATTGGAACAGGACTCCTTATATTTTAGGCTAATCTATTATAAAATAATCACATCCGGTTTTTAAAGTTAAAGATGAATTCCGCCGGCTTATAAAATCAGATATAATGTAACCTAATAAAGATGAATGATATCTTATTAATCAGTTTTAAAAAAATCGAGGCTATTAAATGACTAAACCATCCGCAGAACATGAAAATGCTTTTGAAGAGATTCTCAAAATGAATCCCGAGGAAGCGCAGGAGAAACCAGAAGAAGTAGGTGATCATCCCGGCACAAAAGTTCATGAATCTGAAATTAATTTTAATATACTTCCTGAAGAACTTGAGGAGTACCTTAACAGATATGTTATAGGACAGGAATCTACGGTAGAGGTTATCGCGACAAAAGTATGTACTCACTTCAACAGGATGAAGATAGAGAAGACAATCCCTGAAGACCAGAAAATTCTCGGTAATATAAAAAGCAACATGCTTCTCATCGGTCCGACAGGTGTGGGGAAAACCTATATTATCAAACTGATTGCTAAAAAGCTCGGTGTACCTTTTGTCAAGGCTGACGCTACTAAATTCAGTGAAACCGGGTATGTAGGCGGGGATGTTGAAGATCTTATACGCGAGCTTGTTCACGAGGCTGATGGCGACGTCACCAGGGCTGAATATGGAATAATCTATATTGACGAGATAGATAAAATCGCCTCGTCAGGTAATATGCACGGACCTGATGTTTCACGTACGGGCGTTCAAAGAAACCTCCTTAAATTAATGGAGGATTCAGATGTTGACCTCAAGACTCCTCACGACCTCGCATCACAGGTTGAGGCAGCTATGGAGGCACAGAAAACAGGAAAGGTTACGAGAAAGAAAATTAATACAAAAAATATACTTTTCATCGTTTCCGGTGCATTTGCCGGTCTTAATGAAATTATCAGCAAAAGGCTGAATATGCAAAGCATAGGTTTTGATAAAAACAAAATTTCGCCCCAGGAGAGCAGGGACATCCTGAAAAACCTTAAGACAGAAGATCTTATAGAATTCGGATTTGAATCGGAATTTGTCGGCAGGCTTCCTGTATACATTATGCTGAATGAACTCGATGCGGGAGGATTATTTAAAATTCTCAAAAACAGGTATAGCACTGTCGTTCTCGGCAAAAAAATGGACTTCAAGGCTTATGGCATAGAACTTAATTTTACAGATGATGCACTTCTTGAACTTGCATCAAGAGCATATAATGAAAAGACCGGTGCAAGGGGGCTGCTAAGCGTTTTTGAAAAGGTACTGATTAAATTTGAGAAAAAACTTCCCTCAACAGGAATAAAAAACCTTACAGTTGATCTTGAAGTGATTAATAATGGTGAAGCTGTCCTTGAAAAGATGCTTCTGGATGACGGCATTAAAAGATTTCAAAAAGAATTTCTCATTGATCACGGAATATATCTGAACTTTGACGATGAGGCATTCAAAAAAATTTTAGAAAAATCAAAAATTCAGAATATGAAAGTAAGAGACCTCTGTGATGATCTCTTCCACGACTACTTCCACGGAATACGGCTAATGAAGCTCGAAAGTTTTACAGTTCCCGGAGAAGCGGTTGATAATCCGAAAGAATTTCTTGATGAATATATAAAGACTAATTATGGAAAGGTTAAGCCCTGATTACAGGGTCTACCCTTCAACATCACGAAACCTTTTCAGTTCATCAAGCAAAAAGTCTTTTCTTTTAATTTGCTGTTTCCCCGCAAATGTATCTTTAATCTTCTTTGGCTCAGAGAATGTATCAATCATCTCAAACCTGAGCCGTGTAGGTTCTTTTTTCTTCCGGAGATCTATAATCTCCTCAGACGCAGGGAGTATAATCGCATATAGAGAATACGGGGTCTGAATCAGCGAATGCCCCCTGTTTAAATATGCCTCAGAGAAACCTCCGTCAATATTAATAGCCTTCCCATCCGGTGTGGCAATCTTCTGTCCCTTGTTTACATCAACCGGAGTATGCCCGAAAACTATCCTTTCTATATTAAATTCATCCATAAGCCTGCTGATAAAATCAGGGTTCTGAATATTTTTCCCCCAGTAGAGAGTTTTCTCTTTGTGTGTTTCCTTATCCCTGTAAAAATATCTTTCAAATGTCTTCATGGCATCCTTGCCAAATAGAGGCGATTTAGGGCCGCACCAGAGATAAAACATCATTGCAAGCTGAAAAGGCTCCTGTTTTTTCCCCTTAAGATAATTATCACCTATATCTTTTATTGTAAACTCAATATGGTCAAGAAGTTCCCTCCCTTTCTTACCATAGAGTTCATCAAAATTCCCATCCTCGGTGCTCGGTACAAGCGCATGGATATTCATGATATAGTTATTTATATGGTATAGTTTCCCCTCCTGGAAAAGATATTCCATGAGTCTTCTTATCTGTTTACTCGTCACAAACTGGTTCACAAGATCATCAATTACCTCATTCTCTTCATCTGTGAGCCTGAGCGGATCATCAAGAATAAGAGTGGGAAAGTGAGTATCGGCAAGTCCGGATGTCTGCCCTGTTTTTATAAGTTCAGCAAAACGTTCAAGATTAAGACGCGAATCCATCCCGAGCTGAGGATATTTCTTTATAGTCTCCTCCTCAAGTTTGAACTGAATCATTGCAAGAGTCTTTTCCATCTTCCTTGAGACTTCACCCTTTGCCTTAAAATTTCCGCTGATATTCCCCGGGTATAATTTTTCAGCCAGTGCGGTAAGTTTTGATATATCGATACCAAGCCTTTTCAGAAAATCAAGATTGTCATAGCGGACACTTATCCTTAAAGCTTCAGCTATGAGCGATTTGTTTCCCGCGGCGGCCCCCATCCAGAGTATATCGTGGTTTCCCCATACAAACTTCACAAAGGGTTTAAGATCCTTCTGGGAGAGTATCCGGAGTATTTTATCCGGTTCATCCCCACGGTCAAAGACATCGCCAAGTACAATAAGTTGTCCGAGTATCACCTGCTTAACAATTTTTGCCAGTGATGAGATGA
>CAZVFJ010000106.1:0-10869 GCA_964625825.1 uncultured Leptospirales bacterium | reverse complement strand
TCTTGATCCTTCAAAAATTAATACCGAGAGTGTAAGTATCGGTACAAGGGTAAATCTTGAAGATGCAGAGACAGGGAAAGCCTGGAGCTTTACAATACTCGGTCCATGGGATGCAGAGTTTGAAAAAGGAATACTTTCATACCGGTCACCCATTGCAAAAGCAATGATGGGGAAAAAGAACGGTGAAAATGTAAGTTTTAAAATTGATGACGAAGATAGAAGTTTTAAAATCGTCAGCATCGAAAAATATGTATAAAATTTCAGGAGTTAGCTGGTAATAGTCCTTTATAGAGCCTCGCGGGGCCATCAGAACAAAGTCCTTAAAAATTAAGTTTTTTTGGAGTTTGTTCTATCCCTCTGAAAATTGTTTGACAAAAGAGGGTATAAATTTGTATTAAATCTTATCTTTGCCGCGATGGCGGAATTGGTAGACGCGCTAGGTTCAGGGTCTAGTAGGTGTACGCCTGTGAGGGTTCGAGTCCCTCTCGCGGCAGATAAAAATTTTTTTTCATATCTGTCTCCGCATCAATTATATTAAACCATTCCACATTTTCTGCCGATTAATTCTTTAGATATGACTCTTTAAATGGAGAATTTTCATGCAGAACCATGACGAAAAAACATTAGATCTTCTGACGAATATAAAAGCGAAGATATCCGAAATCACATCGGGCGATAATGGTATGCTTGTTTATCTCAAGGAAACAGCATTTTTTGAAGGGAGTGGCAGCAGGGGTTTGCCGCATGGCATGATTACTGTAAGCTGTCTCTTCATAAATGAGGAGAACGAAGTTTGTGCTGACCTCTTCATAACAGGATCAGCTGGTTTTATGGAGTGTATTTACGGCAATGCGATTAATGGAATAGGGATAAAGGGACTTAATGAAATTAATTTATCCCTGATGAATGGGAGATGGTATGTCTCGGAAAATCCTGGCGGACATGTAAAGAGCAGTAAAAAATTTCTCAGGGGGAAAGTGAATCATGTCCCGTTTAAATTTTCGTTTCTTATGAGAGGCGCGTGACCCGGCAGTCCGTGTAAATAATGGAAAAAGACAGATTTGATCTTAAGATGATAGATATAGAACAGAAATCTTTTGAACTCGGAATGCTTATGTCGGTATTTGTATTTGAAATACTTGAAACTTTTGAGAATAGTTCTGCGGATATTGCCGCATACATTAATATCTATGCACAGGATGGAAATTCTCTCCCCCTTGAAATGGAGAAAATCACGCTGAACAGGGAGACAGGTGAGATAATTCTGAATTGTGCTGAAGGAAAGCCTGTTTTATGGGATGACCTTGACCTCGTGGCTAAGGAGATCGTAATGAATGAACTTCACCACAGGTATAAAGCCGACAGGCTTTACAGAGGACTTTCTGATAATGGCGGAGTACATTAAAATCTAAAAATTTCACTAATCCTGTCTATAACCTGCTCAATACCTTTTCTGCCATGAGAAATATACTTTATATCAATAATTTCTGCATCTCTGCTCACAACTATTATAACTGCTTTTTTATCTGAATCAAGGAGCCTCCATTTTTTTTGTAAACTTCTGTTGTTATCTATCAGAAATTTTATTTTGCTGTACGTGTTTTCTCTCTCGCGGAAGTAATGGTAAATTAGCGGATCAGGTGTAAGCCATGCCGGGGCAGTATTAGATATATAGATAAATTTTATTTTTTCATAAAGCTGCGGTTGTTTCAACGTCTTCCGGTAAAGATCACTGTTGTCATCAATATTTCTGAAATCCTCATAAATTATTATTAAAGGGTATTCTCCTATATACGGAAGCCATGCATTATTTCCATTAAGATCTTTCAGGAGGATGGTGTAAATTGTCTTCCTCTCTTCAGCGTTGGAAGGTTGCCATGGGGTGAGCAGAAGCAATAAAAGCATTAGTAATAAAGAGATTTTTTTACCTGTTGACATTATGTGATCCGTTGTTATCAATGATTAAAGTAAAGGCAATTTCAGTAATAATATGAAAATTCATTAAGGTCTCCGTTATCCGGCAATAGTCCATAATGAAGAAATCATATTTTTGCTTAAAATTTATAATAATTGCTATGGCATAAATATTTCTCTTGAGTAATTCCAGATTTCTCACCCGAAGAAATGATGGAGGTTCGAAATGATAAAGCTGCTCAATTATTTTTACACGGATAGAATCCGTAAAAACAAGATGCCCTCAATCCATGGAATTATCAATATTTTTTTAATAGCACTGGTTTTTACCCAGGCTGGTTGTGGGAAAAAAATAGAAGCCGGTTCGCCGGAGGAGGTTCTTTTTCTGCTTAAAGAGAAAGGCGGGACCTCGGAGGTTATGCAGCTTTACACAGATGATACAATCAGTTATTTAAAGAAATATATGAAACTCACAGGGATGAGTGAAGAGTCCGCAACTGATGTACTGGGATTTATACCGGCAGACGCCGAGTATGAAATTACAGGTAAAAAAATTGAAGATGAAACAGCATTTATTAAATTGAGATTTAAAAAGCACCATACGGAAAATCTCGCAGGTTATACCCTTGATCTGAAGATGATAAGGGAGGATGTTTCCTGGAAGATCGAGAGGGCGGATGATTTTAAAAAGCTTGTTGCTGCATATGAAAAAAATGGTGCGGAAAACTACCTGAAGAATATTAAATAATAGATAAACCCATATTCAGGATTATATCTTCCCGTAAAGAAAGAGCTTCTTCATTATCGGGGAATTTTTCAATGAAATTATTACATGTAATCAAAGCCATAAAGAGCGTCCCTGTTTCCATATAAAGATTTATCAGGTTAAAGAAAGTCTCCTCTATTTCTGAATCAAGTTCGATAGATTTAGTGTAATAGTATATTGCATTGTTGTAGTCATATTCTTCCCATAATACGCCCGCCATATTCGCGTAAATAATAGGATCATCGGGATTTTTTATTATGGCATATTCAAGAATCTGTTTTGCTTCTTTCAGTAATCCCATTTCGCACAAAGCAATGCCGAGCCCGTTAAGAATATCCGGGTCAGCCCGGTCTATCTCGGCTCCTACCTTGAATATATTAAAAGCCTTGGCATAGTCACATTTATCGAGGTATTCATAACCACGGTCAATTAGCTCAACAGGATTTTCACGTAGCATCATTAGTTCATCAGAATCATGAAGGTTCTCAAGGAGGAGCATATCTTTCAGGTTGTATCTTTTCTTTTCAGTCATTAATCTATTCTCTATTTGGAGAGTTATTCAACCGTAGTTCACTGTCAAGTATATGTCACCAAATTTTTTTTGAGTTTTTTATCTTTTTTTAAGGAGATAAGGGGATGAAAAATGAAAATAATTGTGTTGACTAAAAGCTGCCCTGTTGAGGTTTTTTGTTATAAAAATATTTTTTGTGAAGGAGCAATAATGATTTCGATAGGAACACCGGCCGGGAAAAAACAGACAAGGCTTATGATGCTCGGTTCAGGAGAGTTGGGTAAAGAAGTAGTTATTGAGGCCATGAGGCTTGGAATATATGTAATTGCCTGCGACAGGTACGAGGGAGCCCCCGCCATGCAGGTTGCGCATGAATCATACGTTTTCAATATGCTTGACGGAGTAAAGCTCAGGGAAATTGTGGAGAGGGTGAAGCCCCATTATATTGTACCTGAAATTGAGGCAATAGCAACCGATACGCTTCTTGAGCTCGAAGGGGAGGGGTTCAATGTTATCCCCAACGCGATGGCAACTAAGCTCACAATGAATAGAGAGGGTATACGGCGTTTTGCTTCTGAAAAGCTTGGCCTGAAAACATCGCCATACAGGTTCGCGGACAATAAAGACGAGTTTCTCGCAGCGGTGAAGGAGCTTGGTATTCCCTGCGTTGTTAAGCCGATCATGAGTTCTTCCGGTAAGGGGCAGAGCATCATAAAGGTTGAGAGCGACATTGACCGTGCATGGAATTACTCACAGTCAGGGAGCAGGAGCGGGGCTGGCCGTGTAATTGTTGAGCAGTTTATTAATTTTGATTATGAGATTACTCTCCTTACCGTGCGACACAGGGGAGGGACAACTTATGTTGACCCCATCGGCCATCTTCAGATTGACGGGGATTACAGGGAATCGTGGCAGCCGCATCCGATGAAGGAGAATGTTCTTACTGAGGCAAAACGTATCGCAAAGGCGATTACCGATGGTATCGGCGGATATGGAATTTTCGGAGTGGAACTTTTCATCCGGGGTGAAGAGGTTTTTTTCAGCGAGGTGTCCCCGCGTCCTCACGATACAGGGATGGTGACAATGATTTCTCAAAATATGTCGGAGTTTGAACTGCATGTGAGAGCGATCCTCGGTTTACCTGTAACTATGCTCAGGCAGTACGGCCCGGCCGCATCCGCGGCGATACTCGCCTACGGTGATTCCAGAGAGATTGTGTATGAAAATGTGGATTCGGCAGTTGCAGAAGATTTTACCGCAATCAGAATTTTCGGGAAGCCTGAAGTCAGCGATCACCGGAGAATGGGAGTTGGCCTCGCACTCGGACAAACTATCGAAGAGGCACGGGAAAATGCGCGCAGAGTGAGAGATGCTGTAAAATTCAGTCTGGGGTAAAAATTTAGGGACTTAAAGCTGGTTTAACAGGTATATAAGTCAGCTTTTTTTATTATATAGTATTTTTCATCTAACCTTTTAATTTTAAAGTAGTTTCATGTTTTTAGTTCTTTTTAAAAACTTGACATTATTCTTATTTTCAGTTTTTATATTCATAATTATATTATGATTTATACAACTGTTGTATATATTTTTTCATTATTATTAACGCAAAAACTGTGTTAATAATAATGAAAATATTTATAAAATCGTGATATGTATATATTAATTGATTTATTGGAGTATTTATTATGAATTTATTAAATCTGCTAATACGGTTTGAACCACATTTTAAATCGTTATTTGTATTTTCTTTATTTATTTTAATCTCATGTGGAGGCGGTGGAGGTGGTGGAGGTGGCCCCTTATCTGATACAACACCTCCTTCGATCATTTCAACCAATCCTCTTGAAGGGGCAACCAATGTTGCTCGGAATACAGGGATTTCAGTTACATTTTCTGAAGCAGTGGATATAACCACTGTGGATACATCAACCTTTACTGCTTCAGATGGAACCGGGAATATAAGCGGTACTATATCTCTTACTTCGGACAATAAAACAGCTGTTTTTACTCCATCCGCATCAATCAATAGCAACACTTCTGTAACGGTTACGCTAAACTCTACAATAGCTGATTTAAGTGGTAATGCTATCGGAGCAGATGCGACATTCGGCTTTACTGTTGGTTCAACTACAGATATAACAGCACCTACTGTTTCAGTTAATCCAGTTGATAGTTCAAGAGACTTTACAGTTTCGGGTAATATAGAATTGACTTTCAGTGAGGCGATGAATGCTCTTACAATAAATAATACAAATATAAAACTCTTCAAGGGGGGGAGTGAAGTAACATCAGAAGTGATTTATAACTCAGGAACCTATATTGTTACCATTAACCCTTCTGTCGATCTTGATTATGAAACAGATTATACTGTAATGGTATATACAAGCGTAAAAGACGCTTCAAATGTAGCGCTCGTATCTGAGTTTACATCAACATTTACAACACGGGCTAATACTACACCTCCAGTGGTCATATCACATACTCCCCTGTCAAATGCGATCAATGTTGCCAAAGATGTAAACCTTACACTCACCTTTAGCAAGAGACTTGATCCTTCAACAGTTACAACATCGACTGTAACAGTTAAAAGAAAATCGGATTCATTTGCTGTAAGTGGAACTGTTTCTTATGATGATGCGACAAAAACTGTTACGTTTGATCCTGCAAGCGATTTTGATATCGGTCCCACTACCTATACTGCAACCGCAACAACAGGCATCAAAGATCTCAGTAACAGAGCAATGACTTCAAATGTAACGTGGGACTTCACAACTACAGATGGGACATCACCTGCAGTAAGCAGTTATAGTCCGGCAGATGGCTCAACTGCCTGCTCTGTTGATTCAACTTATTCGATTACTTTCAGTGAAGATGTTGATGAAAATACTCTTATGGACAATTTAGACCTGGAGGACACAAATGGCTATGGAGTTGATGCTTTATATGATTACGATCCTTCAACAAAAACAGTTACGCTTACTCCTGATTATAATCTGAACTATGAAACTGTTTATAAATTCAAGATAGGTGCAGGGCTTAAAGACATAGCAGGTAATACAATAGCTTCAGCTACTGAGGGTACATTTACAACAAAAGACAGGAAATTAACCATAATGTATTATGGTGATGCGGATAATGACTTGGAAAGTTATATATTGAATGATATAGCGGAGATGAGAACAGGCTATGTTGATGACCAGGGTGTTGACCTGATTCTCATTGTGGACAGAATTTCCGGTTACTCTACAAACTCGACTATATTAAACGCTAATTTCACAGATACCAGGATGTTCAGAATATCGAATGGAAAAGCGGAAAGAATTGATGGAGGATTATATTCTGAAATAGGATACGACACGACCTATGAAGCTAATATGGGAGATGCCACTACTCTTAAAAAATTTATCCAGGCCTGTAAGGCAAAATTCCCAGCTGATAAATATGCGCTTATTTTATCAAATCATGGTGGAGGTTCAAAAAGCGCGAGCATTGTTACGAGAAGTTTTTCATCAAGGGCTTCCCTGCTGCAACCTGGGGATTCAGGAGTGGTAACCAAGGATATATGCTATGACACAACCAGTGGGGATGATTTTCTTTATACGGCTGAAATTACTGATACTCTCACATCTACAGAATCCGTTAATCTTTTTGGTCTTGATGCGTGTCTCATGTCTTCAGTTGAGTTTGCCTATCAGTTCAGGACCGGAAACGGGGGGTTTAATGCCCAGATAATGGTGGCATCAGCTCCTACTGAAACAGGTTACGGATGGCAATATACCAATATTCTCGGAAGGGTTAAAAGCGGAGGAGGGAATAATGGTACGGTAGATACAACTTCAGGCGGGTATGAACTTTATTATGATCCGGCAACCATTACCGCACAGCAGCTTGGCGCAATTATTGTTGAGGAACAGAGAGATTCAACAATTTCAGATAGCAGCCAGTCTTTGACATGTCTTGATCTTTCAATGGTTTCATCTGTAAAAACAGCAGTAGATAACCTTGCAGTGCAGCTTGATACTGAGTCTGAAAAGACTGACATGGAGACGCTGAGAGGAAATGCTCTTACGGCAAACATGCTGCATTATTTTGATGAAACTGATATTAATGAATGGGCATTTTATCCATTCTTTGATCTATATGCTTTTGCAAATGCTGTTGAGAGCAGTTCGAATTTCAGCTCAACAATTCAGGGATATGCTTCAACACTAAAAAGTGCTGTTGACAGTATGGTTCTATATTCATTCGCAAATTCTGATTTTTCAGGTTTCACTTCCGGTCTGAACGGTGTGCATATATTTTTCCCGGATGGAGATTGCCAGGCCTCTGCTGACGTTACAGGTAATGGTGCTGAATGGGTTAATCTCTGGTATTGGCAGGACTGGTACAACGCTATGGATATAAGCGGTGCATATACAGGGGCTCCTCTTGGTAAACTCGCATGGTGTATCGATGGTGCTACAGCGTCTAACGGTACTGTTGAAAACTGGTTTGAACTGCTTGATAAGTGGTTTGATACGCAGACAATCGGGACTTTGAGTAATTTTAATTACTACACATATTAATATTACTTAATATATTTTTATATTTCCTCAGTGCTCCGGAGTTGAAGTATTTGATTACTCGCGGAGCAGGGGGAATAAATAAATCAATTATGGATAATATATGAAAAAAACATTTGCTGCAATTGCAATAATTATACTGGCGGGATTTTTTTTCGGCTGCACTTCGGCTTCTGCAAAAAACGGTTCCGGAAAACTCTCGGTTATCCATGAAATAAAATATTCAAACAAAGGATCACGTTCTGAAGGGAGAAGCGGTTACCTTAAGATAAATGGCGTTCTTCTCCCTGACTGTTTCACTAAGGTTGTTGCCGACGGTAAGATTTATTCTTTCAGGACAAAAAGTCTGATGTGGGGTAACGACGGGTATTTCCCTGATGAAACTTCATCATTGAAACTGGTTTATCCTCCTGTTAATAAATATATAAGTGATGCCGACATCTCTATAGGGTGGAGTGAAGTTGAAGGACATTATCTAAATATCCCTGAGCAATGGATATTTGTGAAATGGAATATTGGCAGTGCTGTTGTGTCTCCGGATAAAATCGACGCACTGGTTGAGGCTAAATCACTTATCCCAATCCCGAGAAATAGAATGTTTGATATTTTAAAACAATAATATCATTGTAGAAAGTGAAAATTAACATGTATAGATGCAATATACTGTGTCTATACATGTTACAGCCATGTAAAAAATATAACATTCTCATCCGCACAAAGATTAATACACACCGTATACCTGTTTTATTTATTGAAAATCTTTTCCCTCCTGATGATATTTTCGCAATAGTATTCTATACTAAAATAGGGGTGTTCATGGATGAGTATGAATCCGGTTAAACATGTAAATAGCGGGCTTAAAGGCTTTGACAAAATTGTTGAGAGCATCTATCTCGGGGACAATGTTGTCTGGCAGGTTGATTCCATCTCGGACTACAGGGAATTCGCTTTGCCATTCGTGGAACAGGCGCACCGGGACGGGCGTAAAATTCTTTACATGAGGTTTGCAGAACACGCTCCGCTCTTCGAGCCGGATGATCAGCGCGTTGAAATTCACGTGTTAAATGCCTTTTCGGGCTTTGAGTCCTTCGCGCTAAGCGTGCATACGATTATCGCTGAGGCAGGGGAAGAGGCTTTTTATGTTTTTGACTCGCTCTCTGACCTTTTATCCGCATGGGCCACAGATATGATGATCGGTAATTTTTTCCATATAACATGCCCCTATCTTTTTGAACTCAATACTGTGGCATACTTCGCCATTATAAGAAACAGCCATGATTACAAGACCATTGCACGCATAAGGGAGACAACTCAGCTTCTTATTGATATACATAGCTTTGAAGGGAATATATATGTTCACCCGCTGAAGGTATGGAGCCGCTATTCACCCACAATGTTTTTTCCTCATAAAAGGGAGGGGGAGCATTTTTATCCGATTATGAACAGTGCGGATGTAGCAGACTTCATCAGCCATCTTCAAAAAATAACATCGTCAAATACAGAACGTAACCTTGATTTCTGGGACCGCCTTTTTCTCGACGTGGAGGAGCTGAAGTCGCAGGGTGGAACATTAGAAGAAATTGATATTATGATAAACAGGCTTTGCAGACTGATTATAGGGAGGGATGAAAGAATTATAAGCCTCGCCCGTAGTTATCTTGATATAGATGATTTTATTTCAATAAACTCAAGGCTTATCGGGTCAGGGTTTATAGGAGGGAAGAGCACCGGGATGCTCATAGCGAGAAAGATTCTTCAGAAAGACAGAGACGCAGAGTGGGAGCGGATTCTGGAGCCGCATGATTCGTTTTTTATAGGGTCGGATGTTTTTTATACTTACCTTGTGCAGAACGGTTTATGGAAGATGTTTCTGGAACATAAAACCGGTGAAGGCTACTACAGTATAGCACGTGAAATTCAGCAGAGGATGATTACCGGAAACTTTCCTGACGAGGTCAGTGAGCAGTTCATGAGGATCATAGAATACTTCGGCCAGTCTCCTTTTATCGTGAGGTCAAGCAGCCTGCTTGAGGATACTTACGGGCACGCGTTTGCCGGGAAATATGAAAGCATTTTTTGTGTAAATCAGGGAACTCCGGGTGATAGATTTGCCAGGCTTGTGGACGCCGTGCGGCATGTATACGCAAGCACAATGAACGAGGACGCGCTGGCATACCGCGCGCAGCGGGGTCTCGACCGTCTTGATGAGCAGATGGCACTTCTTGTGCAGCGGGTCTCCGGTGCTCACAGGGGCAGATATTTCTTCCCGGACATTGGTGGAGTCGGGCTTTCGTATAACACATATGTTTGGCAGAGTGATATGGACCCTGAGGCCGGGATGCTCCGTATAGTTTTCGGTCTTGGCACCCGTGCGGTGGACAGGGTTGAGGGGGATTACCCGAGAATTGTTGCCCTGGATTCTCCATCGAGAAGAAGTCACGCGGGGATGGATGACCTTCAGAAATTTTCGCAGCATAATGCGGATGTACTTAATATAGAAAAAAATGAAACTGAAACAGTACCCCTGGGGATTCTCATGAAGGAACTTCCCGATTATGAAATGCAGAGGATCGGAACATTCGATCCCGAAACAGCAGCCGCGATCAGTGAAATGGGACTTGAGCACGCAACACCATGGCTCGTCTCTTTTGATCCGTTTTTGCGCGATACTGATTTTGCAGAGAAGATGAAAAAGCTCCTCCAGACTCTTCGTTCTGCCTACGACTATCATGTTGATATTGAATTTACAGTAAATTTTTCAAATTCAGGCAGTTACAGGTTGAACCTCCTTCAGTGCAGGCCTTATCAGGCTAAGGGTGTTATGGATGAAATGTTATTGCCGGAAATTCTCTCCGATAAAGATGTTTTCTTCAGGTGTGAGAGAAGTTTTCTGGGCGGGAGTATAAAGCAGAATATTAATAGAATTATATATGTTGATCCTGAGGCATACTCCTCATTGACACAATCGGGGAAATTCGAAACTGCGAGGATTGTAGGGAGACTGAACAGGCTTGCTTCCGAAGATAATAATTTAAACATGATGCTCATGGGGCCAGGACGCTGGGGGACATCGACTCCATCACTTGGAGTGCCAGCGCGATTTTCAGAGATAAATC
>CAZVFJ010000105.1:10563-10929 GCA_964625825.1 uncultured Leptospirales bacterium | reverse complement strand
GACCTGTATAAGCGATGTTAAAATAACCGAACCATCCTATGATTTTACATATTTCTTTAAATCAGTTGAAATGGAAGGTGAAGGTTCTCTCGATGATGTTCTTAATACAAGAGGATTTACTGAAAATTTCAGAAATGGTCTTATTAAAATGTTCTCAAAGAATCAAACTTCTGAAAATGATGGAGTTGAAAAGAAATTTTATTATCATAATATATTCGTTGAGATTAACCTTCACTCATATTACGCCTCTCTTGATGAGTCAAATTCCAAGATGAGTGACTCTGCTTCGAGGCTCATAAACAACGGGGATCTCCCGGGTTTTTTCAGCAGTTGCGGTTCATATTATGTGAGATCTATCGGTAGAAG
>CAZVFJ010000105.1:7503-10553 GCA_964625825.1 uncultured Leptospirales bacterium | reverse complement strand
TTTCGGTGTTTACATACAAGACAGAGGACCCGAAACCTAACGAAAAATTTGAAAGTGATCTGGAAACACAGGTTAAAGGATTTGGACAGTCCCTTAAAGAAAATGTCGCCACTCTGGGTAATGCCGTTCTATCAGCTATTAATTATGCAAAACGGGATTTTACAAAAGAATGTTCAAAAAAAGAACTGACTATAACTACTGCGGCATTCGGAATGGGAAAGAATGAAAACGCGACTTTAATATCTTATGATATTGATACATTCCGAAATTCAATCGGTGAAGCATTTCTGGCAATGCAGAATCCGCAAACGGGAAAGGTTTCAGCAATCGAGATTGTTCCATGGGTGGAGAACACTGATTTTCAGGCACTGACTAAACTCGATAAATATACCGAAAATGAAAACGGTGAAGAGCTTCTGATGTATGAGAAAAAGCAGATTCTCAGTAGTAACGCTGAATTTCTGGCTGAGATTGAAAGATTTGATCGGAGCCTGATGAACCGGTATTACAAAGCGATGCTCTGCAGAAAATACATCGATACTAATTATAAAAGCAATAATGTTCTGAAAATTGAATTTCAGGATCGGCTGGTGCTTAATAATAACGGAAATGGTACCTTACCCTTAACTGAAATTGATGCCCTTCTTACAGAAGATAAAATAAACAAGTTGTTTGAAAAAGAACAGAGCTTCATGTATGGACAGGGTGAAGGAGATGTTGGTGCCTATAAATGCATGAAAAAAATAATGGAAAAAGGTATTTTTAAAATCAGATTTAAGGATATTCCGGCATGTGAGTCAATCATCAGAAAGATGGTTAATGAAGATGAAGAAAAAATTGAAAATTATTGTCTGCCGGTTCTTTCAGATAGTAAAAAGAAGTAAACGGGGTCATTACGATGAAGAAGACTGCTGAATTTATATTTTTACTGATATTTGTAATTCCGGTTAGTCTGTCCGCCGGGCCTACTATTATCAGAGACAACAGGATTCATGACCTTGCGATGACACCGGTACTCGGAAGGGGATATTCTATTGCAACTAATTCATTTCAGTCAAGCTGTATGAAGGATATTAAAATGACAGAGCCTTCATATGATTTTGATTATACTTTCGACTCTATTGAAACAGATTCTTCGTCGACCACTAACAATACATTTGGCCTTGGTGTTGATCTGGGGCACCTTGCTTTTCAGGGAAAACTTAATACAAGATATACCAGTGTAAACGGGGCTACTCTTTATTATCATCATATAAAAGTTGAAATAAATATGCATACTTATTATGCATCTGTGGATGAAAGTGCATCAACTCTCAGTGATGCGGCAAAGACTTTGCTTCTTAACCGGGATATACCGGGATTTTTTCAGGGGTGCGGTTCATATTATGTGAGATCCCTTGGCCGGGATGCAAAGTTTGTTTCATTATTTACGTATATGGACGAGAGTGATAAAAAAGATAAAAGTTTTGAACTTCAGCTGGAACTTGCGATTAAAGGTTTCGGGAGCGGAATTTTAAAGAATATTGCCGGTGCAGGTGAAAATGCAGAACTCGAATCTCAGATCTCGAATTCCTTTACTTCCATGTCAAGAAAAAAGAAGCTCACAATTACAACCAAAGCCTGGGGATTGGGTAAAAACAAAAATGCGACTTTAATTGCATATGACCTTGATTCATACAAAGCTGCTATAAAAGACGCTTTTGTTTCAATGCAGGACCCAATGACCGGCAGAGTATCAACTATGGAAGTCGTTCCATGGGTTGAAAATGCGGAGTTTCAGAATTTGATAAGGCTGGAAGAGGATACCGATAAAACCAGTGGCGAGAAAACTCTGCTCTTCGAAAAAAAACATACTCTTAATCTCAATGCTGAGTTTTTATCCCAGATTGACAGAACAAACAGAAACATGATGGATATATATTACAAAGCCATGATATGCAGGCAGACTATTGATTCAAGATGGAAAAGAGACAATCAATTTATACCTGAGGTTACTGGCGCTTCTGTTCAGAATAATAAGAATGAGAATACCATAACTCTTGAAGATCTCTACAGCCATCTTTCAGATGATAAGATCAATTCTCTTCTAATAGCTGAAAATGAATTTCTTTATGGAGTTGACGGGAAAAGCGGAGCCAGGGAATGTATGAATAAAATGATGGAAGTAGGAATTTTTAAAAAAACATGGATGGAAATTGATCCATGCAAGGAACTTCAAAAGAAATTCATAACAAATGTTAATGAAATAATTGACGATTATTGTATGCCGAAGTTATCAAAAACATCTAAATAATCAGAAGAGGAGTATATGATAAAAAAAATATTAACAGGTATAAGTATTATATTTATTTCAGCAGCACTGTTTTCTTTTCCGAGATATAATCCGGACATACATAGTGAAATTACAAGAGAGCAGTTAAGGGGATTCGTTGAGGAATGCAAAGCTTTTGCCCAGATATATGGAAAAAAAGAGGCTCTTCTTGAGATAAAAAAGAAGAACGGTCTTTTTCAAAGGGGGGAGCTTTATATATATGCATACGATTTTAAATGTGTGGTTGTGTCTCATGGATTGAATACCGGTCTTATCGGGTCTGATCTTACTAATCTGAAAGACCCTAATGGTAAAAGAATCATCAGTGAGATGACGGGAACACTGAAAAAACAGCAAAGTGGGTGGTTGAAATTTCATTGGTTTCATCCGCAGAGTGGTGAAGTGAAACCAAAACTCGGATATTTTACAAAAGTGGACAATACATGGTGGATTGGATCGGGAATTTATGCTGATAATTTTGATCAGCTTAATGATATGAACTGATCAAAATTCAGCGAGGGGACGATTAACTTTAATTTTTATTTTTTTCAATTTCAAGGTCGTTTATCAATCGTCCTGTTATCAGCTTAACAAGATAGAATCCAAATTCCGGATTTTGGAAATATAGCTGTTTAACTCCTTCCTCTGTTATAGAATAAATTTCCATATCATCGTCCATACATATTGCAGTATCAGTTCTCACTCTGAATGGTGAAAAAATACCCATTTCTCCAAGGAG
>CAZVFJ010000105.1:0-7492 GCA_964625825.1 uncultured Leptospirales bacterium | reverse complement strand
CTATTCTTCCCCTGGATAAATAATACATCGCTTCTGCAATATCACCTTTATTGAAAAGTATATCCCCTTTTTTCTTCTTTTCGCTGCTCATATATGGGATAAGAGATTGCAGAGAAAAATTTCCATCAGATGCATCTTTCACATTTTTTATGAGCTTTTTCATCTGGAGAAGCCTTAATATGTTCAGCGGGAATAGAAAGGTGTGAAGTATTACTACCGGATACAGGCCGGCACCTATCCCATATATAAGGAATGCTACATTACTGGTTATTGCAAAAAGTCGTAGAGGTATAATAGTTTTCATGTAAAAACTTGCAGCAACGAGTATTGATGCAAGATAACCAGCCAGTTGAATCCATAAGTCCATTTAAATATTTCCTCTCATTTTAGGGATTTTGAATAATCAGGAACAGGAATTTTTGTTTCCTTCCCGCATTTATCAGCAACGTCTTTCCCGCAGGAATCGAATATGATTACTCCCTTTGAATTGCTTTGATCTTTTTTTTCGTTTCCCTGCGCGGATTTTTCATAGGCAATAGTAGATATAGGGTACGCTATTAACAATGCGATTATTAATGCGGTGAGTTTTAATAAAATAATATTTTTCTCTTGCATGATGTTATTTATATATTAAATTTAAATGATCTGTCAAGAATATTTTTCCGGGGGAGGGATGTTATGAGAAATTGTATTCCGGCTTTTTTGATTACCGTTATGACTATTTGCATTCCATCCATGGCTGGATTGTCACAACAGCCTGATATAGATAGACTTTTTTCGGGAGAAAAGAACCTGCACGGTATTGATCTTTCAGATTTAAATATAACCGGCAAAGAGTTTAGTAATCTGAATTTAACTGGAGCGGTATTTAGAAACACACGTATTGAAAAATGCAGATTTATAAATTGCATAATTAATTATGCTGATTTCAGTAATGCCAATATCAGGAACTCTGTTTTTTCTTATTCTGAAATGAAGTCTGTTTCATTTGATAATACTTCAATCTATGAAGTGAATATTGATTATTGTATATTACCGCAGACAAAATTTGTAAAAACCCTGATTTTGAGATCTTCTTTTAATAGTACGGATCTTTCAGGAGCTTGTATTATTGACTCTGACGTATCAGCAGTTTCTTTTGTCTACGCGATTCTTGATAAAATTTCAATCAGAAACAGTATTATGAAAAATTGTGATTTTTCAAATGGGCATATTGACTCAGGCGAGTTTATTGATACGGATTTTTCCGGGACAAAATTTAAAGATGCTTATCTCAGGTTATGCTCATTTAAAAATGACAAAGTCATTCTGGCGGATTTTACGGCTGCATATATGCCAGGAATTCAGTTCTCTGATTCAGATCTTTCGGGTGTAGTTCTTTCACGGACATATATTGCCGGCGGTATTTTTTTAAAAAACAATATGACGGAGATAATGGCTCAGGATTCTTATATGGTATTCTGTGAATTTAATGAATGTAAAGCAATGAAGTCATTATTTTCAGGGGTAAAATTAAGTGGTTCAATTTTTTTAAAATCAGATTTTAGCAATTCAGATTTCAGCGGAGCAGATCTATCAGCTCTGGATTACGGAAGAGAACATTTTTTTAGTTACAGAGAGCTGGGTGTACGAATGGATGACAATAAAATAGAAATAATAAAAGGGAAAGGTGTCAGCATCAATTCAACTTCTTTTAATGGATGCGATTTTAAGGATGTTCAGATTAAAAGGATTAATAAGACTTATTTTGAAAATGAAAATATAAAAAATAGCGAAATGATTAATTGGATTAACTGAGTCTATTTGCGTGAACAAGAGAATGATTTATCTTCTATTAACACAATTTTTGTTTTAAAATCTTCATCTATACTGAAGGTGTAGGGACTTGCTGTAATGCGATCTTTTTCAATGTAAAGCGTCCTGTTTAGTCCTCTATAGAAAAAATCAATTCTTGAGTTTTTTATCATGTAACTTCCAGGTGTTGAGAAGTAGCCGCCGCCGTTCTGTTGTTCTACTTCTATGATCATTTTTCCGTTCTGTGAAAATGAAACGGTAAGGTTGTACCCTTGGTATGTTCCTGAATATTTTTTACAGTAGATTTTTTCAGCCGGCATAGCAAGATGAGTAAAAAAAAGAAATCCAATAATTATTGTTGATATTTTAATAGCTTTCATATAATTAAAAGTCTCCTAATTTTTATTTGTTTGTTTTTGTAAGTTTGTCAAGAAAATAATCAATTTATTGAATGGTGGATTTAATGAAATCAGTTATGAGAAAATCAATTTTTACAGTTTTTTTAATATTCTCTTTTTATGTTTTTCTTTATTCTGAAACAGATAAATGCAGTAAAATAACAGTGGAAACAATTTCGAAACATCTCCCGATTTCTAATTTTACTATAATCTCGTCAAGAGAGGTACAGGGTGTATGTGAAATAATTATAAATATAAATAACAGGATTATCCCTCTTTATGGTGATGAAAATTATCTGATTTCGGGTGATCTTTTTCATAACAGGGTCAATGTCACAAAAGATAAGATTTACGAGGTAAATAAATCGATTTTTCTGGAAAATAAAAATGCTCTGGATGAAGTTGTGGCTTTCGAATATAAACCGAAAGAGATTAAATCAGAAAAAGTTTTATATATGTTTACAGAACCTTATTGTCCTTATTGCCATAGGGCAGGTGAGGAAGTTAAAAAAATGGCTGATAAATATGGAATTACAGTAAAGGTACTTCTTGTTACTATGAAAGGAGAAGAGGGAAGGAAAAAGTGTATAGAGGCTGCATGTAGACATTTTATATTTAATGAAAAATTTAATCTTGAAGAATATAATCAGCTTGAATGGAAACAGAAGAAGCCGGATGAAGAATTTATATGCGAGAAGGGTGGTATATTGATAAAAAAGACAGAAGAATTATCCAATAAAATGAATATTGATGGTATCCCTTTATTTTATTTAAATAATGGCGACTATATTAGCGGCGCAGATATGGAGGCACTTGAACTACTTATTAAGACCCGGTGAAATATTTTGGATTTTCGATTTATTTTTTATTTTCTATAATTTTTTCACCCATCTGTCTGAATAAGTCGTAAAACTCAGTAAATTCATCTTTTTCCCTGAGATCTCTCATCTGGGGGTGTCCGCCTTTAAGTATTTCATTCGCGTATAGGGTCATTAAATAAACGGGACCTGCTATTCGGTGAGTATTTATAACTATACTTCTAAAAAGTATTCCCAAACCGGAGAGAGTTATAATAATTACTGCAATTATTAGATATGTGTTTGTTTTGATAATTTTATTGTTTGATATTATAATCTCTTCATTTGCAGAACTTGTTGCATTAAGGCTTTTTGTGCTATCATTATAGTCTTTGGTTAAATCAATAGCAATTTTTGAAAAGGTTTTTTCGTCAACACCGGTTGGAATCATTGAGAATTTCAGGTAAATATCCTGTTGTAAGTCCAGTATTTTTTTTATATTATCAATATTACTTATTATAACTTTATTGTTTTCTTCTGTTTTTTTATTGTTTATAGATATAATTACTCCAACAGTCAGAATTATTACGGCGATCAATATTGTTACTGCTCCTACTACTTTAATTGACTTACCATATTGGAATTTCTTATCAATAACATAGCTTCTTTTTCGATTCATTTTGATCTCCTGTTGTGCTATAATGGTAGCACTTTATTCTTTAAATAAATCTTTAGCAAGTATAATTAATATTTTAAGAGTGATAAATATTAAATGGAAAACAGGTGGTTAATAGTCCGTACAAAGCTTATAGATCTCCTTCGGATATTAAAAATAAAAAATTTTTTTGATAATTTCTTTAAATTTTGCTAAAGTTTTATTTGCTAAAAACCGATAATAAATTTCAGGATAATTTATGATTTCATTGAATAACCAGATAATCGGACGATTAACAGGTAATCATGTACTTGTTGCTAGAAAACAGGAGCCTGATATACAGGACTCCAATAAACAGAGAGTTATTGACCAGCTGATAAGTCGTGATAAAGAGGTCAGGGTACACGAAGCATCCCACAGCATAAATCCTGAACTCATAAAAATAGGTTCAGCACAGTTTGATTATACAATCGGTCCCGATGGTAAAGCCTATGCAACAGGCGGAAAAGTTACTCTATCAACAGGCATATCAAGGACACCGGAAGAAGCTCTATCAAAAGCTGGGGCATTGAAAAAAGCGGCGATGGCTCCAGGTGAGCCGTCATCACAGGATTTCCAGGCTTTAAATGCTGCAATTGCCATGGAATTTGAATCAAGGAATCAGATTTACTCCAACAGTAAAAAAAGAAATGAAAACAATCAGTATCTTCTGAAAGGTACAAATCTGAATATCTACGCATAGACATGGCTTTAGTTCTCCCGGGATCTCTTCCGGATTTTTTTCAGCATTTTATAGTGTATGCTCCGTCCGCATCCTGTTACCAGAGGCATGCAGGTTTTTAGCTGAGTGAATCATCTCTCCTGAAAACATGGTGTTTTATAATAGAGGGAAGAATATTAAGATGGAATTTTCTATATAAATGAATATCAATTACCGATGATATATTAAGCAGTATTCTGGTATGGTGATTATGCAAGGATTCCCCGTTATATTAAGTAATAGCAGATTCAAAACAATATGAAACCTTATTGTTATTTTTGCGGTTCTGATCTTTTCATTTGTTTTTTCATACAGGTTTACATTTCAAATTTATAAAAATGACCTGCTTTACTGGGCGCTTATTTCGATTTTTTTTCTTGATATACTGATTAATTTTAATTCATCAGTCAAAATAAAACATGAAGAAACAACTAACAGAAAAACGATTGCAATCAAATACCTGAAAAGCTGGTTTGTTGCCGATTTTATTATCGCGTTCCCTTTTGATGTTGTTTTGTTATTTATATTCGGGTTACCTGATGAGCATAGCGGGCGTCATATTTATTTTATTATACTACAGATTATAACACTTACCAAACTTATAAAAGTAAAAAAGATAACGAGAGAACTTCGGGAGTATTTACGCATAAATCCGGGAATAATGCGCCTTACAGTATTTGCCTTCTGGTTTACACAGGCTGTGCATTATATATCTCTTGGATGGATTATCATTGGCGCAGTCGAAATAACACGTATACCGGCCGACCAGTATATCCGGGCCCTTTACTGGAGTGTAACAACCGTCGCGACAATAGGTTACGGCGATTATTTTCCGGACCACGAAAGCAATCTCCAGATTATATTTACTATTATTGTTCAGATTTTCGGTGTAGGTATGTATGGATATATAATAGGTAATGTTTCCGGGTTGATTACAAATCTTGATGTGGCTCGTTCAAAGTTCATTAAAAAAATTGAATCAGTAAGAATTTATCTTAATAACAAGAGTATACCTAAAGAATTACAGGACAAAATTCTAAGTTATTATCATTACCTCTGGGACACTAAACTGAATGTTTCTGATGAAAATCCGTTATCAGATCTTCCAACAAGCCTTTCTCTTGAAGTAATGCTGTTCCTCAACCGGGATATGCTTATGAAAGTAGATCTATTTAAAAATGCGCAGGATCTTTTTGTTCGCGAAGCAATACAGATGCTCAAACCGTTGATCTATCTGCCGCATGATTATATAATAAGGCAGGGTGAATACGGCGATTGTATGTATTTTTTAAGCAGCGGTGAGATTGAAGTCCTGGTAGATGATAAGCAGGTGGCCAAATTGGGGACTGGATCGACTTTCGGTGAAACTGCTTTGCTGGTTGGCGAAAAAAGAAACGCAAGTATTCATACACTGACTCACTGTGAGGTTTACAGACTGTTGAAATCTGATTTTGATAGTTTGCGTTTGCGGTTTCCTGAATTTAATGATGAGATGGAGGAGATATCACGTCAGAGAGGTATAGATAAATAGTGATTGCAAAGCCGGGAAGAGAAAATTCTCTGTAATTTAAAGTGTAGTCTATTTACCATTAATATCTAAAAAGCATAGCTGGTATAATGAGAAATTCAATCTTCTCATAACATGGACGGTATTATCAGCTATACTTATTTAGGAAGAATCATATTTTTTATTGAAATAGTGTAATAACCTTTTATTCCAAGATCTTTTTCTAAATCATATTCAATAACGATCCCTTCCGGGAAAAATGCCTTGCACTCATCAGGGAGAATCCTTGTAATTTTAATTATATAATTTGGAACTTTTTTGACAATACCTTTGCCGGTTTCAATGTTAATCCCGAAAGATTTTTTAGTAGTACACCCGCCTGTATCGGTTACAAATGAGAGTTTGCCATCTTTTACAGATAAGCTTTTAATGACAATTTCACCTGTTTTTCTCTGTTCAAAAGATATCTGCCCTGCCATAATAGGAGTAACAATAAACAGAAATACAATTATCGATGTCCTGATTCTTTTCATTCATAAGCCTCTTAATATTTTCGATTGTATATTGAAGTAGATGTTTTATCTGATGCTGATATAATCATTTTAATGATAGATTTCGTATTTTACCAGGGAATAACTTACATGTCAAGTGCGATTACCATAGTTTAGTTTATAATAAAAAATCTCGGGTCTGTTTAGGATTGAACCTGAAATAAAATATAATGATACATTCATGAAGTAGACAATAATATCAGGAATACTATCTTACGATAATAATTTTTATCTATAGCTGATTTTTAGTTGCTCAGGATAATATTTAAATAAATAGTTCACCTGCAATTTACGAGTGTATGAAAATTTATAATATAAATATATAAGGAATAAACATGCTCAACCTGATGGCAATTTTTGGAACTTCGTTTGCATTAGCTTTATCCGGCGCACTTATGCCCGGCCCCCTGCTTACTGTTACAATCAGTGAATCAGTTCGTCGTGGAGCCTGGACTGGACCTCAGATTATTGCCGGGCATGCTGTCCTTGAATTTTTTATGGTAATTATACTGCTGATGGGTGTTGGTCCGTTACTTCAATCAGATAGAGTATTTATCATTATTGCATTTGCCGGAGCAGCTGTAATGTTGTGGATGTCTCTGGATATGTTCAGGTCTCTTCCGGTTGTTACACTTTTAACAACATCAGAACAAAAGATAGTCGGGCATCCCGTTGTTGCTGGATTCATGATGAGCCTTGCAAACCCATACTGGGTAATATGGTGGGCTGCAATCGGTTTAGGATACGTAACATATTCAATGGCATTTGGTATTGATGATGTTCTTTATTTGTATGAGGATAGAAATTCCCTAGAAAAGAAAGCATTTTTATTTCATGTTACCAATGAAATGAGAACAGAGTTATCAGAAAAAATACAAAGAATTCATCTTTTCGGACTCTCCCGATTTATTGAGTTCTCCTGATTTTCTGCTGATTAATACGGAAGAAGAATTGGAGAACCCGAAAATAAAACACATCCAGCTAAAAAACCTGGATGGGGAATTGCTGTTTTTATACCTTCAGCAAACCG
>CAZVFJ010000104.1:0-11045 GCA_964625825.1 uncultured Leptospirales bacterium | reverse complement strand
GTTCCCTGTAACCTCCTTCCTGTACCTGGCGATAAAGGGAACAGTGGCATCCTCTGAAAGAAGTTTTACAACTGCGGCAACCTGCTCAGGTTTGACTGCAAGTTCTTTTGCGACTATAAATATATTTTGTTCATTATTCATTAATTCATCCTTTGTATAAATTCTTTTAATCAATATCCACTTCCTTTAATGATTAACCGCTATATTTTAGTAATAAGGGGATATTGTTTTCAGGACAGTTCAACTCTTGTAATGTAAACCGTCAAAACATTGAATCCAATCATAAATAAAAAGCAACAATTACAATAATAAACATAAGCAATTTTAAAATTTTTTTAAAACCATTAAACTGCTTTATCACGCAATATCATCAACTATGTATTATATTTATACCATATTTCATGACAGGAAGTTAAAGCATGAAAACAGGTTTTAATAATGGAAGATAAAACACTTATTTTTTTTGAAGAAAAAGATCTTATATCCCCTGAAAATTTTTCAGAAATGGAGAAATCCATTCTGGAGGCGATCAATCTTAAGGTTGCCGGTGGTAATTCTCTGAACGATATATTTGAATTTCTCTTCAATGAAACTAAAAAAATAATCCCGTGCGACAGAATGGATGTTGCCTTTCTTGAGGATAATAACAAAAGAATGGTCCTTCACTCTGTAAAGACGATGTACGAGCCGGTTTACCTCACAAAGGATTTCGCATCCGATGTTATTGCCGGTTCAATTCATAAGGTCTTCCAGACCGGCATGCCAAGTGTAATAAATGACATGCAGATTCATGCCAGGATACACCCCATGGGTGATTCTTCAAAGCTCCTTGTCAGGGAGGGGATACGCTCCTCAATGGTCTGTCCCCTGAAGGTTGATGACCGCCCGGTTGGGATGTTTATGTGCAGATCGCGCAGGCCTAACGCGTACGGCAAGCGTGAGGTCAGCCTCCAGATGGCCTATGCCCAGAGGATGGGCCAGGCGGTTGAAAAAGCATATATTATAGAACAGCTCTCCACTGCCATGTCATCATACATGGAGATGTTGAGTTTTGTCAGTCACGAGTTAAAGAATCCACTCACTTCTATAATAATGACGGCACAAACTCTCTCCTCCGGCTATTTTGGAGAAATTGGGGAGAAGCAGAAAGCAGCCGCTGAGAGGATCATAGCAAAGGCGGAGTACCTCCTTAACCTTACCGGAGAATACCTGAGCCTCGCGGGGATCGAAAACGGCGAAATAAAAATGAGAACAAGGATTGTTGATTTCTACAATGAAGTTGTTCTCCACTCTATGGATATTGTTAACCCGCTTTTTTCAGCAAACAATATTTTATTCAAAGAAGAAGTACTTCAGGATATACCTAAAATAAAATGTGACCCTGAGCTTATGAAGATTGTGCTGACAAATTTTTTAAGCAACGCAGCCAAATACAGCGACAGAGGTGCCGGAGTAATATTAAAGATCTCTCTTAATGATAACATGTTATGTGTATCAGTCTGGAACGAAGGCCCGGGATTTCCTGAAAAGGAAAAGATGAACCTTTTCAAACGCTTTTCAATTCTTAAGACCCCTGAACTTGCGGAACGTAAAGGTCACGGTGTCGGACTCTACGTTACATGGAAGATAATACAGCTCCATGGCGGCCGTATCTGGGCTGATTCAGAGTACGGAAAATGGGCCGAGTTTTTCTTTGAAATTCCTTTACATCAGGAGGATGATAAAAACTGAGCCCTTTCCCTATAATGCTGACAGTCCTGATGAGTTTAAAAATCTTCTTGTTTTTGTTTCACCATTCTATATAACATCCTTTACACATAGTTACTAATAACTCCGACGTTCCCTATTACCGGCGGATTATTATCAATAGCATAAGGCGGAATTTTAATGAGCTCCCTTTTCTATACACTCACACCTGATATTGTAATCAAAGCCGTTGAAGATAACGGCTTTATTACTTCCGGCCACTACATGGCCCTGAATAGCTACGAAAACAGGGTGTATGATCTCCGACTTGAGGACGGCGATCATATTATAGTGAAGTTCTACCGACCGGGACGCTGGACAAAGGAACAGATTCTCGAAGAGCATAGCTTTCTTGATGATCTTAATAAGAGTGAAATACCTGTCTGCTCACCTCTTCCTTTTCCTGACGGAGGGACACTCCGTGAAACTGAGGGAATTTATTTTGCAATCTGGCAGCGCACTGGAGGGCGAATCCCCGAAGAACTTTCTGATGATGAACTTCTTAATCTCGGGCGCCTCATTGGCCGGATACACAATAGCGGAAGTGCAAAACAGGCAGAACACAGAATCAGGCTCTGCTCAGAAACCTACGCATTGAAGCCACTTGAATTTCTACTCGAAAACGACTTTCTCCCGCAGCACATCCGGGGCAGGTACAGCAACGCTGTAAGGGAGATCGCCGACATATACAACTCTCTATCAATAAATGTACCTGTTCACAGGATTCACGGCGACTGCCATCCAGGTAATCTTCTCAAGGGTGTTAATGGATTCTTCTTCCTCGATTTCGACGATTTTCTTACAGGGCCTGCCGTTCAGGATATATGGATGCTTATCCAGTCACGCGATGAGGAGGGTTTAAGACAGAGAGACTTGCTGATCTCCGGATACAGGGAATTCCGGGATTTTGAACATTCATGGCTTCAGCTGATTGAGCCACTCCGGGCACTTCGTTACATTCACTACGCAACGTGGATTGCTAAACGCTGGGTCGACCCCGCATTCCCGCAAATTTTTCCGCAATTCGGGACAGACCGTTACTGGGAGGAGGAGACCATAGATCTTGAAGATCAAATAAATTTTATTTATTCCGGCGGAGACAATCTTCCTGAACGTCTTGGAAAATCTGAAGCAACTGAAGAGAAGGAGCTGACTAATAAGGATTTTTTCTGGGACCTGGAGGGATAGGCATCCCGCGTTTCTTCCCTTTTTTTTCTGTGCGAGACGGAGCGCCGAATGCGGCAGTTATTTTCAACAGTTCATTCTTCCCGATATCTCCCCTTAAAAAACCTGCGATTCCAAGTTTAATCTCATCAGGAAAGACCTCCCAGTACCGCTTCTTCCAATCCATTCCTGAATTAATATCTGTTTCAATAAACTGTATAACCATTGTCATAAGCAAATCCGGGGGGAGGTTCTTTGCAATAGCTGAACTGCTGCTGTCCGGGACCATCTGGTTTACAATCACATTCAGCTCCTTTTCAGAAATATCAGGCTTATACTGAAGTGCGAGCTGAACCACAAGATCCCTGGCCATTTTTTTCATATTGAGATTGGCCATCCCAAGCTGCTCCTGAATCTGCTTTGACATACTCTTTGCCATTGAGTCAAGATTAAGTTTTCCATTCAGACCGAAAGATTCTTTCTGCTTTTTATCACGCTCATCAAGTAAACGGTAAAGCTCCTGCATATCCTCAATTGAGGCGTCTTTCATGAATTGTTCCAGCAGATTTTTACTATTTTTCTTTTCCATATTTTTCCAAAAGTTATTTAATTCATGATAATTGCTACACTTGCAATACTTAATTCCAGGTTAATTTAAAAAATACTATATATCTATTTATCAGCTTTTAAAATCGCATCTGCTATTGAAATTATATGATTCCGTTAATTGCACTATTTTTTTTACTTGTCATCAGTCGATTAATCCGGCTAAGGTAATAATAATTATAATTTTTATATAATAAATCAATATAAATCATCATATTCCAGATATAGAAATAGAATCAGGCATGTATCATTCTAAACGGTTAGGTATATTATCAAATGGCATTCATTAAAAAATTGTTAAAAATTATTTCACTTAACGACGAAAGGACATCATATCCCGAAACTTTTGAACTGGAATTAGACTACCAATGCGGCAGGATACTTACATTTGCATCATTAATAACATTATCATGGCTAACTTACATCCCTATAGATCTTCAACTTCATCCGGATAAACCTCTTATCATCGCGATTCGCATAGGATTCCCGATATTTGGTCTGGTTCTCTTTCTTTCAAGATTTTTTAAAAAATTCAAAAATCAAAATCTTATTCTCCTCACTGTTTACGGCGCGTATATGACTCTATCAAATGCAGTACTTACAGGTGTAACAGAAGGCGATCCTGCATATATAGGGGGGTTTCTCTTTATTCTCACTCTGCTCGCGGTTGCGCCATTACAAAAAAAATATGCATATCTCATTCTCGCAGGAGCCGTATCATGCTTTTTTTTTACCAGCTATTTGAGTGGCGTAAGAGAGATTAAGACTCATAATCTATACAGCTTAAATGATCTTTTATGTGTTTCATTTATAATATCATGTTTTATTCATATACTTAACAATACAAGATATACCGGCTGGATTAAATCAAAACAGGTTGAAATTGGTGAAGAGATAATTAAAATTCAGAAAATTTACAATGAATCTCTCGAAAAAACAGTTCAGGATAGAACCCATGAACTTAAAATTGAACGCAATAATCTTAAAGAACGTAACGAGATAATGGAAAATGACCTTAAAATGGCCAAACATATTCACGAACAATTGATGCCGGTTGAAAATCCGGCACATTTTATCTACTCGTTATACAAACCAATGGATATGGTTGGAGGAGATTTTTACGATTTTATAAAATTCCATGACACAAACAAACTTGGAATATTTTTAAGTGATGTCTCCGGACACGGTCTTGCCGCTGCATTTATAACATCAATGATAAAAACGATTATCCTGCAGTCCGGTGACAAAAAGCTTAATCCTGCTGCACTATTAAACTTTATTAATGAAATCTTATATGACCAGATCGGTGGCAACTTTGTCACAGCTTTTTACGGAATCTACGATTCAAAAACAAGAAGTTTAGTTTCATCAAATGCCGGACATAATCCTCCATATATAATAACAAATGAAGCAATTATGCATTTGAAAGGTCATAAATCAATTCCTCTTGCAATAATGAATAATTCTTATCTGAAAGAAAATAACAAGCAGTATAACAATACCGAAGTAATACTTCCTGCCGGGAGTAAAATTCTATTATATACTGATGGTTTTACTGAATGTCAGTCATTAAATAATACCGGGCCGTCTTTTGAAAATAGCAACATAAATGAATTACTATTAAATAATAAACATCATCCCTGCGATTTATTCATAACTTCTTTATATAAAAAATTGATCGATTTCAGAGGAAATGATTCATTTGAAGATGATGTATGCCTTATCTGCCTTGATGTTGCAAGCTAATGTGTTTCCACGTTTACATCCTGCCAACCCTGTAATCAGCCCTGGTCCGTCAAAATGAGGCGGGCTTCGTTAAAATTTATTCCCGAAACTTCCCCACCTTGATTTTTTTGATTACAATATTTTTAACCAGGACTTATCTTACTTTTAAAATAATACCTAAGACATAGATGTCTCATAAAAACATCTGTAATTAATTTCCTTTTATTTCCTAAGAACAGAATCCGAACATCTTTTCGAAAGAAGGAGAGCTAATCAAAAACATATTCTATAAACCAGATGAAGGAGAACAATTCCTGACATTACCAGTGCTGCCGGCTTCATGATATTTTTTATGGTCCTTCCCACATCAGTATGAAAGTGTTCCGCAGTGACAACAAGACAGACGTGAACCGGTGAAAGAATCATACCCATGTAACCACAACCGTATGCCAGTACCAGGTAGCTGATATCTCCCCCGGCAAGACTTACGATGATCGGAAAACTCGCGCCAACAAAACCAACAGCGATGCCTGTGGTTATACCACTTATAAAAGGAATCAACATAATGACAAAAAACAAAGGAATTCCCCATGAAGATAATTCGTTTTTCATGTGGTCCATGATGAGTGTTCCGTCAGGAAGGGGAGAGCTTATAAATGCGCCGTATATGAGGATGAAGAGAACTATAATTACAAGATTAACAGTTTTACCAGAAAAAATTATTTCTTTCCATTGTGACAAAAGCAGGGGTCTTCTTATCTGAAGGTATATTTGTGCAAGAGCAATGCCTGCGATCATCGGGAGATATTTATTAAAAGACGATATAGCCGGAAAGAATATTTTAATTACAGCATAAACCAGAATGATTATTATAACAGGCGCTATATGCATGAGGGTTTTTTTCAGAGCGTCATTTCGTGAACTAACTTTATTTTTATTATGCTCAAGTTTGCGGAGTATGAAGATATATCCTGAAAGAATAGAAATCAGGCTGAGCGGAAGCTGAAAAGCCATAAAATGAAGAAGAGGAAGCCCCGTAAGGTCCACAGCCAGGAGAACTCCAGGATAAAGCGGCCACCAATATTCCCAGATATGCCTGAACCAGTAATTAATTTCCGTTTTAATAAGAGGATCGATATCGTTTTCAATATCACATTCATCCACAAGAGGAGCAGAAAAGAGAGCACCACCAGGCATAGGCAAAAGACCAATAACAGCCGGCAGGACAGCCATGGATGTTCTTTTTGAGAGCCCCTCATTTACTGATGTCACCAGGTCTTTCATCACTCCGGTATCTGACATTTGCCGGCTCAGCCATATTACCTGAAATATGATAAACATTAAAAAAATTGTATTAGGAGAGGAAGCCTTGTTCAAAGTAATCCCTGCCATAGCTCCGGGGCCATGCCCTGAAACAAATCCCAGAAAAATAGCTCCACAGGCAACAGCAACATAAAGTCTGCCAGAGATTCTATTTATTATAAGAATGAATACCAGTGATAGAATTACTTTTATCATAAATGGTATTAAAAAAATCTGCTCCATCGGTTTTCCTTACCTGCTGTCAGTAATAATCGGATTCATAAAGACTCCGGATAATTCTATTTCACAATACAGAAAATATTTAATGAAATGAGGTCAATCATTTTACATGGGAAAGCCCCTTTAGAAGCAAAACACTTCCTGATACAACCCAGTAGGTATTTTAATAAAATAATCCGGATTCATGACTTATTAATAATGATAAACTGACCACATTTCAACACATACACTATTCTATAAACCTTATAGCCTGCGGAGAGTTTTAAAAGAGCCTAAATTGCTTATAGAGCATATATTAAAATTCAACGAAATGAGCCGTTTGACAGTTTTATGCTATTTTTACTGAATAGTAATACAAGAAGCGATAATTTAATTCAATTTTATGCTTGACGTTCATTTTACAGAATGTTGTTCTTTGTTTGATTAATTATAAACTTTATTAATAATTTCTCTTAAATTAGTAATTAAAATGAGTATTTATTCCTTAACTTATTTGAATTAAAAAAATAAAAAAACAGAGGAATCTATATGCAAAATATCGATTTTTTTAATCTGCCATGGAAAGATCAATGGGAATGGGAACGAATGCAGCTACCTACAGTTACCCGGAGGTATGTTGAAAATTCAAAAACTTATGCAAACAAAGACTTCCAAATCTTTAACCCGGCGCTTTATAACGGCGATAGCAATGGGAAAATGACCTGGGGAGAAGCTTATGCAAGGATAGAAAACTATGCCTGCGGCTTAATAAGCATCGGACTTGGCAAACAGGATATGGCAGGAATTATGTCTGCCAGCGGGCCATACTGGACTCATGCCGATATGGCATTGACCTGTGCTAATGGAGTAAGCGTCGCCATATATCCGACACTATCTTTTAAAGAAGTATCTTATATAATAAATGATTCGGCCAGCAAATTCCTTTTTTTGAGAGGAGATAATATTCTCAAAATGATTCTCGCCGGTTTCAACGAACTTCCTACTCTTAAAAAGATTATCGTAATGGATCGTGAATACAAAAGCAACGACGCCAGGGTAATCAGTATGGGCGATCTGGAAAAAATCGGTATCGAATGGAAAAAAGATAAGAAGAATTATGATGCCTATATCGCCAGAAGAGACGGCGTTGTACTCGATGACATCTACACCATGCTCTATACTTCTGGTACAACCGGTCAGGGTAAAGGAGTTATTCTTACTCATCTCAATTACGCTTCAAGAATGGAGGGAGTAAATGAATTCTTCAACTACTGTGGGATGGGGTTTAAGACTGAATATACAACTCTCTGTTTTTTACCTTTAGCTCACATTTTTGACAGAGGATCATGCCAGGGTGCCGCTATTTATAACGGTTGTACTATCGCGTATGCTGATTCTCCCGGAACTCTCCTTGACGATTTACAAAAATATAATCCGCACTGGATCAACTGTGTTCCCCGTTTATATGAGAAAATATACATCCAGCTTCAGCAGAAAATGGGTGAAAGTGGCCTCAAGCGAAAGCTCTTTGATTGGGCTCTTAAAGTCGGAGAAGAGGTCTTCATGCAAAGATATGACCCGGAAACAGGCACATACAATATGGGGCATGATTTTGATATAACAGGTAATCTCCCCCTCGGAATGAAAATAAAATATAAAATTGCTGACAAGCTCTTTGCAAAAGTTAGAGCCCTGTTCGGTAAAAACTTCAAACATTCATTCTCCGCAAGCGCATCGATATCACCTGATCTTCTTAAATTCTTCTATATAATAGGGATCAGAGTAAGCGAAGGATACGGTTCAACAGAAAGTTTTAACGCATGTGCAAATATGCCTCTTAAAGCCTGCAAACCAGGATCTGTCGGTCTCGCGTCAAACGGGAGCAGACTTCGTGTATCCGATATTGGAGAACTTGAAATCAGTGGAGCTGGAATTTTTAAAAAATACTGGAACAAGCCCCAGGAGACCGCTGAATCATTTACAGCTGACGGATGGTTTAAAACAGGAGATAAGGTTGAAGTTGATAAATTCGGGTACTACAAGATCGTTGACCGAATTAAATCGATCATTTGCCTTTCCAGCGGAAAAAATGTTGCACCAGCGAAGATCGAAGCTCTCTTCGCGACCAGCCCCTATATTGAACAGCTTTTCACTATTGGGGATGAACGTGCTGTAATTTCCACACTCATTGTACCAAATCTGAATTTTTTCAAAGATAAATTTGATAACGAAAAGATCGAGTATGATAAAAGCCAGGTTGTAATAGACAATTCTGCAGGAACTCCTATCGTCACTAAAGTAGGTCCTGATTTTATAGAGAAAGGCAATATTCGAGGTCTCATAGCCGAGGAAATCGCCAAAGCCAATAAAGAACTTGAAGGTTTTGAGCAGATAAAACAGTATACTATTATTCCAGAAAGATTTACGGAACAGAATGGTATGCTAACTCCTACACAAAAAACAAAGAAAAAAGTGATTCTTGAAAAATATTCTAATGCAATAGAAAAAATGTACGCTCAGAATCATATTTAATTGATACTTCACAGAGAAATAGTTGAAGCGCACCAAAAAACCCTCTTTAGTAAAGAGGGTTTTTTATTATATAAAATTATGTCTTAAAACCTGCTCTTATCCTGAATCGTCACTGTTTTAACCGTCATATGACCATGCCTCAAATCCGACCCAAATATTGGAAATAAATTACTCAAAATGAATTATTACTGGTTTTTTTTTATTTATTTGAATTGTATGGTCAAATTTAATAACAGTTTTTCGTTTAAAAAAGACATTTAATAAATACAGGATACTTAATTAAACCATAATGCATGATTTTAAAGACAAATACCCTGTAAAGGAAAGAATATTCATCATCTACATGTTTTTCTTTGCGTTTTTGTCAGCTTTCACTGTTATATGTAATATACTATATGGACTCAATTTTTCCTTCAATTATAAATGGATCTTCATCTCTCTGTTCAGCATTATACTGATGCTTTTCTCAATTAAAAGAGAAAGAGTTTTACTAGTTCATCATATTGGTGTATATGGCATCATATTTATAATTCATCCAGCAAGCTGGCTCTCAAGCTCCGGCCTTGTTTCCCCCAGCATAATCTATTCTCTTCTTGTTATGCTTCTTATAAATTATCTTATACGCGGCAAAGAACGTATTATTCTGAATATAGTATTCATACTGATTAATATGCTTCTTATTTCATTATACCGGTTCTATCCCTCGTTATACAAAACTATGACGCCCCATGAACAGTTTTTAGACTGGATTATTAATGTTCCACTTGTTTTTATCTTCATAGCAATGCTTCTCATTATTTTTGAAAAAGCTTATGAAGAAGAAAGAGTTTTGAATGAGGAGAAATCAAAAAAACTGCTTTATCTCTCACGAACAGATTATCTCACCGGATTATTTAATCGTTCACAGATGGAAGAAAAACTCTCTTTTCTGCATACTCTTTATATCAGGACAGGAGTGCCATACTCAATTATAATTATAGATATAGACTATTTTAAAAGCTATAATGATCACTACGGTCATCTTCAGGGTGACAGGTGCCTGAAACTTTTTTCATCAATTTTGAAGAAATGTATTACACGGGAGTCTGACTGGATTATCCGTTATGGTGGAGAAGAATTTCTTGTAATTCTGGGTTTTACAGAAAGAAAAGGAGCGGAGGTTGTTGCAGCAAATATTCAAAAAGATCTTTCAGATTCCGCAATTCCTCATGACAGGTCTACAATTTCATCCCTCTTAACAGTAAGTATGGGGATTGCTACAATTCGAGATCCGAAACAGACTCCCGAAGAAATATTAAAGTTCGCGGATACCGCTTTATATATAAGCAAAAAAAAGGGCCGTAACAGGATCTCTCATTTTGATGATATAGACAAAGTCGTTTTAGTATAAATTTTATAACATCCTCTCTTTCTATAACAAAAACATCTACCCGTCAATTCCGATATATTTAATAACAAAATCCATTTTACGTTTTTTATCACCTGATCGTATTATTACAATCCAGTTATCACCCTTTTCAATTTTTACCCTACCCCTGAAATTGTTACTACCATCATTGAGCAATAACTGATCTTTATTCCTCCAGTTCGACATCATCTTCAGAAACATCTTTTCAACTCCCTCGGCATAAACTACAAAGTTGTATTCCCCTTTTTCGGGGAATGAAACATATATTATACGTTTGCATCCCATTGAATAGAGAAGGGGCCTTCCGGGTTTTTCCGGCTGAGGAACTCCTGCAATAATCCTT
>CAZVFJ010000103.1:0-11056 GCA_964625825.1 uncultured Leptospirales bacterium | reverse complement strand
TTAATAAGTTCTTCTACATTCTCAGATGTAATATCCTGAAAAGTTAATACCTTACCGATATACTCTTTTGACTTCGAAAAAAACGGTACCAACTTGGAATTGTAATACTTTCCGTCATCAGTTTTAAATACAAGACTTCCCGCAATGGGAATCAGCTCAAACATCCGGAAACGAAACAGAAAAATGGCAAATACCGAACGTACCGGCCCTGCGTTATGGAAATAATTACCATATTTCCACCGGATATCCCACTTGAGAGAAAAAAATGCAAAAAAATACGTATTTTTTGTCCCTACACTTTTTTAGTGCTATAATTTAAATAATCTACACTCAATACATCTTAATTTTCAATAAGTTGTATTGTATTCAATACCTGAAATTCAGAGAAAATGGAAGGAAACTATATGAAAGAAGAGAGTAAAAGCCCGGTAATGGGAAGCACAGCCCGCAGGGGCACATCAAACCGTGACTGGTGGCCAAACCAGTTAAACCTTAAAATACTACACCAGCACTCATCCATGAGCGACCCTATGGGTGAGGAGTTTGACTATGTTGAGGAATTTAAAAAGCTTAATTTGAAAGCTATAAAAAATGATCTTTATAAGCTTATGACTGACTCGCAGGACTGGTGGCCGGCTGATTATGGTCACTATGGTCCGCTCTTCATCCGGATGGCGTGGCACAGCGCGGGCACTTATCGTATGGGTGACGGCCGCGGAGGTGCGGGGTCAGGCAGTCAGAGATTCCCTCCCCTCAACAGCTGGCCCGACAACGTGAACCTGGACAAGGCGCGCCGTCTGCTCTGGCCGATCAAGCAAAAATACGGGAAAAAGATTTCCTGGGCGGATCTCATGATACTGGCCGGCAACTGCGCGCTTGAGTCAATGGGCTTTAAGACCTTCGGTTTTGGCGGCGGGCGCGAAGACATCTGGGAACCGGAAGAAGACATTTACTGGGGAGCTGAAAGTGAATGGCTTGGCGATAAACGTTATTCCGGTGAAAGGGATCTGGAGAATCCTCTGGCGGCAGTACAGATGGGGCTGATCTATGTGAACCCCGAAGGGCCGAATGGTAATCCGGATCCGGTTGCCTCAGGCCATGACGTACGGGAAACCTTCGCCCGTATGGCCATGAACGACGAAGAAACTGTCGCCCTGATTGCCGGCGGGCACACGTTCGGCAAATGCCACGGCGCGGGTGACGCGGCGCTTGTGGGCCCGGAGCCTGAGGCCGCGCCCATCGAAGAGCAGGGGCTCGGCTGGAAGAGCAGTTTTGGCAGCGGTAAAGATGGGGATACCATCGGCAGCGGTATAGAAGGAGCCTGGAAACCCAATCCGATCAAATGGGATATGGGCTATCTGGAAATTCTGTTTAAATACGAGTGGGAACTGGTCAAGAGCCCCGCCGGTGCGCATCAATGGCTGGCAAAGGGCGTGGCAGAAGAAGATATGGTTGTTGACGCGCACAATCCGTCGAAAAAGCATCGTCCAATGATGACTACAGCAGACCTGTCCCTGCGGTTTGACCCGATCTATGAAAAAATCGCGAGGCACTACATGGATAACCCTGATAAATTTGCCGATGCTTTCGCCCGGGCGTGGTTCAAGCTGACACACCGCGATATGGGGCCCCGTTCGCGCTATCTCGGTCCGGAAGTCCCTGCTGAGGAACTAATCTGGCAGGACCCGGTGCCCGCGGTTGATCATAAGCTGATAGATGAAAAGGACATCTCTGCCCTCAAAAGTAAAATACTGACTTCGGGCCTATCTATACCTGAGCTGGTCACGACGGCATGGGCTTCGGCGTCCACATTCCGCGGATCAGACAAGCGCGGCGGAGCAAACGGGGCACGCGTTCGTCTATCACCGCAGAAGGATTGGGAGGTTAACCAGCCGGGACAGATAAAAACCGTCCTGGATGCCCTTGAAGGTATACAAAAAGAATTTAATAGCGCGCGAGGAAAGAAAGTTTCACTGGCCGACCTGATTGTTCTGGGTGGTTGTGCCGGAGTGGAGCAGGCGGCTAAGAATGCCGGTTTTGATATTAAAGTACCTTTTACTCCGGGGCGTACTGATGCGTCACAGGAGCAGACCGACGTAGCGTCATTCTCTGTACTCGAACCGGTTGCCGACGGATTCCGTAACTATCTTAAATCCAGATACGCCGTACCGGCAGAGGTACTGCTTATCGACCGCGCGCAGCTGCTGACGTTGACCGCTCCGGAGATGACTGTTCTTGTCGGCGGTATGCGCGTCATGAATGCCAATCACGGAAAATCACAGCACGGTGTATTCACAAAGCGTCCGGAGGCGCTCACCAATGATTTCTTTGTGAATCTTCTGGATATGAGTACTGAATGGAGGCCGTCATCGGGAAACAAAGATCTGTTCGAAGGTTATGACCGCGCTACAGGTAAACTTAAATGGACCGGAACCCGCGTCGACCTGATATTCGGTTCTAACTCTCAACTCCGCGCGCTCGCAGAAGTTTATGCATGTGATGATTCACAGAAAAAATTCGTGAATGATTTTGTGAAAGCCTGGAACAAGGTAATGAATGCGGATCGTTTTGACATCGCCTGAACGTGAAATATATGATTTAAAATCATTCAGAAATAATTCTAAAAAAGTACGGCTTTGTCTAAAACAGGTGTCGTACTTTTTTTATTTATCACCTTCTTCCGGGACAATGCAGATAAAAGAGAACTCTTCAGTACCCGTGTTTTTAAACTGATGTTCTTCTCCCCCTTTGACATAGGCTGTGTCACCCGGTTTTACCGGCTGCTCTTTTCCATCAATTAGAAGAGTGCCTTCACCCTTTATAATATAATTGATATGAGGCCAGTCATGGTTATGACGGGGTGTATATCCATCCTTCCCCAGTGTAAAAATTCTCATGGACCAGCCTTCCCATCCATCCCGTCCGGTAATTGCGGTGTGTTTGATCACATTTTTTGCTGTTTCAATTGTAAGTTTAACAACAGGCATGTCTTCTTTTTTCAGTATAGACAAGGGAGCCCTCCTTAATGCCAGGTAATAAAAATTTTAAATCAAAAGGCTGACACACCGGATGATATCCAGGTAGTGGCAACTTTTGTTTCTTCTGAAATTTTAAGGTATTTATAATCCATATCTGTTTCCATTTTTATAAACTCATTTCAAACACTTTGCGTGCAACCCCATATTGTGTTCTTTAAAACCTGTTTTAATCCCCATAATTCTGAAGAATCGCCTGGTTTTTTCTCTGCTGCGTCATAAATAAACCGATTGGTTTGTTTGGTCAAATTATTTATAGTTTTAAATAATTTTTAAAAATTCTTTGTTGCATATTCAGGTCAAACGGTTGCCGTATTATGTTCAAACATCAAGCCGGATTATTTAATCTAACGGATAAATATTTATGGAGAGTAACTTAAAATGACTAAATGGATTTATGATGAATACAAACATTGCGGTGTTGATTATTCCAATGAAAAACAGGCGGAAAATTACGACACAAGGCATCAGAAGTTCAGAGATTTTAAAAAAGAATTTAATGCTATGGTTGAATTCCTCTCATTAAAAGATACTCAAAATTATTCTATGATTGACCTTGGATGCGGTACCGGCGCGGCTTTAATTTATGCTGCTAAAATTTTCAAAAAAGTATATGGTATTGATGTTTCGGATGTAATGATTAAACAGGCGAAGAAAAAAGCTGAAAATGAAAAGATTCAGAATATTGAATTTATTAATGCCGGATTTTTGACTTATTCCCATAAAGATGAACCTGCGGATTTATTAATTACTAAAATGGCTTTTCATCATCTGCCGGATTTCTGGAAACAGGTTGCCTTGTTTAAAATGAATCGGATGTTAAAGAACGGGGGAATCTTATATATTTTTGATGTTGTATTTAATTTTGACGCAATGGAATATGAAACAAAAATTAATGACTGGATTTCCGGTTTAGAATTAAAGGCAGGAGAAAAATTTAAAGAGGACATCGAGACCCATATAAAAAACGAATACAGTACTTTCAACTGGATTTTAGAAGGAATGATTCAAAAGGCCGGATTTAATATTGAAAAAAGCAGAACAGGCGACGGATTTATAACTGAATATCATTGCATTAAAGTTGACGAGGTAAATATACAATAGCAGGCTCAGGAGAAGCCGCTATAAATTTATATTCTTCAGCATCTTTATCATAAGCACACACATCTCAGCCGCAACCGCGATGTGTGTAAACAAAAACAGTAGCCAAAAAATATCAGAGCTAAATTAATTTTTTCAGTTCTTCAAATTCTTCTTTTGTGATCTCACCTTTTGCCAGCCTTTTTTTCAGAATATCCAGAGGAGATTCATTATTAATTCCGGGGAATGAACCGCTTCTGAAAAATTTTATCGCCAGAAAAATAATCAGTAAAATCAGCACTAATGTTAAAATTCCCATAAACATACCTCCTCCCATAAAACCTCCGCCTGGCCAGCCACACCATCCCGGACCGAATGGCCCGTTAAAACGCCCCCAGTTCGCAAAAACTGCGGCAGGTAATAATATAAGAAACGCCGGAACTATAAAAAACATACTTTTTATTTTATTCATATAGCATCTCCTTTAATATTTTGGGGGATCTGAAGTTATCGGCGCATGAAATAAATACTTGTAAAATCTCCTCATTGCCCTCTTTCAGAATCCCCAAATTTTATAGAACTATTACCATTTCGGGCAATAGCTGAAACCGCGCCTGTTGTTGAAAGCCGAATCAAATTTCTTTTTCTGTTCATCAGTGAGAACATTATAGACAGCTTTCCTGTGTTCCTGCTTTAAGGTAACAACTTTATCATAGTTATCCCGGTTCTGATAAATTTTGCCCCTGTATTCAGCATCTATCTGAATTATTTTTTCCACCTGTTTATCACTGAGTTTTAACTCACCATCCAGGTAGTCCATATAACCATATCCCATGCCGTATCCATGATGGTAGCCCCATCCTCCGCCATGGTGCCCCCAGCCCCAGCCCTGGGCATATAATGAAGTCCCTCCGAACGCAACTGCTCCCGCAAGGGCGGTTATAAGCATTAGTTTTTTCATGGTTTTCCTCCTTTCGGTCTTTTATAATGTTTGACCCTGAAGAATAAAAGAAAGTTCCAAAAATATTTAATTATTTTAGATTTTTCTTAAATTTTTTTTACAAAAGGTGAACTATTATTTTATAACACTATAGGTCGTACTCCGGGGTAAAGTTAACATCAGCTCCTTTATTTCCTCCGGCGGGGGCATTATCCTCCTCTGGACAAGATTAAACCACGCGCCTTCAGTTATCACATTAGCGAAAGTCACTCCGTTTTCATTTATAAAAAGATTGATCAGCCTCATCCGTGACTGGTCTTCACTGAGCCCGTCAAGCTGAAGAGAAACCCGAAAAGGCTCCATCAGCCGTATCTCTTTCAGGTAGAGAATCTCGTCTCTTAATGCAACGGGGCCAACCCCCATCTCCAGCATTTTTTTTGGAGAAAACCCGTTATCAAAAAAATATGCTATCCGTATATTTGACGCGAATTCAAGATAGGATGTGTTTTTCATATGCATATTCCCGTCAAGATCGCTCCATTTAACCTGATAATTTTTTACATACGGAGTTTCCATTTTTATTTATCACGCTTTCCGGAATCACCTTTCCCGCGTGCCGGAGTCCTTTTCCCTGCGGGCTTGCTTCTTTCTTTTCCGCGTTTACCGGAAGAAGATTTATCCCTGAATGAAGATTGTGAACCGGAACGTTTCACGCCGGGCCTACGGGGAAGAGCAGCGGGAAGTTCAGGCATCGTTCCAACGGTTCTCTGCTCTTCACTCCCATCCTTCTTCATTATGAAAAGGTAATTGAATCCCCGAAGATAAAAATTTCCCTCGTCAGCAGCCCTGCGGAAATTCCCCATTGTGAGGGTCTTGTTATGGCGGGTAACTGAAATTATATCAACAGTGCTAAAATGCTTCGCGAGCATCTGGTATAGCCTGAATCCAATCGGCACAAATCCCTTCTTCTTATCATAGTAGTCGCAAACATAAAGTGCCATGTACCTGTCAGGTTTGAGAATTCTGTCAATCTCGGATATTACCTTCTCCATTGCCCTGAAATATTCCTCCTCGTAAGCAGGAAGCTTACCGATACACTCCTTCTCTTCAGAATAATTTATGTTATCGCCATAAGGTGGATCTACAAACACAAAGTCAGCTTTCCCGTCCTCAAGGGGAAGCTTGCGCGCGTCGGAGCGGAATATATCTTTTCGGGAAGGGCTTATGTCGTAACCGAGCGCGCGGCGGTTCGTATCCCTGCATACATCAATTGTCGTGCCGCTCCCGCACATCGGATCAACCACAAGGTCTTTCTCATTTGAATAACGCATGAGGCAGTTCCATATTATATATGACGGGGTTGCACCTGTATATCCGCGGTCACCCTGGTCCTCCCTGCCGTAGTTCTGTGAAGGGTAATCCCAGAGTGTGGTTACCTGTCGCTGAAGTTTCGGTGTCGGCATAAATCCCCCTGTACGGATAATATAACAATTCAGTTTCTTTCATGGAAAACCGTTTTTTGTAAAGACATTTATAAAAACAATTAAATTGTTAAAGTTAAAACAATTATATAATTTATTCAATTCAATCCCTGGAAGCAATTAAAATATCCGGTTTTGCATATCTTCATTACCGGGAGGAAAAGCCGCATCAATAATACCCGGAGTTTAATATTTAACATATTTTCTTATAAACTATAAAATAATACACTATTTTATAAATTATTTATAAAATTTTAAACAATTTATCATATATACTATATAATTTATAATTAATTAATCCCAGTCATTATAAAATTAATCTTGACGTTATTCTATAATGGTGTATTATATTCAACATTGTTGAACATAATACAGGCAAAAATGTCTAAAATCATTTTATCATTAATAAAAGCTTCAAAAATACTTGCTCTCATCATGAATGAATCGAGAGCACTTGGCGTATCTGAACTATCCAGGGCACTTGATATGCCAAAACCCACAGTTCAGAACATGCTCTTCACCCTTGAATCCGAGGGGCTCCTCGAAAAAGATCCGATGTCACTTAAATACCGACTCGGCGCACGGCTGTTTCAGCTGGGAATGCACTATGCCAACAACATGGACCTCACAATGATCGCCCGCGGCTGGCTGGAAAGGCTCTGCCTGCAATATGGTGATATATCCAGGGCAGGGATTGTAATGGGAGAGAAGATTATCATAGTAATGGAGGTTCATGCTGACAGCAGTTACATGACATTTCCAGGTCCAGGTTCCGTAATTCCGCCTCATACAACAGCAATCGGGAAGATACTTCTTGCCTATATGCAGGATAAAAGAAGAGAACAAATTATAAAAAATATACAGTTCACACCCCTTACAGATAAATCACTTAAAACCGCGGATGAACTTAAGTCCGAACTTGAAAAAATTAAATCAGACGGAATCGCCTTTGACAAAGGAGAGTCAGTTAACGGGCTCTCCTGCATCGCGGGCCCGGTATTCAATCACCGCAATGAATGTATAGCCGCAATATCTCTCAGCGGAAACTCATCAAAAATTGATATGAGACAGGATGAAATCATTAATGCAGTAAAATATACATGCTTCAGAATGTCGGAGCAGATGGGATTAAGGACCGGAAAGGGACCCGTGTTCAATTGAAAATTCTTCCTGGTACAAGTCCAATACCCCCATGCTCCTTCACCACAAGGAGGTTATATGCAGGTAAAGGGTTCAAAAGAACTTAAGGCATCTGTCATCGACAGGGGCTTATGCACAGGATGCGGAGCATGCGTTTCACTATGTCCGTACTTTGCCACACACAAAGGAAAAACAGTTATGCATTTCAACTGTACAAGGGACGAAGGGAGATGCTACGCCTACTGCCCCAGGGCTGAAGTTGACCTTGATAGTATTTCATCGCAATTCTTCGGAAAAGGATACACTCAGGCCCCACTGGGAAATTACATCAGCATTCAGGCATCAGGTGCGGGTAAAAAAGCCGCTCTTTCGAACTTCCAGACAGCAGGGACAGTTTCCGCTTTCATAAAGTTCGCGATGGAAGAAGGCTACATAGACTCAGCCGTGCTGACAAAAAATGATAACGGATACGGAACACCGGTAATTGTTGATAAACCGGATGGAGTGGAGAAAGCATCAGGTTCAAGGTACTCGGTATCCCCCTCGGTTAAAGGGGTGAATGAGGCTATGAACGCCGGCTTTAACAGGATCGGAGTCGTCGGTACTCCGTGCCAGATGCTTGCTGTGGCGCAAATGAGAGGGAATCCAATGAACATTAAGGATTTCAGCGACCCGATAGCGCTTTCAGTGGGTCTTTTCTGCACCTGGGCTCTCACCGCATCAGATTTTACAACGCTTCTCCAGTCAAAAGGCGAGGTGTCTGCAATAAACAAACTCGATATTCCTCCGCCTCCGGCCTCTGTAATGAAAGTAGAGACCGGAAACGGAAGTTACGACATACCACTTGATGAAATAAGGAACATAATCCCGGATGCGTGTTCATACTGTCATGATATGACCTCGGAGTTCGCAGACATATCGGTTGGCGTATTTGAAGGCAAGACGAAAAAAAATATTACAATTATCCGCACAGAACGCGGGAAAAAAATTTTTGAAGACGCAGTGAACGCAGGCTATATAATTTCAGAGGATATATCATCACAGGAAATCGCTCCTCTTGCATACGCGTCCATGAATAAAAAAATAAAAGGCTTCTCCAAACTCGCAGATGCCGGCCTTATAAACTCTGAAGCTGGAGATTCAGTCATAAGGATAGAGAAGTCCACACTGGATACAATTCTGAAAGGAGGCGCCTAATGCTGTTAAGTAAAAATGAAGGGAAGGAGTTCCTGCTGATGGGGAACCAGGCCATCGCGCGCGGGGCTCTTGAAGCGGGAGTGAGCGTTGCCGCAGGATACCCGGGAACTCCATCATCCGAAATTATTGAAAATCTTGCGTCCGTCGCGCCCCGGACAGATCTCTACGTTGAATGGTCTGTAAATGAGAAGGTATCACTTGAAGTTTCTGCCGCCGCGTCTTTTGCCGGGCTCCGTTCTCTCTGCGTCATGAAACAAAACGGCGTCAATGTGGCCTCGGATTTTCTGCTTCACCTTGTACTCTCCGGTACGCGGGGCGGCATGGTACTCATTCCATGTGATGACCCGGGCGCGATCTCCAGTGTTAATGAAGGTGAATCCCGGTACTTCGCACGGCTTATGGAGATCCCGCTCCTTGAGCCGGGAGACTTCCAGGAAGCCAAGGATATGACTAAATGGGCATTTGAACTTTCCGAGGAGCTTTCCAATATTGTGATGCTCAGGAGCGTAACACGACTGTCACACGCAAGCGGCAACGTAAAACTCGGGCCATTGAACCGGACAAAACCCGTCGCGAAATTCAGCTTCAGCGGGAACCTCCTGGACCCGAAAACCGGACCGGTTATAACAGCTCCGGTAGCCTTCAGACACACACAGCAGCAGGGCAAACTTAAAAAAGCCGCCGCGATTTTTGAAACATCTCCATTCAACAGATATGAAGGCCCGGAAAATCCCGAACTCCTGATAATTACAAGCAGCGCGTGTTACCTCTACAGCAGGGAAGCCGTGCGGGCCCTTGACGCGGGGAAGAGAGCCGGCATACTTAAACTCGGAACAACATGGCCTCTCCCGCCTGAGCTTTTAAAAAAACACCTCGCGGCAGCGGAAAAGGTGCTTATTGTCGAGGAAGTACTACCCTTCCTTGAAGAGAACATAAAAATTCTTGCGATGGAAAACATTGACGCAATAGGCAAAATAAAATTCTACGGCAAGAACGACGGAACAATTCCATCCGTAAACGAGATGAATCCTGACCATGTTATAAAGGCTGTTTCATCGATTCTTAATATCCCGTACACAGCCATGCCTGAAGAATATGAAAAGAGCGGACAAATTCTATCATTCACGAAGTCGCCTAACCGGGAGCTGACATTCTGCCCGGGCTGCCCTCACAGGGCATCATTCTGGTCAATCAACAGGGCTCTTACTCTGGACGGACGAAATGGATTTGTATGCGGGGATATCGGATGTTACACAATGGCAATACTTCCGGCGGGATTCGGCACAATAAAGACAGCTCATTCCATGGGTTCAGGTACAGGAATCGCGAGCGGGTTCGGGAAGCTGAAAGATTTCGGTCTGAACCAGCCTGTTGTTTCGGTATGCGGCGACTCAACTTTTTTCCACGCGGCAATGCCCGCTCTTGTCAACGCGGTGCATAACGGTTCAGATATGCTTCTTGTAATTCTGGATAACAGCGGAACAGCAATGACAGGCTTCCAGCCACATCCCGGCATACCTTCTGACGCGGCAGGGAACAGCCTCCCCGCTGTGGAGATAGAGGGCATATGCAGGTCCATCGGCGCGAAGACCTTCACCTCAGATCCCTTTGACATAGCGGGGACAGAGAAAAAAATCCTTGATATTATAGAGAATGAAAAAGGCGCAAGGGTCCTTATACTTAAACAGGGATGTGCGCTGAGCCCGGAGAAGAAAGGGAAGAAAAAGTATAATGTATCCGTTGAGAGCAGTCTATGCAAAGGTGAAGAGTGCGGCTGCAACAGGCTCTGCACGAGAATATTCAGGTGCCCCGGACTTGTCTGGAACAGCGGGACAGGCAAGGCAATGGTCGATGAAATTATATGCGCGGGATGCGGAGTATGCGCGGATATATGCCCTTCAGGTGCTATTAAAAGAAGCGAGGTGATATCATGACAGATCCCTTTAACATAATAATTACAGGGGTGGGAGGACAGGGAAATGTCCTCGCGGCAAGGATGCTAGGTAATACTCTCGCGAGAGCAGGCTACTACGTTACAATCGGTGAAACATTCGGAGCATCGCAGCGCGGCGGTTCTGTAATGAGCCACCTGAGAATTTCAAAAGAGTCAGCATGGAGCCCGCAGATCCCGAGGGGGAAAGCTCACCTTATAATCTCCCTTGAACCCATTGAATCTCTCAGGG
>CAZVFJ010000102.1:10894-11106 GCA_964625825.1 uncultured Leptospirales bacterium | reverse complement strand
ATGAAGCTCATCGATGAAAAGAATTATCTCCCCCGCAGACTCCTCAACCTCTTCTATTACAGCCTTGAGCCGCTCCTCAAACTCACCACGGAACTTTGCGCCTGCGATTAAAGCTCCCATATCGAGAGCAATAAGCCTCTTGTTCTTCAGGTTCTCCGGCACATCGCCAGCAACCATCCTCTGGGCAAGCCCCTCAACAATCGCAGTTTTAC
>CAZVFJ010000102.1:0-10884 GCA_964625825.1 uncultured Leptospirales bacterium | reverse complement strand
CCGATTAGCACAGGATTGTTCTTTGTCCGACGCGTTAAAACCTGCATTACACGACGGATCTCCTCGTCACGCCCGATTACAGGGTCAAGCTTGTTGAGACGCGCGTAGTTTGTAAGGTCCCGGCTGTAGCGGGTCAGAGCATTATATCTATCCTCAGCATTTTCATCATCAGCTTTTTTGCTTCCGCGAAGGTCCATGAGTACGCGGAGAATATTTTCGCGGTTAAAACCGTAGGAATTCAGGATATGTTTTGCTCGTACAGAGTCTACCTCTGATAAAGCTAATATCAGGTGTTCTGTACTCATAAACTGGTCGCCGAGCTTTACGGCGTGGTTCCATGCCTCATTAAGTACTTCTCTCCCTTTTGTCGAAAGAGCTCCTCCTCCGGGACCTCCCCCTACCTGTCGCGGCATGGATTTAATATACTGATCAAGCTCACTCTTCATGTCCCTTATTGGAGCGCCGAGCTTCTCCGCAATAGCAACGAATATGCCACCATCCTGATCAATCAGCGCCTTAAGTATGTGTTCAGGACAAATTTCATAGCTGTTGCTCTCAGTTGCAATATTCTGAGCGCCATTAATTACATCCTGTGCCCTTAATGTCAGACGATCCATTCTCATAAATTTAAGTCTCCTTCATAAGTAAAATAAGGGGTTTTTTGAAGATAAAAAGGTCAGTTTTATGAAGATTTTATATATTTTTTAATTTAAGTGTCAATATAAAAAGGAATGTTACAGATTGTATCTGTAAAATAGGCTTCAGGCTCTGACCCCGGATTTTTAAAAATAAATCGCGAGCCTTTTTATATAAGCCTCTTCATACTTTAAAAATTTACTCACACATTCCTCAAAGGTATCCCCGAGCTTACTGAAATATTCATGTAAAGTAATTTTTACCGGGAGCTTATAATCTTTTATAAGATAACTGTTTATAAAGCCTATATCATTTTTTCTGGGATTCCCGGATAATCCTTTCCTTACAGGATTGTATCCAATATACCATAGAAGCCAGAGCAGGTATTGCTCGGGATCACCAGATTCTTCGATTATAGAGGCACCGAACCTTTCGTTCCAGAAAGGACCCGATTCTCCTCTTGATCTATTATATTTTTCAGCAATTCTTGCCTTTATATACTGCATTATGACTGAAATGGTCTCCTCATCTTCAACTGTTTTAATCACAAGGTGGATATGATTGGATACCATTTCAGCTGCAACAAGTTCAAAGTTATACTTCTCACTGCACATATTAATAGCATCTATAAAATATTTTTTAGCATATTTGCTTTTAAAAAGATTTCTCTTCCCGCGACATCTCGTAAAACAATGATAAGTTGCTCCCTGAATAATTTTCCTTAATGGTCGTGACATATATTCTCCCATATAAATACTGTTTAATTTAATATTTATACGTTTCACATACGGTTGATCTTAAAAAAATTTCCAGGGTCAGAGCAAAAAAATAAAAAAATCTCTTTAAGGCTCTGACCCCGTATTAATCAAAAAACGCCGGGTGGGAGAGTCCGGCGTTTTGAGTGGTACTGCGATGTTGGCTCAGAAAATTATTTGAGGAGCTGCAATACTGTCTGCGACTTGGCATTAGCCTGCGCAAGCATTGACGTAGCGGCCTGTGTAAGTATCTGATACCTTGTAAATGAAGACATCTGTTCTGCCATGTCTGTGTCACGTATACGGCTTTCAGAAGCCTGAACATTTTCATAAGCATTCATGAGGCCTTTAGCTGAATGTTCGAGCCTGTTATAGTATGCCCCAAGGTCAGCTCTTTGTTTAGAGATGATTCTCAGTGCTTCGTCAGCAAGACCGATAAGTGAATTCGCCTTTCCGGGAGTTGAAAGGGATATGAATGTAAGGACGGTCGGATTACGAAGTCCGAGAGCTGCTGTTGTCATTGTCTCAATGAAAACCCTCTCTCTCTGATGCATATTCGGGCCCATATGGAACCACATTGATGCACTTGGATGAAGCCTTGCGAATGAACCTGTAAGGAGCTTCATTTTATTGAATTCAGCCTGCGATGCAATCCTATCGATTTCATCAACAAGTTCTGATACTTCAATCTGGATCAACTGCCTGTCCTCATCTGTGTAGGTACCATTTGCAGCCTGAACTGCCAGGACCCTGACCCTCTGAAGAATTTCATGTGTTTCTGTGAGATAACCTTCAGCTGTCTGAATGAGAGACATACCGTCCTCAGTATTTCTCTCAGCCTGTCTTAAACCCTGTATCTGCGATCTCATTTTTTCAGAAACTGCAAGACCAGATGCGTCATCACCAGCTTTATTGATACGCATACCTGAAGAGAGTTTTTCGATGTCTTTTGTAAGACTCCAGTCATGGAACTTTAATGTTCTATGGGAGAAAATAGCAGCTACGTTGTGATTTATAATCATTTCATTCCTCCTTGAATTTAAATGCAATCATCCTTGATCGCACTCTAAATTGCCCGTTTCAATCTCATATTCGGCTTTAAAAAAAATTCACAGGAAGCCGTTTATATTACATTATAAGTGATTATATTGATTTATATTAAAATATAATAGAATATCGACAATATATTATTCATTTTAGATTTTTTTAATTTTTTAAAAAAAATATTTGTATTGGCCGGTTTTACAAAATAATGATCGATAAAAATCAGTACTGTTTCAAAACAGAGTGATTATTCTGAAACTTAGGGGTCAGAGCCTTACTTTGTCAGAATCAAGAGAATAATTACAGGTCAATAAATGGGAAAATACGGCGGAAAAACATTCGGCAACGGAAAGGGGCAGGATTCAAAATCCCTTAAACCTGCCTCAAATAAATTCAACATTAAAAACAACAGGTTTAATATAAAACCTGGATTTAACTCAGCCAGATTAAATGGTGTAATTGAGGCAATTATTGAAATTATTAGAAGCATCTTCTCGGGGCTTCCACAATTTGCCAGGAATTACAAAACAACAATAATCGGAGTCTGCGCCGGCATACTCGCAGCTTTCATAATAATACTGATAATTGATTTCAGTAAAGTTCAGGATCTCGCCACCTATCAACCCGATATTACTACAAAAATTTATGATAAAAATGGCATACTGATATCTGAATTATTCAGGGAAAAAAGGGAGATTACACCTTTTGACAAAATTCCGAAAAATCTTATTAACGCTTTTGTCGCCATTGAAGATAATGAATTTTATGATCACTGGGGAGTAAATCCCCGAGGTATTGTGAGGGCTTTCTTCATAAATCTCTTTGCGGGTAGTATAAGACAGGGGGGGAGCACGATAACACAGCAGCTCGCGAAGATACTCCTCACAACAAGAGAAAGAAGCCTCTATAGAAAAATAAAAGAAGCATGTATCGCTCTCATGATTGAGGCAAAGTTTTCCAAAGATGAAATTCTTAAACTTTACCTGAACCAGATATTCCTCGGACATGGGGCATATGGAGTCCAGTCTGCATCCCGCCTCTACTTTCAGAAGGATGTGTGGGATCTCGACCTCGCCGAGTGCGCGCTCCTTGCGACGCTTCCTTCAGCGCCGAATCTGCTCTCCCCTATAAAGCATCCGAAGTATTCAATTGCACGGCACAAAATAGTTCTCGCAAAAATGGTTGAGATGGGATATATCACTGTTGAAGATGCCGAAAAAGCATTTATGAATTTTTGGCCCGACTACCTGTATAAAATAGGAGATATCCCTCCCACTATTACAACCTTCAGTTCACGAATTGACAAGGCCCCCTGGTTTACTGAATATATCCGGCGGGAGCTTGTAAAGAAATACGGTGAGGAAACAGTATTCTCTGAAGGATTATCAGTTTATACAACACTTGATGTGAACAAACAGATGGCCGGGCAAAAAATTCTGAAAGCAGCACTTGAAAGACAGAGTGCTGTATCCGGTAGCCTTACTTTTAAAAATGATGAATTTCTCATGAATAATTTTACAGATGAGATATCTCTACTATCATACATGACAAATTTCAGCGATTTCGCCAAAAAGGGTTCTGCTGAGAATAACAGGATTAACTCTCATTTAAGGGCTCAACTTATTGAGGAGCTGGAGGGGATCAACTTTCTTGCAGGTCTTGATACAATAGCTAATTTTCTCGATAAATACAAATACACATATTCAGATGACAGAGAGCAGCAGAGAGTAGAAGGCTGCATAATCTCAATAAACCAGCAGAATGGTTATATTGAAGCCATGATTGGCGGAGGTGAATTCTCTTCTATAAATCAGCTTAACAGGACAATGCAGTCCAGGAGGCAGCCCGGTTCATCCATCAAACCTCTGTTATATACAGCTGCTATTGAATCAGGTAAATTCACTCCTGCAACGAGCGTCCTCGATTCGCCAATAGTTTATCTTGATACTGAGGGTGGAGATTGGCTCCCCGAGAACTATGAAGGAGAGTACTATGGATTTGTCCGTCTCCGCAGAGCCCTTGAAAAATCTATAAATGTAATATCCATAAGAATAGCTGATACAATCGGTATAGATATGGTGACGAACTACTATGCGAAACTCCTCAAAATGAACGACAATGAAAAAAAATCCCGCATACCGCGCAACCTTTCTATAGCGCTCGGCTCAATTGAAGTAAGCCCTTACGAACTTACAAGGGCTTATGCGATTCTCGCTAACGGCGGCCGTGACGTTATACCATTTTCCATACGATATATAAAAAACCGGAAAGGCGAAATTATAGAAAACAGGGAGCAGGAAATTATTAAAACACTGGAAGAAGAACAAAAAAATGGTTCAATCCAGATTATAAAACCTGAAAGCGCCCAGGTTATGATAAGCATGCTAAGGAGCGTCATAAGTTCAGGTACCGCACGTGCTGCATCAATTGGAAGACCGGTAGGAGGAAAAACCGGTACAACAAACAACTGGAAAGATGCATGGTTCATCGGTTTTTCAGCAAACGTAACAACAGGCCTTTGGATCGGCTATGACAAACTCGGACTTTCTCTCGGTATCGGGCAGACTGCAGGTGGTATTGCAGCTCCTGTATGGGGAGCATATATGAGAGAAGCACTTAAGAACGATCCTGTTATGAATTTCCCTGTTTATGCTCCGCTTGTTACCATGAAAGTCTGTGCCAATTCAGGACTGCTTCCAGGCCCGAAATGCGCATCTACAATAGATGAAATTTTCATTCCGGCATTTGTCCCTGACAGGGAGTGCGATATATGCTCAGGAATGAAGTCCGTAATACCCATGGCTACAACTACCCCTGAGGAAAACATCGTCCAGGACCAGAAAAAAGCCATCATGAAAAATCTCAAAAAAGGGAAAAAGGATTCAATAATCAATAGCATTGGGAATGAGCTCCTTCAGTAAATTAAAAATTAGCGAGGTTACTTATTATGAATATACAGAATATCACTCGTGAAGATTCAATGCTCCTCTGTATTGACATACAGGAGAAACTTTTCAACGCTATGCAGCTGGATATCAGGGATATGCTGAAAAAAAACTCCGCCATTCTCATGAAAACTTCCAGTGAATTTAAAATTCCTGTCATATTGACAGAGCAATACAGGAAGGGCCTCGGGACGACAATCCCTGAGCTCTCATCTCTATGCTGTGAATCCACGAATCTCGAAAAATTATTCTTCAATTGCATGAAAGAAGAAACAATTAATAATGAAATCATGAGAAGCGGGAAGAAAACAGTAATTATCATAGGGATAGAATCACATATTTGTGTTTTCCAAACGGCTCTGACCCTCCTTGAAATGAAATTCAATGTAGTCATAGCTTCAGATGGAGTGGCCTCGCAAAGAAAACATGACTGGAAAACAGCGATGAAAGCTTTATCTGCTGCCGGAGCCCTTGTTTATCCAACAGAGACAATTGCATTTATGCTAATGGAAAAGGCAGGAACTCCAGAATTCAAGAGCCTGTCACCACTGTTTAAATAAGTACCAGGATTCTGGCACCGTTTTTTTATTCTCCGCAGGAATAAAGAAACGGTTAATACAATTTCATTGAGGCATATTCTCCCATAATATTTTTCTGCCGTCAAATACCGGGCCATCAACACATGCCCTCTTATATCCGTCTACAGTATCAACCGTACACCCCACGCATAGCCCGACTCCACAACCGAAATAATTTTCAACAGATACTTCTACCTGGGTATTTTCGTGCACAAGAGAGGATATTTTTTTCATCATAGGATCCGGGCCGCAGCAGTAGACCCGGTTAAAACTTCCGGAAGAGATAACATCCTTCATCACATCCGTGGCAAATCCTCTGACACCCGCCGAACCATCATCAGTAGTGACAATAAATTCATCAGCCCGCTTTTTAAACATTTCAGGATAAAAGATATAGGCTGCACTCCTGGAACAATAAATGTAAGTTATGCGGTTCCCTCTCTTTTTCAGCTCTTTCATAAGATAGAATAGAGGGGCATTCCCCACTCCTCCACCTGCCAGGAGAAGATTTTTATTTTCTTCCATGGTGAAACCATTACCTGTAGGGCCTATAACATTTATTCCCCCCTGTTCCATGCGGCTGAGAAGTTCCGTGCCTTTTCCAATAACGCGAACAATAATTGTCGCCACGTCTCCATCAGCATCAAAAATCGAGAAAGGCCTTCTGAGAAGAGGGTCAGTCCCCTCAGAGATTTTTATATTTATAAACTGCCCGGGAAGAAACAAAGCTCCCGGGATTTTTATCTTCAACATAAAGTGTTCATCAGCAACCTGTTCAGGTCTATTGAGAAGTATTGCCATATTATCTGTTTCTCCGTTAATTATTCTATAACCGTTAACTAATCTATTAGTATACTATAAGTCATCGAATCGCTTTCATCTTTTGTAAGACCCGAACTCCGGAAGAGCAGGGAACTTCCATGACCCGGGAATAAAGTTATTATCAGGATAATATAATCAAAATTTTCCTGATATAACGATTCTTACATTCGGTCGAAATGATATATCCTATAAAATTTATTAATTTCTATATTTAATTTTTATGTCAGTTTAATTTTACTTCTGCAATTTTAATATATTCAGGCCCTTCTTTATCAAGTTTAGACTCAAAAAGAACAATCCTGTTAAAAACTGATTTTGCATAAATTCTTTCCCGGTTGCTCCTGATGAAATCTTTTAAGCCATCGGGGATCTCTCTCCCCCTCTTTACCCTGGCGATCGTAAGATGCGGGGAGAACCTTCGTGTCTCCTTTTCAAAACCGTGCGATAAACAGAAGTTCTCTACCCGCGAAAAAAGATCAGAAATTTTCTCCATCTCACAGTCAATTCCTCCCCATATCACGGAAGGAGCGGCCGCTGAGGGGAAAGCCCCGATCCCCTTAAGACAATAATCAATCTTTCCGTTAAAATCAGGAGAATTAAATGAACTTATTATTTCTGCGCTTTTATCCTCATCAACATTTCCGAGGAATTTCATGGTTATATGAAGGTTTAAAGGATTCACTGTTTTAAGAAGACTCCGGTACCTGTCAAGGCCGGTGTATATATCCTTAAGAGCTTCAATGGCCTTTGGATTGTCAACCGGTAACGCGATGAAGAGCCTTCTGAATTTCTGGTCCATGCTATTCAATTATTCTTGGTACAACTATATGCCCCTCCATGAATGATGGAGCCATTTTTTCAATCTCGGCTGTATCGATGGACTTTTGAACAATATCAGCTCTGAAAACATTGGAAAGTTCAACTATATGATCTGCAGGTTTAACTCCTGAAGTATCAAGTTCATTTATTTTTTCAACATATTCAATTATATCATTAAGCTGTCTTGAGAATTCTTCTCTCTCATCCGCGCTAAGATCAAGTCTTGCAAGCTTTGCTACTTTTTTAATTTCATTTTCATTTATTTTCATTTATTCTAAAACTCCAGTTTTAATTATTCATCAATATAATCAAAACGGCTGATATCAAAATCAATTATTTTTTTAATGTCAAAATATTTTATCGTAATGTATATTTTTATATCTTTCCTGTCCGGAATATACGGGAAAAACCTGAAAAAAAGAATTTTATCCCCGGGAGCAATAAAATCAGACCTGTATTCAATTGTTTCCTTACTATAATTTATATCTTCAATAAGCTCATTATCGGAGAGAAGTCTCCTGTACTGTCGCATCGAATTCAGGTTGAAAGCAAACCTCTTCTCCCTGTAACCTGGATCACTGATATAATCAAAAAACTCCGGGTCATGATTTTCACTATCATATCGAAGTGTAATCTTTTCAATTAAAATCGGCCTGTTCCAGGTATTTGATACGATAAACTGAAAGCATGGCTCCGCAGGAAAGTCTCTCCCGTATCCTCTATAGCAATCCATATCTGCTAATCTCTTCCGGGCATCTATGTTGAGATTTTGAATATATAAGTCGCAGTACACAGTTCTTATAAGGCCAGCCCTGTTACCTATAACCTCGACATCCCCTCTTTCGACAGCCCGGAACATACTCCCCTTCCTTAAATTGCCGGAGCATGATACGATGCAGACAATGAGAGCAAATAAAATAAGAAATCTATATTTCATGCAACCTCTCAATATAAAAATTAACTATGCCCACAATTTATGCAATGCAGAAAAAATTTTTAAAGCTAAAAATCATTATTAATATTGCTAATGAGGCAGGAGAAGAAAACTTCCTGCAAAGGAGCTCTGAGGGTTTAACAGAAATTTCATAAACATCTAATACGATCAGGAATTTTTTGCTGCGGCAGTGGATACAATTCCTTTTATAAGATCCTCAATATTAAACGGTTTTGGCATAAAAAAATCAATGAAGCTGTTATATCTTTTAAAATCACCAATAGACCAACCTGACAGTAGTATTATAAGCGTATCCTCGCTGATCTCTTTAATCCTTGCGGCAAGCTCAATCCCTGTCATGCCTGCGACATCGTAATCCGTTATGACTATATCGTAATTTTTCTTTTTGAACTCATCAAATGCATTAGAGCCATTATCAGTAATAAATACCGTGTTACCCATACGCTCAAACAGATTGCCGAGTATAAGCTGAAGAGCGCTCTCATCTTCAACAATCATGATGTTTCTCTCTTCAATAATATAATCCCGGTCGCCGTTCTGGTATCCATCTTTTTCAACAATCATTTTCTGAGGGAGTATAATTTTGATCGAGTAGAGATCAACTGACTCCTCTTCAAAAATTTTCAGATTTATTTTTTCTGCAGCGTTGCGTATTTCGGAGAGGGATAATCCGTTCAACATAAAAGGGATGATATTTGTTGAATCTGTCGCAGACCCTTTTTTAACTGAAACAGTAATACATGTATACACATTCTTCTTAAGCTGGACAGTAATTTTGCCTCTCTTTTCAGAGTATGCCGAGACTTTAAGCATTGCCCATATCAGTAGTTCACGGAAAAAAGATGTGTCTGTCCTGAGCATTATATCAGATTCAGATTCAGATTCAATTATAAGATTTTTTTTTCTTTTCTCATCATCAACCTTAAATTGAATTTTAACAAATTCAACAGCATCACTGAGCATAACCTCAAAGGGTTCTTCCCTCTCGTCGCCGCGATCGCTTCTTTCATTGATGAATCCTTTTACTCTCCTGAGCTGATCAACAACTTCATGCACATATTTCTCAATCTGCCGGAGTCCCTGCTGTACTGAATCTTTTTCAGTGATAATCTGAAGCAACTGTGCCTGATTCAGAACAACATTTATTGTATTATTTATTGAGTGTATAAAACCATTGCCAATGTCACTTAGAAGGTTAAACCTCTTTGCTGAGCCAAGCCTCTCCTTCAACTCCCTTATCCTGGTGATATCCTCCATCATAAGATCTATCGCCGCAAGTTCCTTGTCACGAGTTACCGGATAAATTATTACATTAACAATTTTTTCGTCCCCGTTTCTGCTCCTGACCTTTATTTCACCAATTCTTTTAAAGGGGATGTTACCCCTGAGTATCTCAATTATGCTATTTTTGACACGTTCAGAATCATATTTAAAAATACATCCGATGGCAGCCCATTCGTCTTTCGACATGTCATTAAGCGTATACCCCAGTGTACCTTCAAAAGATCTGCTGCAACGTACAATTTTTAAATCTTTGCTGAATCTGATAAGCGGGAGAGGAGAAAATTCATAATGAACAGTATTCCCGTCAATATCGTTGTTTACTGAATGTGACAGGAGCCCGGTTTTCAATTCATTTTCCAGAACACGTATAAGGACAAGAACTGAAGTAATAAAATTCTTGTTTGCTACAGGCTGCATTAAGAGTTCTACCTGTATGCCCGCGCTGTCAGAGTTTTTAACCTCAACAGCACAACTTGAAAAAGCACCATTCAGGGCATTAACAAAGGTCTGGGCTACAATTTTTTTATGTTCACTGTTAAATACATTAGGCCAGTCAAATTTCCGTTCTTCTGAGTCAATTCCGAAAAGTTCAAGAAAAGGTATGTTTACATACTCAAGAATGCTCTTTGATGTTATGATGCAGGCGGGATAGATCAGGTGATCCAGTATACCCTGGTTAAAAAGAACGGGAGATTTGCTTTCTCCCGTTCTATCTTTATAATTCTGCGTCATTATTTTTCAACCTGTACCCTAATAAAGCGTTCTCAGGTTTACCAGTGTCTTTTCACCCTTTTTAATTTCAACATCTTTTTCAATTTGCTCAACATTTCCTTCAGCCCCGGAAAGCGTAAATTGTGCCTTATATTTACCCGGTTTTAGATTCATTCTCCCTAGCTGAAAATTCGCGGGGAGAGTGTGCCAGCACCGCAGATCAGGCTTCATCTGTGAAAAAAGCGCAGCCCCGGTACCAGCGCCTACAATTGTACCAATGAGACTGGAATACTGTCCCAGCTGTTTGCTCTGTTCAGCTATTTTTTTTGCCGCAA
>CAZVFJ010000101.1:0-11112 GCA_964625825.1 uncultured Leptospirales bacterium | reverse complement strand
CAGGCTCATGGCAGAGAAGACTTCCGACCTTGTATGCCGGAAACTCGGTGTTAACAAAAAATGCAGGACGCATAAAGTTCCGCTTCCCGGCTCACAAAGCAAATTCAGCAGCAAGCGGACAGTGAAAAAATTCAGCGGCATACCCGATTCCGTTGTAGGGTCAACATTCTACAGGCACGGGCAGAGGCTCCGCAACATTATGACAGGGGAGAAGAAAAATTACAGGCTGATCTGCGAATGCGAGATGGTTACAGAAGGCGAGATTGAGTACGCGATAAAAAAACTTAATGTAAAGAACCTCGTTGACCTGAGGAGGAGGACAAGAATCGGTATGGGGCCATGCCAGGGAGAACTCTGTGCCTACCGTGGCTCCGGGTTATTTCATGAATACGGAGGCGCTACGCCTGAAGGTTCGGTTGAACTCCTTCACGATTTTCTTGAAGAGAGATGGAAGGGCATACGGCCTGTGCTCTGGGGCGATGGGCTCAGGGAATCGGAATTTACATACTGGATATATGAGGGTCTCTTCGGGCTCTCTCACATAAATGATTATAAAAAGAAAAAGGGTTAATATAAGTGATATATGATTGTGTTATTATCGGGGGAGGGCTTGCGGGGCTAACATGCGGGATCAGGTGCTCGGAAGCCGGACTCCGTACGGTGGTAATTTCGGGAGGGATGAATTCACTCCATTTCTCCTCAGGATCAATAGACCTGGCCGGTTTTACAGACAACGGGAGTGTAATCAGAAAACCATTCGATTACCTGAAGGAGCTTATAGCCCGCAGCAAGGAGCACCCTTACACCAAAGCGGGACTCCCGGCAATAAAGAACAGCCTGAAGTACTTCACTGAAAAAACAGCTGAAGAGGGGATTATTCTTAACCATAACAGCGAGTACAACCACTTTCACATAACAGCCATTGGTGTGTTAAAACCGACATATCTCTCTCAGGAAAGTGTTTTCAGTTCAAGGAGTAAAGATATAATAAAATCAGAAGCGAAGATAGCAATTCTTAATTTTAAAGGATTCAGGGATTACTACCCGGAGCAGACTGTGGCAAACCTTAGGAATCATCCGTTATTTAAAGACAGGGAATTTATACTGGGGAATATATCTCTCCCCTACTACCTCCATACCGAGAAAAACCTGCATGAGTTCCGTTCTATTGACATAGCAAGAATTTTTGAGACAGAGAGGTATCTGCCCAGAATTGCCGAAGAGATTACGCGCGCATCTGAAGGTGCGGAGGCTGTGTCTCTACCGGCCTTTATAGGTATTAACAATTACAGGGAGATCAGAAAAAAACTCGAATCCATGACAGGAAAATTTATTTACGAGATTCCATCGCTCCCTCCATCTATACCCGGATTAAGGATAGACCACGCGATGAAAAACAGCTTCTTTAAAAAGGGCGGCGAGTATATCGCGGCTGAAAAGATCGTTTCAGGCACTGTAAACAAAGGGATTGTTGAGAGTATAACCACCGGGATCCGGAGCAAATCATCAGAGATAAAAGCGAAATATTATGTTCTTGCCACAGGCAGCTTCTTCAGCGGAGGCCTCCTGTCGGGAGCAAGCAGCATAAAGGAACCGATCTTTAATCTCAGGGTTAACGGTGGAACAAAAAGAAACAGGTGGTACAGTCATAATTTCTTTGACAAAAAATCTCATCCATTCCTCAACTTTGGAGTTGAAACAGACAGCAGCCTCAACCCGTTTACACAGGATGGGAAAAAGATAGTAAACCTCTTCTGTGCGGGGTCTGTTCTTTCCGGATACAATCCGATAAAAGAGGGTTGCGGCGGAGGAGTCGCAATAGCAACAGGATATAAATGCGCCGAAAGGATCATCAGGGAACTTAAAAAATGATTAAACTCGAAAACATAAGCTTTGACCACTGTATAAAATGCACAGTCTGTAGTATGTACTGCCCGGTGTCGCAGGCCACTCACCTCTTCCCCGGTCCTAAACAGTCCGGGCCTGACGCTGAAAGGCTCCGTATAAAAAATCCTGAACTTGTGGACGCATCTCTGAAATACTGCACCAACTGCAAAAGATGTGAAATTGCCTGCCCTTCAAATGTAAAGATTGCAGAGATCATCCAGAGCGCGAAGTGGAAATATGTTAAAGTACACTGGTTCAGGCCGAGAGACTTCTTTATGAGCAGGACAGACCTTGTGGGCGGGGTTGCTACTCTGTTCAGCGGATTGACCAACTTTATAATCAACCTGAAAATTGTAAAAGTGCTGATGCACCTCTTCCTGAAAATTCCGTACGGAAGAGTATTTCCTCCATACCAGAGAGGAACATTCACAAAGCTTTATAAAAAGAAATTTGCAAAGAGCCAGAAAGAATTTGAGAAGAGGGCGATATTTTTCCACGGGTGTTATGTGAATTACAACAACCACTCACTCGGGGAAGATGTTATAAAGGTACTGAACGCTCTCGGATATGGTGTTGATCTTGTAAAAGAGAAGTGCTGCGGGGTCCCTCTCATCGCAAACGGATATATTGAAAAGGCAAAGAAAAATGCCCGTTACAATATACAATCACTGGGGCAAACCGGTGGAAGCATGATAGTATCCGCATCATCCAGCTGCTCATATGCGCTGAGACACGAATACCCGAGCTTTCTTGAACTGGACAACTCCCCGTACATTGACCGTCTTGACTATATCACAAAATTTATATATCACGAATTTGAAGAGGGTAACATTCCCCCGATGAAGCCAGTAGGTATAAGGGGGGCATATCATTCGCCATGTCACCTTGAAAGAATGGGGGGAGTAATCTATACGCTCGGCATACTGAAAATGATACCTGGACTCGACCTTGTTGTACTGAACTCCGAATGCTGCGGTATCGCGGGTACTTACGGATTTAAAAACGAAAATTATGAAATATCGCAGAGTGTCGGCCAGAAGCTTTTCGGTCTGATTGAAAAGGCTGAACCTGAATTTGTTATTACCGACTGTGAAACATGCAGAATGCAGATAGAGATGAACACAAAATATAAAGTTCTGCACCCTGTTACTTTAATAGCAATGGCACTTAAAGATAAATAAAAGGTTATATATATGAAATCCCATACCGCATATCTCACATTCAATACGAAGACGAGAAGAGACTACATTAATATCACCGGCGATATTGAATCTGAACTGAAAAAAAGCGGAATAAAAGAAGGGCTATGCCTTGTAAATGCAATGCATATAACTTCGAGTGTTTATATAAACGATAACGAAAGCGGGCTTATCCGGGATTTCGATGACTTCCTTGAAGGACTTGCTCCGCATGAACCTCTAAGCCGTTACAGGCACAACAGGACCGGTGAGGACAATGGAGATGCCCATATTAAAAGAAGTGTAATGGGACGTGAAGTAGTAGTGGCTGTTACTGAAGGAAAACTCGATTTCGGCCCATGGGAGCAGATATTTTATGCCGAATTCGACGGCAGAAGGCCGAAAAAGGTTCTGATTAAAATTATCGGAGAATAGGATAAAGGCAGCTAACATGGCTAACGTAATGATCGTTGACGATTCAAAGCTGATGAGGAAAAAGATTTCAGACCTTGTTACGTCCGCCGGACATAGTGTTGTTACGCAGTGTGAAAGGGGTGATGACGCGCTTAAATCGTACCATATATTCAAACCTGATCTTGTTACAATGGATATTAATATGCCGGGAATAAATGGCATAGAAGCTCTCGAGCAGATTAAAAAGATAGATAAAAACGCAAAGGTGCTGATTATAAGCTCTGAGAGCCAGGAGTTAACCATACTGGAAGGTATACATAAAGGGGCGATCGGTTTTATGGTTAAACCTTTTTCAGATGAAAGAGTTTTGAATTCACTGAAAAGAATTTTGTCATCTGTAGAAAAAAAGCCTCAGCCTGACAAAGAAGCCCCGGCCCTTAAAGATCTTAATTATGACGAAGATATCAAAGGGCTGATACTGATCATTGATGATTCGAAGATGATGCTTAAAGTCACTTCTGATATACTGAAAAAGGACGGCCATAACATAATAACTGCCAGGAAAGGGAGAGACGGCCTCGAACTGGCAAAAACCGGGACCCCGGATATAATCATGCTCGACATTGAAATGCCCGACATGGATGGGTACGATGTACTTAAAGAACTGAAGAAGGATGAAGTTACAAAAAATATCCCCGTGATAATGCACTCCTCCAAAACAAAAAAAGAGGATATACTTCTTGCGATGAAACTTGGAGTGATAGACTACATCGCGAAAAACTGCAGTGAAATACTTATCCGCGGCAAAATAAAATCTTCTCTCATACAGGCCCGGGTGAAGAAAGAACTTCTTGAGCGGAGTTCGACAGCAAATATAATCATAGACAGGAAGGGCTTCACCACCTATATAACCTTTCGGTTTACCCTGAAGTCCGAGAACGCCATTGCTGAACGGAAAAAAGTTTTCTCCGGTGCTTTCCTTAGGACAATGACCTCCGACAATATAGTTCTCGACTTCAGGCAGATCAATGAAATGAACGAGAGCGAAGTCTCTCATCTGAAATATATATTCACTCTCTTCCCTGATAAGGAACTAATCCTTATATGCGGAAAGCATTACGGCGCATTTGTATCGGAATTCGACATAGAAGGAAAAAACAGGTTCTTTATCTCGATGAGTGATGCTGAAGCTTATATCGAAAGCAGGAATGAGTCTACAGACTTTTTTAACATGGATGGTCACGATTTTTGAAACTCATCGACGTTCACTGCCACCTCGAAGCCCCTGAATTCAGCGGAATTATTGATTCAGTAATAGCTGATTCCGAAAAGGCCGGTATTGTTAAACTTATAACATCATCCGTAACATACGAAGAGTGGAACCTCTCAAAATCTATTTCTGAAAAATTTAAAGCTGTAGAATTCAGTATTGGTATTCACCCCTGGTATGTCTCCGAAAAGGATCTCGACATAAGAAAAAAACTTGAAGCAGCATCGGGCCTTGGTGCCATCGCGGTCGGAGAGATCGGCCTTGATAAAAAAATCGAAACTCCTCCTTTTGACCTTCAGCAGAAAATTTTTGAGGAACAGATGAAGTATGCAGTCGATGTTAATATCCCTGTTGTAATACACTGCCGCGGCGCTTTCAATGAACTGATTGAATCGATAAACCGTACAGGTATCCCCGCCAGAGGCGGGATAATACACGCATTTTCCGGGAGCAGAGAAATCGCCGAAGTCCTTATAAAAAAAGGCCTCTCCTTTTCAATCGGAGGAACATTGACCTATAAGCTCAGCAAAAAAAAGGCCGAAGCCATGAAGGTAATTTATCCCGGATATTTTCTCCTTGAGACAGACAGCCCGGATATTCCCCCTGCCGGAAAAGAAAAACCGAACGTACCGGCAAATATTCTTCTTAACCTCAGTGCTGCTTCAGAAATTACGGGCCGCCCCGAAGATGAAATTGCCCGTGTCACAACTGAAAATGCTTCGAGGATATTCAGGCTTAACATATGATGGATCAGTCAAGGACAGAAATTCTTATCGGGGCTGAAGGAGTCAGGAAGCTCCGGCAATCAACAGTGATGGTTATCGGCCTTGGCGGTGTTGGAGGTTATGCGGCAGAGGCGATTGTCCGCGCAGGAGCCGGCAAAATTATAATCGCGGATTACGACAACCTTGCTCCATCAAATATAAACAGGCAGATACTCTCCCTCTCCTCAACAATGAACAGAAAAAAAACTGAAGTTGCCGCAGAAAGATTTAGAGAAATAAACCAGGAAATTGAAATAACCTCATTCGATGAAAGGCTCACTCCTGATAATATCGGAATGATATTCCCGGGATCAACAGAACGCCTCTACGCGATTGATGCGATAGATGAAATCGACGCGAAGGTCACGCTCATCGCGGAGCTTCACAGACGCGGAATTCCATTTGTCTCATCAATGGGCGCCGGAAGCAGGCTCGACCCGTCTGCCGTAAAAATCGGCGATATAAGCAGAACAGAATACTGCCCTCTTGCTCGCGTCATACGAAAAAAGCTCCGGGTAATCGGGATAGAAAAAGGGGTGAGATGTATATACTCCACCGAAAACCTCAACAGGTTTGCCGAACCGGACACCGGGGGTGAAAGAAGAAAACAGGGCAGCATATCATTCATGCCGGGAATTTTCGGGCTTACTGCTGCGGGTTTGATTATCAGGGATATTATAGAATAATTCATCACCTGATGACCCGGGATGAGGATCTCCAATATAAATTATTGTGCTCCCTCCGGCATTCTTATAACAGGAAAGTCATTATAAGCCATAGGATTCATCGTCATTGGCCATGCAAGGAACAGGGTCCTGTCCGGATGAAGTGCAGCAGCTGAGGCATTCCCCTCAACTTAAAAAAAGCGGAACAGGCAAAAGAAAGAACCCTTACATAATTATTGACAAAAAAATAGAAAAAATTTTTCATTTGTTCCGGGTAAATTATGGGAAAAAAAGACAACATTTTTCAGGCTGATGGTGAAACACAGCCCTTCGAATTTAACGAAACAGTGGCGTCAGTTTTTGACGACATGATAACACGTTCGGTCCCTCTCTACAGGGAGATAATTCTTCAGCAGTCGAGGCTTGCGGCTGAATTTTACCAGACGGGTACAGAAATTTATGATCTCGGTTGTTCAACAGGCAACTTCGCGGCATCTCTCATCTCTGAAATGCGTGGAGAAAATTTTTCACTTACAGCAGTTGACAACTCAGCTCCGATGATTGAACTCTTTCAAAAACGTATATCAGCATTCGGCGGAGCGAAGAGCATTAAACCCATGTTATCCGATATAATGGATATAAACTTTCAGAAATCATCAGTAATTATCGCGAACCTTACTATACAGTTCATTGCCCCCGAAATGCGTGATGAGCTGATCCTCCGAATATATAATGCCCTTGTGCCCGGTGGAATATTTCTCCTCACAGAGAAAACAATTAATCCTGATAATAAATTAGCTGACCTTCAGCAGGAGTTCTACTACAGGCTTAAAGAAGAGAACGGTTACTCGCAGATCGAGATAACCCGCAAACGTGAAGCCCTTGAGAATGTCCTCATCCCCGAGACAGTTGAGACTCACCTTAGCCGTCTATCCTCTGCCGGATTCAACGCGATTGAAATATGGCTCAAGTGGTTCCACTTCGCTTCATTTATCTGCAGGAAGAATTCATGAACTGGTTCCCGAACAATCCTGAAAAGTGGGGATTCTCCCCTTCTGATATTGATCACATGAAAAAGCTCACTTTTGACAGAGTAAATTTTATCACTGAGAAAGACGCAAAGGGAAAGGCTCTATACTCTATAATAAAAAATTTTTCAGGAATTCATGCATCATCTTTAAACTCCTCTGATAATTATGTAACCATAGGAGACGCGGATGAATTGACGCCCGAAAACAGAGAGGAGATGCGGCGTTCACTCCTTGCTATGTGGCCATGGCGCAAAGGCCCTTTCAACCTGTTCGGAATACAAATAGAAAGTGAATGGAGATCTGACCTGAAGTGGAACCGGGTGGCTCCTCACCTGAAGTCACTCAAAGACAGACACATCCTGGATATAGGTTCAAGCAACGGATACTATATGTTCAGGATGCTCCAGCACTCCCCTGCTGTTGTAATGGGTATTGAACCTTATACTAACTTCTACATGCAATACACGCTCCTTAATTCCATTGCACGCGTAGATAATATCTTTACCCTGCCGCTACGGTTCGAAGAAATGACCGGACTAACAAAGAAATTCAACACCGTATTTTGTATGGGTATACTCTACCACCGCAGGTCTCCCATAGATTTTCTAAGGGATATATACTCAATGATGACACAGGATGGGGAGATTGTTCTTGAAACGCTGATTATAAAAGGTGAAGAGCATATCACCCTTGTACCGGAAGATAGATACGCGAAAATGCCGAACGTATATTTTATCCCCACTGTACCTGTACTCATCTCGTGGCTGAAAAAAGCCGGGTTCAGAAACCCACGCTGTGTTGATATAACCGGAACTGATTTTACAGAACAGAGAAGAACCGAATGGGTAAACACCGAATCTCTTTCAGACTTTCTCGACCCGTCAGACCAGGGGAAAACAGTTGAAGGATACCCCGCACCGGTCAGAGCTGTAATCATTGCAGAAAAATAATTCTTGAAAAATGCATTTCAATATGCTAATATTATACTTCTATAGCACTTCTAAATAAGAGGCTTAAATAAATGATCACACGAAAGTTCAGAAGTATCCTGGTAAACAATGTTGAAAAAATAATTCCCGGAACAGTATTTTCAAAAATGGTTATTGAGATGGATGAATCGACAATAATGGAACATGAATTGAACCTCTCCCCGGGGCAAATACTGACTGACAGGTCATGGATTATTTATTTCTTTTTTGCATTTATGGCGGTTGCCTTTGTATCCGCGATGATTTTCGGCCTTCTCTTTATAGGACTCGAAAGCAGGATGGAGCCCGAGTCATGGAATATACTGGAACTGATTTTCTTTATTACGGCAGTTTTAATATTCTTCGCATTATGGATTTCTCTTTCGGTGAGAGGCTCTATCGAACACCTAAAGCGCGAGTTTGTTGAGGAAGAGAGAGGTAAAGCCAACTGGCGGCTTGTTGATGAATCGAAATGGGAAGAATTTTATAAGCTGCTCCAGATATCAAAAAGGAGCCGGGAGAAAGAGCTTGAAGATTTCATGAATAAAAAACTGAAATAACTCATTCCTGAAGTTATAATTATATATTAAAAAGGAGAACCTTTCCCGGGATCTCCTTTTTAATCAGACATTATTACCCTGTCTATCAGTACTGTATTGCTTTTTTAATGAATTCAGACATCTTGGTATCAGTACTTTTGGTTTCCTCTTTATATGATTCGATTATAAAAAATATATTATTATAAAGAATAGTAAGGTTAGGAATCATAAACTGAATTTTGATTTCGTTCCGCAGAGGAAGTATAACAGTATTTTTTACATCCGCCAGTTTTTTCTGTTCAATAACTATCTTCCCGTTATGTGTATGAGTAAAGAGAACATCATCCGTAGATTCACTTGACGGTGAAGGATCAGTTACTACTACACGTTCAATTTCCTGTGTCTTATAATTTTTTGTCTGAATAATTGTTTCGAGCTTGCTTATCGTTTTACCGTCAGAGTATATCCTGAGAATCTTCTCTTCAAGGCCGATAGGTTTTGAACTGAAAATGCCGTCCCTGATATAAATATGTTTTACCAGTTCAACAAACTGCGGATTATTTTTGTCCGGACCGAAATTTATTTCAGTCTGATATGGCAGGGTTTTAATAGATTTATTCCCCATTAGTTTATTATCAGCAATTACCTTCTGTATTGAATTATACATTTCAAGTATCTGCCTGTCATAGGATCTGCCCTGCTCTGTTAATCGCTGTAATACATCTTGATTATTCTGAGAAAAAAGCATACCAGGTGTAATAAATATGACTGTAATTACAGTAATCAGTATTTTTTTCATAAATCCTCCGGATTATAATTTATCTGAACCTGACGGCGCCCGCTCTATTTCAGTTAATTCAGATTTATTTTTGTATTTTCATCAACTTTTTTATACTCTGGATAAAATGTTTAATTACACGATCCGTTTTAATCAGAGTTAAATTATACTGTACAGGCTTTATATCGGTTATTTTTAATAATAAATAAATTTTTTTATGCCGAAACTAGATATATTACACGATTATAACAGATAGTTTCTAAAAAAATAAACGCCGAATATCATTGAAGGTTTTAACTTGAAGATAATTGGTAGTATTATTAAATTTAATAAAATAGAAAAAACAATCAGGTTTAACAGGAAATAAAATGAGAAAAATACTCATTGCTGATATTTCAGACTACAGGAATAGTATTGCTGATATTTACAGTACGGGTAACTATCAAATTACGTTCTGTGACTCAGCGTTTGATGCGATATCAAAACTGAAAGCCTTCGATTACGACCTCATAATATCCGAAGTGGAACTCCCCGGTGATAACGCTTTTGAGCTTTATGAATATATCAGGGAAAACTATCCCTACATACCTGTTATTATGATTACTGAAAAAAATATAGATTCCTTCTTCAAAATGATATTCACAAAGGGGATAGGAAATGTGCTTCACAAACCAGTTAAAAAAGTGGAGCTTCTTAATCTTACCGAGAAACTTATAACTCTTGAAAATATTTTCGGACTGGAAAATTATATCCCAGGCTTAAAAGACCTGAAAAAAATAAGAATTACGAAATCTGAGCAGATCAGAGGAGCCATCTCACTCATCTTTGACCAGATAGATAAATGGGGCTTTTCTCTTTCCACCAGGTCAACCCTGAACCTGATACTTAATGAAATGTCTATAAATGCTGTTTATCACTCTCACGGCCTGACCGAAGAAAAACTTAACCGCATACCTGTAGTTCTTGAAAATGGTAAATTTGTCGATATCCATTTCTGCCGGAATGATGATTCATATGCCATATCTATAACTGACTATAACGGAAAGCTGACGAAAGATATAATCCTCAAAAGCATAAACAACGCAATCGTGCAGAATGAACTGATCGAAAAGTCTTTTGAGACAGGTGAAGATATTACAGATTGTATATCAGAGACGGGGCGGGGGATCGATCTTGTCAGGAAACTTTCAGGGGAGTACTATTTTATTATAAAGAAAAATTTCAGGACAGAGGTAATTATTATTTTTAAACAGTCAGAGACAAGTATAACTCCGGATAAATCATCCCTTAAAATAATTGAAGACAGGAGAGATAATTAATCACCCCTTTTGCCGAAACTGTTGACATCATCCATCTCCAGAGGTGAACCGGTTTCTATCTTTTCAAGTCCAGCCCTTTTCAACTTTGCGGGGAGATATGCATCATTATAAAACCGGGCAAGCCTGTAAAGCTCCTCATCGCCATACTCTTCTCTGATCTTAACCATAAGGTTATAGTCTTTTTTTCTGAATCCCCTGTTAAGAATATCAGCTACATCCGATACAGTGTGAACAAAATGGCTTGAATATATAAACGTAAAAGATATTAAGATGAAGACGACGATGAAAAAACTGCGGAT
>CAZVFJ010000100.1:0-11222 GCA_964625825.1 uncultured Leptospirales bacterium | reverse complement strand
CAGTCTCGGCTGCGGTGGAGATAAGCTGAACAGAAATCATTGTGAGAATGGCCGGTGCCCTTCATGCGGATATACGATTAATTTAATAAATACAGAAACTCAGGACTTTAATCTTTCAGGAGTAAAACAATGAGTACAGCAATTGTGGACGCCCGGGGCTGGCAGAGCACCTTTGATCTTAAAACAGGATCTAAAATTCAAAGTGAAACTCCAATAGTTAATATGGTAAAAAAAATTCTCCAGAAACATCCTTATCCCGGAGATATGGATGCCGGGAGCAACCGCTGGGTAAGCGATACCGCACTCGAACTTGTAGAAAGCTATAACCCGCAGTTTATTTTTCTATCATACGCGGCACAGTACTTCACAGGACGATATAATCCGATGACAGAAGAATCCAGATGCGGTATGATATCAGATGTCTTCAAAGAGGTTGAGCGCCTTGTTGATATATCAGGTTTTTCCGCTATAGTAGTCGGGACCGGAGACATGACCCCGCTTATAAATTATATTGATATAACCAGGCTTGACGGACTCGGGGTGTGTACAAACTGGTCAACAAAATATGCGGGCCTTTATGAACCAAGTCAGAATGATATAAAATTTTTAAATTCACACCCTTTTATAGAAAAAATTGTTCCACGTGAAGAAGTTATGAGTCTTTTTAACGGTACGCCTGAGCAGGCACAGAGAGTGCCTGAATTCCTTATGGTTGCCCGGAAGGGATATGCATTTAAAGCCCTGAGCCCTACCATGAAAATTCCGGTAATGATCCCTTCTGATAATTTCAATATCCCAGTACATATTGAAGACTATGAAGTTAATGATATAATATGTATAAGGCATGTGATCGAAAAGACACTTACAGATAAAAATGTCGCTCTTATTTTCCTGGAAGGTGTCGGAATGAATGAATTTCTGCTGCCGTACAGGCCATGTAAAAACGGGAAAGAGTGGTTTTGCTATGAAACAGGTGATGCTCAATATCTTACAATAGCTTCCGGCGAGCATCGTTTTTTTGATTATCCGAAAGGATACAAATATTTTGATGAGGCAGATGTAAATAATGACTACCCGTTTTCCGGATATTTTAAATCTATTCCTGAGAATACCTTCGCCAGCTCATTCCCGGGTAAAAGTATTGCCGTGGGAAATAAAAGTATGTTCATGCATATGGTGACAGGAACAGATATTTCTATTGAATGTTTTTCCCGGAATATGTATAATCAGGGGACTATGGCAGTTGTACATCGGGAAAAAAATTCCAGGATATGATATATATAATCTGCGGTGAAAACAATCAGGGGAAAACTTCGAAGATAAAGTCTATCTATCTGGAAAAGAATGAAGGAGACGGTTTTATTACGCAGAAAATTTTCAGGGATTCCTTTTTCTGCGGTTATGAAATTTTAAGATTGTCTACAGGCGAATCAGTGGTTCAATCATTAAAAACCGAACTATTCCCTTTGCATGAATTTCCTTTATACACACGAGGAGCCTTCAGTTTCTTTAAAGAGGGCTTTGATTTCGCTGATTATATAATTGCTGATATTTTACTAAAAAAAATCAATCCGGTATTTATTGATGAAATCGGCCCTCTTGAACTTGATGGAAAAGGTATTCACAATTCTTTTAATAAAATTTTAGGTACAGACAGGACTATATATTTAACTGTACGGAATCACTGCTTTGAAAAAGTGGTCTCTTCTTATTCACTGGAAAAATATAACCTGATCAGAATCTGATTATACCTGTTTACAAAATAAGCAGAGCACATTCATCACATACCGGATTTAATATATAAGAAAGTAGTGATGAAATGCTGATAGAAGGCCGGATTCAGTATGTTTAACAAAAATTAATATTTCTTAGCCCGGAAGGATACCATGAAAAATAAATTCCGCGTAATAATTACACTTCTTTTTTTATCTCTTTTAATTACCGGCGCATCCAGCCGCGAAGATGATATAAAAAACAAACAGAACCTGACATGGAAATTTGCCGTAATCAGTGATACCCAGGGAAACAACAAAAAAAAGAAAAATATATCCTGTATTAATGATGCTATATTAAACACTATCGCCGGGGATATTGTCACTGAAAGGCCCGACCTTGTGCTGGTTTCAGGGGACCTTGTAAGCGGCTGGTTTAAAAATGGAGGTACTGATTTCGCCACGCAGTACAAAAACTGGAAGAGGGCGATGAAGCCGGTTTATAACATGAAAATTAAGATATATGCCATACGTGGTAATCATGACAGCGGGCCCGAACGGCTTGCGTTGCCCCCCCTTCCACCCCGTCTTGAACCAAAGCCCGGGGCACTCGATCTTCTGGAGAGAGAATTTAAAAACGCGATGATTGAATCATATACTCCTATGAATGGGCCGGAAAAAGAAAAGGGCCTTACATATAGCTTTGTTTACAAAAATGCATTCTTTATAGGTCTTGATCAATATACGGATGCACAACATAAGATTAACCAAAAATGGTTTGAGCGGCAGTTATCAGAAAACAGGCAGCCCCATCTTTTTGTTTTCGGCCACGAACCGGCATTTGAAATAATCCATAAGGATAATCTTTCATTTTATCCCGAAAAACGAGACCTTTTCTGGGATAGTATCGGCAGGGCCGGTGGCAAAATATATTTCTGCGGACACGAACATCTTTATAATCGCGCCCTGATACAGGACAGCAATGGCAATTCAATATGGCAGATTATTTCAAGTACAGGGGGAGGCGAACTGCGGAAATGGTCCGGTACTTATAAAGAAAAAAGCAGGGTAAAATGTGAATATAATAATAACGATTATCACGGGTATATGCTGGTAACTGTTCAAGGTTCAAAAGTAAAAGTTGAATGGAAAGCTCTCATAAATCCCTCTGCCTCTGAATGGCAGATACTTGACACATTTAATTATACAGTTGAACCGGTTTTAACACAATAGTGTCGAATGTTGCTAATTATTTATACCGCAGGGAATAAAAATATATATGGAGCGGCCAACTCCTTTGATCGAAGATCTATTTGAATCTTGTATCAGATAAAATTTTTTCCGCTTTATGAGTATTTCCTTCAAACCATCCTTTCCTGACATTATCATGTTTTTCAAAGTCAGGGACAAAGGGTTTAATGTCAATAACAGGCGAACCATCGAGCATATCAATACCGCGGATTCTGAGGAAATTTTCATTCACTGATACAAGCTCCACAAGCGAAAGTCCTACGGGATTCGGCCTGGCAGGGGATCTTGTCGCAAATATTCCTCTTTCAACTGTATCAAGAAACGGAATGACCCTCAACCTTGTTTCCCTTACCCGGTTCAAATAAAAAACTACATAGATATGAGAAAATCCATCAATATCAGAAAGACCCTCTTTATATTGCTCAAAGATCTCAATCTCAGCCTCGACATCCCGGGCGGCAGAGGGCTGTACCGGCATATTCTCTACAGTTTTAAATGGCGAATGAACAACACCAATTGGCATGAGCTTTATATCCATATATTCCCCGGCTTATTTATTTATTAAAACCTCTACCTGCATACTGATTTGTCAAGAAGGTTAACTGTGCAGGATAAACTCCCCCTGATATTTTATGTAGTAAAAATTTTTACCATTAAAAAAGAAAGATTCTTGTAAAAAACTATTTATTCATATACTTTTTTATAAATAATAAATGCTATCTGTAAAAAGGAGGCTCCTCTATGTCACTTTGTCTGGTCTATATAACAACTCCAACAATAGAGGAGGCTGAGATTATCGGTGGACACCTTGTCTCCAGAAAGCTTGTGGCCTGTGTGAACATAATAGACGGAATGAAATCAATATATAACTGGGAAGGAAAAGTAGAACGGGCAAGCGAAGTAATTCTGATTGCCAAAACAAAAATAGCACTTATGAGTGAGCTTATTGAAAATGTAAAGGCACTTCATTCATATACATGCCCCGCAATTGTTGCACTTCCCATAATTGACGGGAGCGAGTCATTCCTGAACTGGATAAGAAATGAGACAAAATAAGCAATTAACATCCAGGGCATCGTCTTTTAGTGTTATTTCAATTTTATTATTTATTGACAAACTATAAGGCTTTATTTCATATGAAAAAATCAATTTACCCGGAGGATTCGCGTGGGAAAGCAGTATAAGCCTGTTGTAAAAAGAAAAAGGGCAAAAAAAAGACTCAAAAAAAAGAAAAAAGAACTGAAAGCTAAACTTGCCGGTAAATAGGGCAACCTTTGCAGGGAGGTACCCTATCTATCTCCCGAAGTCTCTTCCACAGGTATAATTTCAGATCCATCACCCCTGACTACAAGCACTTCGTATTTAGTGTCATATGATTTTTCTGTAAATCTTAAAAGGTATCCTTTACCCTTTGATTCAGGGATAAATACAGCCGCTTCAACGCTCTCCTGTGTCATTTTTCCTTTCTCTCTTATAAATACAATAAAGCCTCTTATCCCCTCCTTTTCAAGTATGAGAGATGATAGTATCGCGAGCTCTTCAGTTGTTCCATTGTCGGAGAATAATATCTCCTCCGGGAATCGAGGTTCAAAAGTAACTCTATCATTAACACTATAATTTTTCGTAATATAATTTTTTACGCCGGAAATTTTATCAAAAAGAGTTCCTTTCAGGGGAAGAGTACTCTGAATTTCAATTCCACTGCACTTTAATCTCCTAAGCATCCCATTATACCAGAGTGCAAACTCTCTGTCAGAAGATATATTCTTCACCGAAGCAGTGACTACTGAGCTATTTTTATAATTAAATTTCGCATTTGAACTGTATACCCTGACATTCTCAGCGGCTCCCCTGCTCCCTGAAAGATCTTTGTCCATAAAGGTCACTGCAGGTTTAAGCCCCCCCTCTGAAATAACTTCAAACTCAACTTCAGAGATATCTTCACCCTGACGCTTAAGCTCAGTTCTCTCCATTACATCAAACGGATAATGATCATACTCAGAGTAGCCTGTATATTTCAGGACCAGAAAATCAGCCTCTAAAACTCTCTTTATTAAAACAGAAACCTCACCTTCCGGTCCAGTGGAGATCCCGAATTCAGAAGGGAGTGTTATACCGGCGCTGCTTTTCAAAGCATAGAGTACCCTTACATCTTTAAGGGGGAGGAGCCTGAATTTCCCCTTACGGACAAGAACAGCCGGGATAATCTCCTCGCATTCAGTCATATATCTTCCGTTTTTAAAAATCCTCACCATGATCTTTCTCTTGATCCCATTCCATAAAAATTCAGGCTGGAGCCCGGCATATTTTCCGGAATAGTATACGCTCCCCTTAACCATTCCGTTTTCATAAATGTCTGCTGCCTCGCGTACTTCACGCATATCGCTCTTTATACTCAGCCCCTTTTCCCAATACAGAAGCGGATCGAGCCCCCTCTCCATCTCTGCATTACCCATATGGTAATAATAGACGGGATCACCTGTTGCTGCTATTCTCTCAATCAGATATTTTCTCCACACATCAGGAGTTGATGTACGTTTTACAAGCCCGGAGATTACCCGCCTGAAAGAAGGAATTTCACTGAAGTTTTCGGCATAACTGAGAGCTGCTGAATACTCAGCCTTATCAGCCAGTCTTTTTATATACGATTCAGCCTCTGCATATCTGCCGCAATATTGATCCTGCTTATATATACTTATCGGACTTACTGATTTATCACTCTGCCCGCCTTTTTTGCCGGAGTTACCTCCGGCAGTTATACAAACATCAGACGATGAATATATTATTTCTGAAGAAACTGTTCCGGAGTATACTATGCCTGAAATTTCCGGATTCAAAACCCTGTTTTCCATGTCCGAAATTATAACCCTGAAATATGGATCCTCCCTGCGGTTATCCGCAATCTTTAAAAGCAGGGTGTACCCTTTTACCCCCTTCACCGATATCCCTGAAAGCGTTTCTCCCTGCGGAGTAAGAGAGCTCAAGGCCTCAACCCCATTAATAAAAAGCCTGTAAGCCGAATTTGATATTATCCATATCCGGAAAGGATTATTCTCTACTATTGAAGCAGCAGCATAAACTATTCCTCCGCTTCCATGCATAAAATCAAAAGGGTAAACCCTGTAACTCCCCGCAGAAACTCTGACTAATTTAAAATCACTGAAATCATTTCTCTCTTCGGGAGAAAACCTGTAATATAAATCAGGCTTTCCATATATTTTCAATGGCTCAGACAGGAGCCACTTCTCAATCCCTATAATTTCAGAATCAGGATTATTGTGAAGAGACCGGGTATCACTCTCTCCCGGTAGTTCCACCCCGCCTGCCGTGACAGAGGCTGATATGAATAATACTGTTATAATTGCATATAGATGTTTCATATTCTCCTGTGCACCTTATCGATAACCCGATTTATATTTGACAGAATTAAAATAGTCACATAAATTAAATTTATTGTACAGAACAATTCACGGTAATAATGTTAAGAATATACTCTCTGTCACAGAAAAAATCTCTATCTCCTATCTGCGCATACTGGTCATTTGCCACATGGTACACCAGGAGAAACATTCCCTTCTCCGCAGTGATGAATGAGTACAGTAAAAGAGCTGATATTGAGATGCTGCCCTATACATTTATCGCGCTCTGGGGGGATCTTCCTGTTGGTATGGTTTCTATAAAGGAGAGTGAACTTGCCCGGAGGGAGGAGCTGTCTCCCTGGCTCTCCGCCCTCTATGTTGCCCCTGAGTACCGGCAGAAGGGTATCGGGGAGAGGCTTATACAGGCCGTAATTGAAGATTGCCGGGGAAAAAAAGTCGATAGAATATTTCTCTTCCTTGACAGCAGAAATCTTTCAGGGCTGGAAAGATTTTATATGAAAAGAGGCTGGATGTTTTACGACGATGAAAGGGATTCGGACGGAAATAAAACCAAGATATTATTTTATGAAATATAAAAATTACAAAACATTATCTTACCATATAAAAATAATATAATTTACAGATGCCCTGCTACAAAAACAGGCATCCGGCTTATTTTTATCTGCCTGTTAGATTAATTTGTTAATCTCCTCCCCCGCCGTCAAAGGCCTCACTTCTACCCATATTTATTCTTTGCGTGCTGAATAAATTTATTCCGGCTTTCATAGGCCCCCGAAATCCCCCTATCAAAAGGGGACTTTATAAATTACTGTTTACATTTACACTTTTTTAATGCTAAAATAATATAAATAAGTCAAAAAAAGTATAGAATGAGTTAAATAGCCCCCTCAGGGGGCGGCGGGTAAGCATTTCCCAGGGGAAAAAGTTCATTCGCCGGGGGCTCAGACGATTTTATTGTCCGTTAAAAGAATTGGGCCCCCCATGTCAAGGGGAGGAAAAGAGAGGGACTCTTAATCATGATGGTGGTGCTCGTGGCTATGACTGTGTGTGTGGGTGTGTTCATGCCCGTGGCCGTCACCATGGTCGTGAGCGTGCCCCTTCTTGTGCTGTATTCCGTGTTCGATAAAATGTACAATCTTACCTGTATTTATCCCTTTAGTTGCTGAAACTTCCATTATATCCGCATCCCTGTTTAGCTCACGAACCTGCTCATAAAAAATATCCCTGTTGAAATTTGTTGCGCCCATGAGGTCTGTTTTATTAAGCACAATTACATCAGCCTTGCTGAACATTACAGGATATTTGTGAGGTTTGTCGTGGCCTTCTGTAACCGAAACAACCATCATTACATTATCCTCTCCAAGAAAAAAGTCAGCAGGGCATACCATATTTCCAACATTTTCTATTATGAGGCAGTCAATTTTATGGAGGTCAAAATCCACAAGGGCTCGCTCAAGCATTGCTGCTTCAAGGTGGCAGATACTGTGAGTATTGATCTGATGCACTTTGATCGGGAATTTTGAAAGCCTGTCTGCATCAGCACTGCCCTGCATATCTCCTTCAATGACTCCTATCCTGTACTTTTTTGTCAGCTCAGGTAATATAGCTTCAAGTATACTTGTTTTCCCTGATCCGGGGGCACTCATTATATTAAGAACATATATCCCGTGATCATCCATGTTGCTTTTTATATTCTCTGCAAGCATGTCATTCTGATGGAGAAGATCCTTCTCCAGTTCAACGTAATGCATATATATCTCCTAATTTTCAATATCTATTGATTCAACATACATTCTGTCGCCGGTGATAATCCTCACCGCGCCGGAACCGCAACTGCCGCATTTGAAAATATAATCCTCCATTTCAGAATCCCTGCCGCATTCGCTGCATTTTACAATAGCTTTTTCTGTCCTTATATTAATCTTCGCGTTTTCAAACATTGATCCCTTCTTTGCAACCTCCATTGCAAACTCAAGGGCATCTGCAACAACAGAGCTGAAACTCCCCACAACTATATTAACTTCATTGACCCTGGACGAGCCATTACTTTTTGCTGCATCCTCAACGATCTCCCTGACACTCATTGCCAGACTCAGCTCATGCATTATATACCCCGTATATAGCCTGACCTACAGATATCCCTGCGTCATTGGCTGGTATTTTTTTATTAAAAAGAACCGTAAGCCCCTCTGATGCAAGCCTTTTTTCTGTCTTTTCAAGCATAATTCTGTTCTGAAAAACCCCTCCACTCAGAAGGACTGTAGATATTTCTCTTTCAGAACATACTGAAACAGCCGTTTTTGCACCTGCCTCGGCCAGTGAATTATGGAATATCTTCGCCAGATATGACAGTGCTGCACCCTTCTGCTTCATTATAAAAATCTCATTTGCCAGGAATTTTGAGTCTATTACATAAATGCCATTTTCTATCAATTCCGGAATTTGGATAAAATCCTCAGTTTCTGATTTAAGAGCAAGCTTTTCAAGGTAGATTGCAGCCTCCGCCTCATAAGATACATCCCTGCTGAATCCGAGGAGTGACCCGATTGCATCAAATAGTCTCCCCGCGCTTGAGGTGAGAGGAGAGAATGACCTGTTCCCTGAAATCGTATATATATTATCACGAAGATTTTTCTCTACCCATGAACATGTTTCATTAAATTTCTCCCGGTCAAGGAGACCGGACAGGATCCTCCACGGCTCCCGTATAGCCCTCTCTCCGCCAGGAAGAGGAAATTGTGAAAGATGCCCTCTTCTCTCAAAGGAGTGAATGTCGCCTGTTATGATCTCCCCTCCCCAGATCGTTCCGTCTGTGCCGTAACCCGTACCGTCAAAAATAATTCCCGCAGCTTCCCCTTTCACGGCATTTTCATAATAACATGAGAGAAAGTGAGCATAATGATGCTGCACCCGCAGAAGCTTTATATTTTTTTTCGCGGAGTATTCAACCGCAAAGGATGTTGACTCATAATCGGGATGGAGGTCCGCGACAACCGCATCGGCATTAACATCATAGTATCCCAGCATCTCATCAACTGTTTCAGAGAAGTGGGTAAATGTCTCGGGAGTTTCAAGGTCTCCAATATGATTGCTGGTTACAAGGTTATCCCCTGCCGCAACAGAGACGTTGCTCTTCAGTTCAGCCCCGACTGAGAGTATATTCTTTGCGCTTTCTTCCGGAAGTTTAATCGGGAAGGGCATCCTTCCGCGCCCCATGCGAATGCTGAGCTCCTCTCCTTTATATACCCATGAGATGCTATCATCAGCGCGTTTGAGTATTTTTCTGTTATGCGTGAGGTAATGATCAACAATCCCGACGAGTTCCTGCTTTGCCTTTTCATCATCTATGATCAGGGGATCACCGGAAATGTTCGCGCTTGTCATCACAAGTGGTATATTTACTCGATCCAGTATAAGCTGGTGAAGCGGAGTGTACGCGATCATTATGCCAAGATAACCGTTGTCTGGAGCGATATTCTCAGCAATGCCGCTCCCCTCTTTCAATTTTACAATAACTATCGGAGAGACTTTTGACTTCAGAAGTTTCTCCTCTTCCTTAGAAACATCAGCATATTCACGTGCAGCCTCAACTGACCTGAACATCAGGGCAAAGGGCTTGCCGGGCCGTCTCTTTCTTTCCCGGAGGAGTGCGACAGCATTGTAATCAATGGCGGAACATGCTATATGATAACCGCCCAGCCCTTTGATTGCGGCGACCTTTCCGGCAAGGAGCGCATTGACAGTTTCATTAATCCCCTTTACGGATGGGCCGCACACAGGGCAGGAAAATCCCTCAATATGATACCTGCGATCTGAAGGATCATTATATTCAGCGAGACATTTTTCGCAGAAGGGGAAGTCTGACATTGTGGTCTTTACCCTGTCATAAGGCATATCTTTCATATAAGTATATCTCGGCCCGCAGTTCCCGCAGGTTATAAACGGATAGAGATATCTCCTGTTTGAAGAGTCATTGAATTCAGCCCTGCATTCATCACACATGGCAATATCCGGCGGGATACTGAATCTTGTGGGGCCATTTTCTTTGCTTTCAATTATTGTGAATATTTTTTCATCAGGCAGAGGAGGGATAACCTCATCACTGAAATAAGCGATAAGTGCATTCGGGGGGAGGAATGAGTAAAATTCATCTATATAACCCTGCGCAGAAGATACAGCTCCCTGGATCTCAATCTCAACAGAATCCCGCGTATTGGCAACAGTGCCTGTGAGTTTGCGGAGGGCAGCTTCCTTTGCAATAGCAGGACGGAATCCCACACCCTGGACAATCCCTTTTACCGTAATTCTCCGTCTTGTAATCTTATCTGACATAAACCCCTGCCCCGGAAATATACGATATTAGAGAAAATTTAAATTTATTTGTAAATACTTTGTTTTAAAAAATACGGGGATGCGGGGCGTGTCAAAAATCAAACTTGAAGCCTTTCTCTTTAAAAAGGCTGATGCATGAGCGTACAACATCAGGATCAAACATTTTACCGCTGTTTGTCTGGAGTTCTTCAAACGCCGCGTCAAGCCCGAGAGCCGGCCTGTACGGCCGGTGCGACGCCATAGCTTCAAGAACGTCCGCAACAGATATAATCCTTGCCTGAATCAGAATATCCTTCCCCTTGAGCCCGTTTGGATAGCCGGAACCGTCGAATTTTTCGTGATGTTGTAAAATTATATCCGCTATCGGCCAGGGGAAATCTATATTTTTCAATATGTCATAGCCCATCTGGGAGTGTGTCTTTATAAGGGCAAATTCGATCTCATTAATTCTTCCCGGCTTATTCAGTATCTCGGCAGGAATTGCAATCTTCCCCAGGTCATGGATCTGCCCGGCGAGATTAACACTTTCAATAACGTCTCTCCTCAG
>CAZVFJ010000099.1:4067-11230 GCA_964625825.1 uncultured Leptospirales bacterium | reverse complement strand
TGTATCAACAGAATGAACGATATTATCCCCGGCACAAAAATGTCCGGTGATATTTTTATTGACCAGGATTCAATCTACAGTCATAAATATGATGTTACCTCTCTGCGAAGACGGGTAGGAATGGTCTTTCAAAAATCTAATCCTTTCCCTAAATCTATTTTTGATAATGTCGCATACGGCTTAAAAATAAACGGGATTAACGATAAATATGAAATAGAAAGTACTGTTGAAAAATCATTAAAAAGCACAGCACTGTGGGATGAGGTAAAGGACAGGCTGCACAAGTCGGCATTAGGTTTATCCGGTGGACAGCAGCAGAGGCTCTGTATCGCGAGGACAATCGCCGTACAGCCCGAAGTAATTCTTATGGATGAACCGGCTTCTGCTCTTGATCCGATTTCAACCCAGAAAATAGAAGAACTGATTCAGGAACTTAAGCAGAACTATACAATTATAATTGTAACGCATAATATGCAGCAGGCAGCCAGGGTAAGCGATTGTACCGCTTTTTTCTATATGGGTGAGCTTATTGAAATTAATAAAACTGAAACAATATTCACGAAGCCGGATAAAATTATGACCGAAAATTATATTACGGGTAAATTCGGTTGAGGGCCTCTTGGAAAAACAATGATAATCATTGCTGAAGAAGGAGAATAATATGCAGACTCATCTTGAAATGGAACTGGAACAGATCAGAATCAAAATATTTCAAATGGCTGATTACGCAATGGAAGCCGTAACATCATCCGTATCATCTTTGAAAAATGGAGATATTGAAACCGCAAAAGATATAATCCGGAACGATTACCGGATAAACAGGCTGGAAATTGAAATTGATGACGAATGCATCAAAGTTCTTGTGACCCGGCAGCCTGCGGCTTCCGACCTGCGGTTTATTCTTGCCATGCTTAAAATCAACACTGACCTTGAAAGGATTGCCGACCATGCGGCAAACATAGCCAGAGAGACATTAGAGATTAATGAAGCTCCGCTCCTGAAACCGTTAATTGATATTCCAAGGATGAGTGAAATTGCCGTTAAAATGATAAACACAGCATTCAGCTCCATGAGTGAAAAGGATATAGACAAAGCAAAGAATGTAATACTGATGGATTCAGAAATAGATGAACTTAATATGCAGATATACAGGGAACTTTTTACATACATGTGTGAGTCTTCTAAAAATATACCGCAAAGCTATTGCTTAATATCAGTTGCAAAAGCCCTTGAACGTATCGGCGACCATGCAAAAAATATAGCTGAAAGAGTTGTTTACTATATACAGGGGGAGGATATAAGGCATCAGAAACCGGTGTTTTAACCTGATATAAAGCCATGAAAAAATCAATATTTATAATAGATGACGAAAAAGATATTAGAGAAATTCTAAAAATAAACCTTGAAAGTGAAGGATATAATGTTACCGTCTTCTCCTCAGCGGATGCTGCGAAAAAAGGCTTTGAATCCGAAATTCCCGACCTGATTATTCTTGATGTGATGATGGAAGGAAAAGACGGATTTGAATTCTGCAGGGAGATACGTTCTAATGAAAAACTCAAATCAATACCCGTAATTTTTCTTTCAGCAAAATCTGAAGAATTCGATAAAGTCCTGGGGCTTGAACTTGGAGGAGATGACTACCTCACCAAGCCCTTCAGTATAAAAGAGCTCCGTTCAAGGATAAAAGCTGTCCTTAGAAGATATGGTGATATCCCCGGAAGCGACAACAGGCAGGCCCCTTTAAAATATAAGGGCGTGGAGCTGAATCCTGAACTGTTTTCTCTCAAAGTGGATAAAGTAGAGATAAAGGTTACAAAAACAGAGTTAAAGATACTCTTACTCTTCATGGAAAATCCGGGTAAAATTTTTTCGAGGGACAATATTATAAACAGCGTGAGAGGCCATGATGTTTTTGTTGTAGATAGAACTATTGATGTACACATAATGAATCTCCGAAAAAAACTCGGCGATTATAAAAATATTATAACAACATTTTCCGGTGTAGGCTACGGATTCAAGGAATAGTATGCTAAGAAAAATCAGTAATAAACTTATACTTTTATATTTCAGTCTTACACTAATTCTTGTTGTAATAATTTTTTTACTGCTTGGAAGTTTCTTAAAAACAACTCATACAAATATCATCAAAGAAGAGATGTCCCGGTATGATACATTGATTGATTATGAGTTTAATAAAATACAAATTAAACCGATGCGTTCTCAATCTTTTTCTAAAGTGGTATCGGATTTAGCTAAAATTATAGAATTGCGTATAACCATAATTAAACCGGATGGCACTGTAATTGCAGACTCGAATGTTTCTGATTTTACACTTCTTGAAAATCATCATTACAGAAAAGAAGTAATTGATGCCCTGGGTTCCGGTACCGGGTTTTCGACGAGGTACAGCAGTACACTTAAAACCGATATGCTTTATTACGCGATTTACAAGAATAACCTTATAATCAGGCTGGCAAAACCTCTTTATGAAGTTGACCGGAGCCTACAGTCATTAAGAAACCTGATTTTCAATGTCGCAGTCTTCGTGCTCATTTTTTCTATCATTATGATAATTGCCATTTTATTAAAAATAGCAAAACCATTAAAGGAGACACTGAGTTTTGCTGCCGATTTTGCCGCGGGTAATTACAGAAGAAGAATTTTAAATTATACCAACGACGAGATCGGTTCGCTTCAGAAAGCTCTAAACACAATGGCAGATAAAATTGTTGAGACTATAAACGACCATATCCTGGAACAGAAAAAACTTGAAGCCACACTGGACAGCATCAGTGACGGGATTGCCATGGTGGATTCAAATAAAAATATAGTAATACATAATAATTCCTTTCTGTCCATGCTCGGAGTATTTGAAGAATTTAAAGATAAAAAATATTATGAAATTATCCGGGAGAGCACTCTTAACGACAGGATAAACAAAAGCCTTAACTCCGGGGAAAAAAATATTTTTAATTTTGAAATGAAAAATGACAGGTTCTTTGAAGGGATTATCAATCCGATAAAAGCAGAGAAAATAATCCAGGGAATTCTTATTGTGCTTCATGATATTTCTGAAAAAAGAAAAATAGAAAGAATTAAATCAGATCTTGTAAGCAATGTTTCTCATGAACTTAAAACACCAATAACGATAGTAAGAGGCTACCTGGAAACAGTAAAAGAAAATTACGACAACAAGGCCCTGTCACTAAACTTCATCGACAGGGCGATTGAAAACGTAGACAGGCAGGATGCCCTGATACAGGATATTATAAAGCTGAGTATGATTGAATCAGCGAAGGAATTTGAAAAAGAAAAAATTGACCTGAAAATTATAATTGAAAGATGCCTCGACCTGCTTGCTCCTAAAATTACAAGGAAAGAGATAACTCTGGTAAATAATCTTAACAGTGATATTAACTTTACAATCACAGGAAACAATTTTCTCGTTGAAGAGATCTTTTTTAATATAATTGATAACGGTATTAATTACAACTCCGAAAAGGGGACCCTTTCCATTGCAGGCTCAGAGGCCGCAGATAAGCTTATTATTAAAATTTCTGATACAGGTGTCGGTATTCCTGATGAATTTAAGGACAGAATTTTTGAACGGTTCTACCGCGTTGATAAAAGCCGGTCAAGGACAACCGGCGGCACCGGTCTCGGCCTATCTATAGTTAAACATGCCGCGATGGTTCTGGCATGGGATATTACTGTTGATTCTGATTCTAAAGGGAGTACATTTACAATTATAGCTAAAAAAGATGTATAGTAGCTATCCCTGAAATTGACCACTCCGGTGAAAGACCAGCAGATCGTCTCCTCATTTGTGAGTAAAAAATACTTAATATCTGTGTACGGCCCAATTCATTTTCATGGTATATATTTCTGCGATTCAGTGTATCAAAATGATTACCCGAATGTCCGGGACACAGGCAACAATTTTAAACAAGTTTATTCCCGGCGTGACACTTTATTGATATCTGTTTATAATCTAATCTTATCTCAAATTCTTCCTAAACCTGTATCTCAGTACCATACCTGACATATTAAGAAGAAGCACTAGCCCGATGAGCACAATAGCTGTTCCGTATTGCAAATGCCTTGTCGCCATAATATGCGTCCCGGAGGTTGCCATAACATAAATGTGATATGGAAGTGCCATCGCCTGGCTAAATACAGATGTCGGAAGGTCCGGTGTGTAAAATGCGGCAGCGGTAAACATTATGGGAGCCGTTTCGCCCGCGGCACGCCCGAGGGAAAGCATTATTCCTGTCATAATTCCAGGAAGCGCATTTGGAAGTATCACCTTATAAATTGTCTGCCACTTTGTCGCCCCGAGAGAGAGTGATGCTTCACGATATGTTGAGGGAACGACCTGCAGAGCTTCCTCGGTGGATCGTATAATAACGGGCAGGTTAAGAAGTCCCAGGGTCAGTGACCCCGCAAGAAGTGAAGTCCCGAAACCAAAAAATATAACGAAGAGACTCAGGCCGAATAATCCGAATACTACAGATGGAACGCCGGCAAGATTATTTATTCCCAATCTTATTATTTTTACGACCCTCCCGTTCTTCGCGTATTCCGTAAGGTAAACGGCAGTAATTATGCCAACCGGCACAGATATAAGAGAAGAGCCGATCATAAGGTAAAAAGTCCCGGCAATTGCAGGGAAAATTCCGCCAGAGGTCATTTCATTTTCAGGCATATCACTTAAAAATTCCCATGAAAGCGCTGAGATTCCTTTGCTGAAAATAAATCCCAGGATTACAAATAACGATGCGACAACCATCAGGGTTCCAGCGCGTACAAGTATAAAACCTGTTTTCTCAATAATATCCGCTTTTATTTTCATTCTTATATCAGCCTGCTTTGAATTTATATTTACTTGATAAATAGTCTGCTATTATATTAAAGATAAATGTTATTATAAAAAGAATTATACCGATTGCGAACAGGGCTTTGTAATGTGTCCCTCCGACTGACGCCTCCGCCATTTCGGCAGCGATGTTCGAGGTTAAAGGGCGTACAGGGCTGAAGATTGAATCCGGGATAACAGCCGCTCCTCCGGCAACCATGAGCACGATCATGGTCTCGCCTATTACCCTGGAAATACCAAGAATTATCGCGGTCCAGATCCCTGATAGCGATGCCGGTATCGTAACGTGAATAATAGTCTGCCACCTGTTTGCCCCGAGCGCGTAGGAAGCCTCTTTTAAACTAACCGGTACAGAAGAAATAGCATCCTCTGAAATACTCGCAATTGTAGGGACAGCCATGAAAGCAAGCATCAATGAGGCGTTGAGTAGATTCAGCCCTGAATCGATATTAAATTTCTCCATCATAAAAGGAGCGATTACAACCATTCCGAAAAACCCGACTACGACAGAGGGAATCGAAGCAATTATTTCGATTGCCGGTTTAACAATCTCTTTAAGGGTACTCCCCGCGAGTTCTGAAATATATATCGCCACTGAAAGACTTAACGGGATAGCGATTACTGAAGAAACTGCAGTGATATAAAGAGAAGAAATAATAAGCGGCATTATCCCGAATCTCGGGTTATTGCTTGTAGGATACCACTCCTTTCCAAATATAAAATCAGATATGCTGATTTCCTTAAAGAGAGGGATTCCTTCCTTTATTAAAAAAATCATTATCATTAAAAGCACAAGCAGGGATGAGAATCCGACAAGATAAAAAAATTTTTCGATAATAACATCAAAGATTATACTGCTATGCTTTTTCTCTTTTAATTTTTTTTTATTTTTACTATCCTGCATTATCAAGTCTCCCACGCAAGTTCAGCGGAACTATACCTTAAGTACATTTTGAAATCCATAAACATTAGTAATAATTACTTTCTAATAAGATAATATGATTAATTTTAAAGAAATAATAAAGAAATTGTAAATATTGTATTTATAAAATATGACCGTCCTGGGCAGGAGGAGAGCAATTCGGCCCCATGCAACAATCAATTCCCTTATATACTTTAAAATTTTCTGCTTCTACCTTCCTTTTCTTTGATTAGAAGGAGGTTAAGTCTTCACTTGAAAAAATTTTACCTCTCATTAACTCATAACTCTTGACAGGAAAAAACAAATCTCCTTTTATTTATAAAATTTTGCATCCCTTTACCCCCTTTCGAAAGGAAGAGCCTGATAAGGCAGGGGATCTCAAACAGGAGAATCCGATGATACGAATAAATGAAAACTACCTTAAACTTAAATCTTCTTATCTCTTTTCAGAAATCTCAAAAAGAGTTTCAGCATACCAGCAGGCGAATCCGGAAGCGCCGGTAATCCGCATGGGTATCGGGGATGTTACCCAGCCTCTCCCCCCCGCGATTATAGAAGCTTTTCATAAGGGTGTTAATGAGATGTCTCAGATATCAACATTTAAGGGTTATGGGCCGGAGCAAGGATATGACTTTCTCCGTGAAAAAATTGCTGAATATGATTTCAGGAAGAGAGGTGCCAAAATCGATGCGGATGAAATTTTTATCAGCGATGGCGCGAAATGCGACACAGGGAATATACAGGAAATTTTTGCCACAGATATATCAATCGCGATTCCTGATCCGGTCTATCCTGTTTATGTTGACACAAATGTTATGGCAGGACGCACAGGGGAGAATATAGGCGGACGTTACCAGAAACTGGTATACATGGACTGTACTTCAGAAAACGGATTCGTGCCTGACTTTCCGAAAGAAAAGGTTGACCTCATATACCTCTGCTACCCGAACAATCCAACAGGTGCCACAATAACTAAAGAACAGCTAAAAAAATGGGTGGACTTCGCACGCGAAAACAGGGCGCTCATACTTTACGACGCGGCATACGAAGCTTTCATCAGGGACGAGTCACTTCCCCACTCCATATATGAAATTGACGGTGCAAGAGAAGTCGCTATTGAATTCCGCAGTTATTCAAAGACAGCAGGCTTTACAGGGACGCGTTGTGCTTTTACTGTAATTCCAAAAGAATGTATGGGGTTCGATAACGCGGGTAATAAACACTCTCTCCACTCAATGTGGAACAGGCGCCACACCACAAAATTCAACGGAGTCTCATACCCGGTACAGAAGGCGACTGAGGCGGTTTACTCCCCGGAAGGAGAGAAACAGGTAAAGGCTATAATTGACGGATATCTTGAAA
>CAZVFJ010000099.1:0-4057 GCA_964625825.1 uncultured Leptospirales bacterium | reverse complement strand
ACGCAAAGATCATCAGGGAAAAAATGACTTCCTACGGCTACACATGCACCGGCGGAGAGAATTCCCCGTATATATGGGTAAACGCTAAGAAAAATTCCTGGGAGTTTTTTGATGAGCTCCTTACAAAATGTCAGGTAGTTTGTACACCGGGTGAAGGCTTCGGTAAATGCGGAGAGGGTTATATCAGAATAAGCGCGTTTAACAACAGGGATAATGTCATTAAGGCAATGGAGAGGATTGCAGCTCTTTAAGGAAAGTCAATTTTCTTCGCCGATTTCTTTGTTACCAGTATAGAGGCTATTAATTCAGCAAGTTCCCTGCTCTCCAGGTTATCAAGCACATCGGGTATCATCATTTCAAGAGCGTAATTGTGCGACGCGGGGCCGTCTGCCATCCGTGCTGTATATCTGCGTGTAAGGTACGACGGGGCTACGGCCTGTTCATCGCTCTCCCATAACCTGGGTTCAACAAGGCCATGCCCGCTTTTCCACTCAACTGAACCATAATGGTACGACGAAAGAAAAACCTCCTTAACCGTGCCGTTCTTCCTGAGAGTGACAACCAGTGAGCGTTCAACAAAATCAGTCCTGAGATAGGATGTATAATACACCTTAATGTATTCACCTTCATTACCCGTTTTTTCAAATTCGAGCTTAGCCATATTTCTGCCCCGGTTTAAATCTGTTTAGAAACTTTATCTGTCTTTAATATGCAAAAAATAGAGCGCCGGGAAATAATTAATCACACTTAAAAATTTACAAATATTTTTTTAATATTGCCCTTTCAGACATACCCTTTATAATGCTTGACATTAAATTTTATCAGGGGATATCAATTATTTCTTAACAGCGAATCTTTTAATATTTATTACCTGGTTACATCCGCAGTGAAGGCTTCCGGGTATATTTTTATATTTTAATTAAATACTATCTGAATTTTTTATTAAATTATCAGTGTAAGATAATGAACCAGAAAAAAAAACAAGCAAATAATAACGGCCGTATGATAAAGTTTTTATCCGTTTCATTCGCGTTACTGCTGCTCTCATGCGCAACTTTAACAACAGATAAAGACCTTACGCTGCATGACCAGATAAAAGCAGAGAACAGGATTATGAAACAGAACCTTACTCTTGCTGTACGCGAAAATGAAATTCTGAAAGAGGAGAACATCCAGTCGAAGGATGAGAACAACCGTCTTAAATCACGCGTCAGGCTTCTTGAATCAGAGATAGAATCCCTTACCAGAAAACACACCGAAGAGGTATCTCTCCTGAATGATAAATACAACAACCTGAAGATACAGAATGAATCTCTCGCAAGAGAGAGCGCCAAAAAAATCCAGGAAATTTCTATGATGAATAAAAAGCTGGAAGAGAAACTCTCGTCAGAGATAACCCGTCTCACAGGGGAAAATAGAAACCGCGAGGAACGTTTCAACAGGGAGATATCCGATATGGAAACAGCTTTTTCAGGCAAGGAACTTGAGTATCAGCAGAAGATGGCGGAACTCAACAAAGAATTGCTTCAATCCCGGACTAATATTGAATCTCTTAAATCACAAATAGCAGAAACAGAGTCCCGCCTTGAAGCCGCAAACTCCGAACTTTCAAAAACTGACAAAAAGCAAAACCAGTAACCGGCGGTTAAATATGTTTCACCGTGAGAGTTCATCATATCGTTATTTCTTTCGCCTGATAATAAATATTGCAACGGCCGTAATGCTTCTTCTCCCGGCAGAAACAATTGCCGGGCAGAAATTTTCTGTTATACTCACATCAAATCTTAACGGGAGATTCTCCCCCACAATAGAAGAACAGGACGAAAAGGACCCGATGCTTCTACTGGCGCAGTCTCTGATAAAAGAGAAGAGTTCTAACCCGTTTGACCTCTATCTTGATTTAGGAAATTCATTTTATCCAGGCCCTGTATCAAGGTACAGCTTCGGCTCTGTCATGATGGACTTCTTCACATACTTTAACTGTTCAGCAACAGTCGTGTCATCGCGTGATATAAGTATAGGCCTGACGAACCTTGAATTTCTCTCAAAGGGGAGAGATACTAAACTCCTATCCGCGAATATCACACGCGGCAAGGTCCCCGTATTCACTCCATATTTTACAGTAACAGTTAATAAAGGTAAAATCGGATTGATAGGAATCACTTCGGCAGAGAGCCTCTTTGATATTGCCGACAAAAAGGTTCTTAAAATATCCTTCAGTGAATACCTTGATTCAATAAAGGAGATTACTGCAAGGTTAAAAAACGAGGGGTATTACGGAATAGTTCTCCTTTCAGGGCTATCTTATAGAAAAAATCTTGAGTTGATGCAGGAAATCCCGGATATAGACCTGGTCATAAGTGGTGGAGATTCATCAGGGAAGCTTTTCTCTGTACCGGCATCCCGTGTTGACCTCCAGTGGGAGAGAAGCATAATCACTCTTCCGGGCGGAGAGGGATATTACAGGCTGGAACTTGATCTCTCGGATAAAATTACAGTTTCATCGCTTAAATATAATAATTCCGTTTTTAACAGTATATCTGATCAAAAATACAATGAATTCAGGAGGAGGCTAACTCTCTGGAAAGAGAAATTATCGTATGAAGAGAACCGCCTGATAAACGGAAATCTACCACCCTCTGCCATTACTGATGAGTCTGCTGCTGAAATACTGAGGCACAGGTACAAAACCGAAATCGCAATACTGGATAAATATTCAATTTCTCCGAGGGCACTCTATGGGCCAGTCTACTCATTCACTGTGATGGATATAGTGAATAACGATTACCCGATATTCATGTATACGGTTACAGGGGCTGACCTTAAAAATATCATTGAGAATAGCGCTGAATTTATAATAACCGGGGTAACTGACAGCAAGGTACAGAACTACCCGATAAACGATTCCAGAAGATACAGCGTCTGCTCAACACAATCCGCCTACGACAGGATCTGCAGGATACTGAGAAAAAATATAATATACGACAACACATGGAAGACCCTGAGAGATGAGATCGAGAGCGATATATCTTCAGAAATGGTTATTTCAAAAGATAGCTACGATTACCTTGATAACAGATTCAGGATGCTTATAGACATAACTCTTTCTAATTTTTATGACAGGTCAGAGGTAAATCGGGGGGAAACGATAGAGACTCCCCCCGGGCAACCGGACGAAAAATACACGCGATGGGGGATGGAGGATAAAATTAATATCACTATATATAACAAATACCATCAGCTTGTATTGACCCCCTATATCTATTTTATAAAGCAGGACGACCAGTATCTTCAGAATCTTCTGCGGGGGACTCTACTTTATACATACAATCTCAATAACTGCTTTAAGCCATACCATAAATCGCAGATCGATACTGTCCTTGTAAAAGATAATACGAATAAAGATGGCGGGAGACCGATTCTTGCAAGGGAGACTGTGGGCGTCTCTTTTTTCAATGAATGGATTACCGGCAAGGTTGGTACCGGTTTTGAGAAGCAGATTCAGGACCCGGAGGATATAGCTCTCTACGGTTTAGAAACTATAGTGGATGCCGGTTACCCTATTACCGATGAACTGAAATACAGTTTCAGGCTGGATTCGTTTATATCGGCAGAAAGCGAGAGCAGTAAATACCTCAAAACCAGAATCGAAATAACAAACGCCGTTTCCTACAAAATTAATTCGCTGTTGGGAATATCTTTAAAGTATAAATGGTTCAGGCTATATTCCGGAGAGATCGAGGAGTCATACCGGTATTCCCAGATGCTCCTCTCTTTAGATATAAAAACTGACTTCAAATTATTTTAAGCCTTACTCCTCTCCCTGAGCATAAATCCTTTTTTCTGCATGTAATCGTACCTGACATTATGCCCGGGCTGATAAACCATAGCCATGATCGAATCCTGCCCCTCCTTGATAGAAGAGTACTCAGCGAAGTCCAGAGTTCTTATAATCGCCTCAAGCACTCTGAGCGCCCCGGAATGATCGCAGAGAACAACTCTCCTGCCGAGATTGCTTCTGAACAGCTCAACAAATGAATGTGCGATCCTCCAGTCA
>CAZVFJ010000098.1:0-11239 GCA_964625825.1 uncultured Leptospirales bacterium | reverse complement strand
CAGCCTTTTTTTATTTATATTACTATTTTTAAACAGCGAGCTTATTGCTCTTTCTCCATATATTAAGCTTCTGTGCGTCTTTAACAAGCTGATCCTTAAACTGCGGATGAGCAATCTCTATCAGAGCCTCGGCTCTTTCCCATGTGGATTTTCCTTTCATCTGAGCTATACCAAATTCTGTAACGATATAATGAACTATTGACCTTGGACATGTCACTATAGTCCCTGGGGCAAGAGTAGGCACTATCCTCGAATGCAGGTTCCCTTCTTTATCAGCAAAAGTTGAACTCAGGCAGATAAGTCCTTTTCCTCCTCTTGACTGAAAAGCGCCGAGAATAAAATCAAGCTGGCCACCGGTACCTGTAATATGTCTTGACCCGCTCGATTCAGATGAAACCTGAGAATAAAGATCAACTTCTATTGCGTTATTAATTGCCATTACCTTATCATTTACACCAATTACACGTGGATCATTTGTATAGCTGACCGGGTAAGATGCGCATACGGGATTATTATCAAGAAAGTCGTAAAGTTTGTTTGTCCCCATAGCGAATGTGTAAACCATCTTCCCTTTATCAATGGCTTTTCTTCTTCCCGAAATTTTTCCTGATTCATACATCTCCACATAAGAATCAGCCAGCATCTCTGTGTGAACGCCAAGGTCTTTCAGGTCACTTCCTGCAATCATTGAACCGACAATGTTGGGAAGCCCTCCAATACCAAGCTGCAATGTTGCTCCATCCTCAATAAGCGTCATAACATGGTCCGCAATCCCTTTATCTGCTTCAGTCGCTTTTGCTGCCGGGAGTTCAATAAGAGGCGTATTCGGACCTTCTACGATCATATCTATCTCGGATATATGAATCGATTCGGATGCTCCTCCAAGACATCTCGGAATTGATGAGTTAACCTCAACAATTACTTTAGATGCCTTTTTGCAGTAGGCGTATCCAAGTGAGTTTGATGTGGAAAAGTTAAAAAAACCTTTATCATCCATAGGTGTGGCCTGAATAAAGACTACGTCAACTTTGCCGTATTTAACGATTATTCTCGGCCCCTGGTGGTAAGTAAAAGGAATATAATTTACTAACCCCTGTTCAAAAAACTTTCTTGCCATCCCGGAAAAATGCCAGTCTTCCCATGTGAAAGTCTCTCTCCCGGGGTCAGCTTCAACACATTTTAGCGGTTTCGCTCTTGTTGTTGTAATGAGAATCACATCCTTCAGTTCATCCTTTCTTTTTGACAGGGCTGTATCAAGAGCATCAACGCTCTGTATAAACTCTCCCATAAAAACCACGTCACCTGATTTTACAACTTTAGCCGCTTCATCAGGAGTTTTAAGTTTATCCTGATAATGATTACGCCAGATAGTGGACATTTTTAGCCTCCAAAAATTTTTCTCTATATTTTTTATTAACGCTGACCCTGAATGATTCACTCTCACTCCTTTTCAGCAATTATTTCCTTCTCTTCGATGTTCCTTACCCACATAATGGCCTGGGCCAGAAGATCTACCGAAGAATTAAGATCAAGCTTCTCCTTGATTCTCTCCCTGTATGTTCCAATTGTATTTACATTAAGATTCAGCACTTTACCGATCTCATTCCTTTTATATCCTTTGCCCATGAGCCTGAATATTTCAAGCTCACGCCCTGTAAGAATCTTTGCAGGATCGGTCATGCTGCTTTTTGTATTTGTATCTCCTCCCCTTCCGAGAAAATTATTAAGCATCCTTTCATTCATTGCTTCACTGATATATATCTTCCCAGTAAGAAGCTGCCGTATAGCTACGGTAACTTTGTCAGACATCTCCTGCTTCATGATATAACCTTTTGCCCCGCTTTTAAGAGCTCGTTCGGCAAAAATCTTTTCATCATGCATTGAAAGTACCAACGCTGGGATATTGATACCGTTATCTGTTATATATTTGATCAGTTCCAGACCGCTTGTGTCTTTCAACGTGATATCTACTATTGCAAGGTCCGGTTTTAAATTTCTTATCTTCTGAATAGCCGAAAAGAAATCTTCAGCCTCTCCACAGACTTCCATGTCCTGTTCTTCATTAATTAACTGTCCAAGACCCTTCCTGAATATCGGGTGATCATCAACTATGAGTATTCGTGATTTCTTCATAACTTTTTGCTTTCCAGTCCCATTCTATTTTTCTGTTATTAATTCTCGGAAACCTGATCAGAACCTGGGTCCCTTTACCGGGTACACTTTCTATCTCAAGAGATCCGCCAATTGCCCTTGCCCTGTATTTCATAATTTCAAGACCAATGCCGGTCGATTTGATCTGTGCAATGTCAAAACCTGACCCATTGTCCTCGATTGACAGATAAATTTTATCATCATTGGAAGAGTAGCTGATTATTATTCTGTCTGCCCCGCCGTGTTTGATCCCGTTAGTGACAGCTTCCTGCACTATATAAAACATGTTGATTGCAATCTGGCTGTTATAAATCATAACATCAGTATTAAGATTTCTAAATTCACAATCAATCCCGTAGATCTTTTCAATTTGCACAACATATTCTGATATACCGGAGCTCAGTCCGTTCTCCTCCATGCGCAGAGGGCATAGCCCCCTTGATACAGCCCTTGTTTTTTCATGAGCCCCTCTGATATATTCCTGAATTTCTTCGATCAATTTAACTTCAGGATTATTCTGCTGGCGCAATCTGTTCCTGAGTAATGAGCACAACGCATCTATCCCTACCATCTGCTGAGCCAGGTCATCATGAAGATACTGCCCAATCCGGTATCTTTCCCTCCCTGAAGCAGTGAGGATTTCCTTCTCAAGCCTGATCTGATCTGTAACATCATACCCTGCCCAGATAATGCATTTTTCTCCCTGCAGTTCAATAATCTCCGCGGATAGGGAAAATCGCCTTATTCCCTTTACGCGGGAAAACATCTGGGTCTCATAATCACGAAGTTTACCTTCTTCCATAAGTTCACTGACAAATTTCTCCCTGTCTTCAGAATCAGTGAAAAAGTCGATCTCTGTGGTTGTTTTACCAATCAGTTCATCCTTTGTATAGCCCACAAGTTTAAGGTAACTTTCATTGATATCAACATAGCGGCCTTCATTCAGGGTGGTTATGGAACTGGGAGCTGGACTTGCATAAAACGCTTTTGAATATTTTTCATCCGAAACGCGAAGTTTTTGTTCAGCGATTTTCAATTCCGTAATATCTGAAAAGATAAACATACAACCCGAAACCTTACGATTCATGCCGTAAAAAATCTTAGGAGTGGCTATGGTATGAAAAACTTTATCATCTCTTTTCATGCTGTTAAATTCAAGATATTTAGGAATTTCATCCGTTCTGTTTTTAAACCAGTAGAGCCATTCACTGACGACATCTTCTTCAAAAAACTCCCTGATATTTCTACCTAGAATTCTGCTTTTATCCACATTGAGCATATTGCAGATCTCTTTTGAAACGAACCTTATAATGCCCTCACTGTCATGAAATCCCATGGCACCCTTCATGTTATCTGCGATGGCACCTACAAGAAGCCCTCCATCATGTATAAGCCTTTCAGGGCGGAGATGATCTGTAATATCATACATTGTTGCGATGTAACAATCTACAGCACTGTTATATGCGATTGTGGCCGAGATTATTTTTTTGGGGATTTTATTTCTGATCGAACACCAGAATTTTCCTGATGGTATTACATCAAGATTTCTATAAATATCCAGATTTTCAAGAGGAGTATAAGGGTAGTCATAACTGACAAGGTCATACCACCAACTATTAATAATATTTTTTTCAGATCGCCCGGCAATATCAAGAAACTGGCTATTACATTGAATGACCTTCAGGTTTGAGTCTAAAACCGCAGCTGCCAGGCCTGACTGCTGAATAAAAACATCGTAGTTCTGATGAAAATTTCTGCTCATACCATCTACCGATTTCCTTTTAAAACCGGACAGCCAAACTAATAAGCTCCGCTCTCTCCGGTCTGTTGAAATATACTATTGCCGTTCAGACCCGGCTGGCTAACTCAGCAGCCGCATCTTGTACCGGCGGAAATATAGAAGGCAGCACAGAGGTTTTCACCTATTCAGCAAATTCTGATAGAACGCCTGTTGCTATAACAAGCCTCTGAATTTCAGAAGTGCCTTCATATATTTCTGTAATTCTTGCATCCCTGTAAAGCCTTTCAGCAATATATTCCTTTACGTAACCATAGCCGCCATGAATCTGTATGCATTTATGAGCACACCTGTGCGCGCACTCCGCAGCATAAAGCTTAGCCATTGCTGAATATTTACTCACGGGCCTCCTGTTTGATCCATTTTTATCGAGCAATGCAGCTGCCTGATAGACAAGAAGTCTTGATGCTTCTATCTCCGTTGCCATATCAGCGATCATCCACTGAATAGCCTGTAATTTCCCTATAGACGTACCAAATTGTTCTCTCGCATTGGCATATTTTGCCGCTTCCTCAAGAGCAGCCTGAGCAATACCGAGCGCCTGAGCCGCTATCCCAACACGACCGCCGTCAAGTGTATGCATCGCAATTTTGAATCCCTCCCCCGGAGCCCCCAGAATCCTGTCTTCAGAGATATCACAATCTTCATAGACCATTTCTGTAGTTGATGATGCACATATGCCAAGCTTATCTTCAACCTTTCCCACACTAAAACCGGGATCGTCTTTTTCAATTATAAAGAAAGACGTATTTTTATTCTTTGTTGCATTTTTATCAGTAACAGCAAGAGTAACATGCACATCCGCATATGCACCGTTAGTAATAAAATTCTTGGTACCGTTGAGAATATAACCCTTTCCGCCTTTAACAGCAGTAGTCATTGTTCCGCCTGAGTCTGATCCGGCGTTAGGCTCTGTAAGTCCGAAAGCGCCTATGTGCTCCCCCCTGCAAAGCTTCGGCAGATATTTTTCCTTCTGCGCGTCTGTACCGAAATAATTTATAGGTGATACGCAAAGCGAATTATGAGCCGAAACAATAACCCCTGATGATGCGCATACCCTTGATATCTCCTCTACTGCAATAGCATATGAAACATAGTCCATCCCTGCGCCGCCGTATTTATCATCATAAACAACACCCATGATCCCGAGTTCGCCAAGTTTTTTTGTTGTCTCCAGAGGAAACCTGTGAGTTCTATCTATTTCCACAGCCTGTTCCCTCAATTCATTCTCGGCGAATTCACGGCACATATTTCTCACCATTAACTGCTCTTCAGTTAAATCAAACATACTTATCCTCCTATTTCCCCCAAAATAGGCTTATAACAGCCCTGTTAATATTTACTCTAAAATTTACTATAGTTCAATACTCTGATAATCTATTATCATGTGGTCGATTTAATTATTTTTCTGTAGTATGATTGCATGTTTTTAACCACTTATGAGGATAATTTCACTCTTCCCAAAAATTATTTTTTCTATACAATATATTATAGGAAAAAGTTTTTTATAATAAATTGTAAAACTGATTGTTCGGCCAAATTGTTCCACTTAATTGTATCCGTTCAAAAGTTTTACATAAAATCTGTTTTCAGAGGAAAAAAGAAACGGGAATGCCCAGCTTAAACTCTGACCGGAACTCTTTACAAAAAAACCAGCTCTATATCTGGAGGAAAAACAATGTCGGAGATTAACATGAACAATCTCGCAGTTGATGAAAAAGTCTCAAACAGTATATGTTTCAGGCTTTCAGAAGAACAGGAGATGATACGGCAAATGACTGCTGAATTTGCCGATAATGAAATTATGCCGTTTGTCGGGGAGTGGGATAAAAATAATCATATCCCTTATGATGTTCTTGAAAAAATGCATGAACTTGGACTGACAAATATAGGAGTCCCTGCCGAATATGGCGGTCTTGGCCTTGACAATCTCACAAGGTATACAGTTGCAGACGAGATTTCACAGAGAGACGCAGGACTAGGAACAACCATTATAGCATCATCACTTCTTGCTACCGACCCCATTATGGTCGCCGCAAATGATGAACAGAAGAAATGGTGGTTTGGCAGAATGCTTGAGGGGGCAATGTGCGCTTTCTGTCTCACAGAACCGGAAGCCGGTTCAGACGCCCTTGGCCTGGGAATGAAATGCACAAAAGACGGTAATGACTGGATTTTAAACGGTACAAAACAATTTATAACAAATGGCGGTTTTGCTAAACAATTTTCTGTTTTTGCCACGACTGATAAAAGCCTCGGGAATAAAGGAATCTGCGCATTTATGGTTGATAAAGATTTTCCCGGAGTTAAAGTCGGGAACAAGGAGGATAAACTTGGAATAAGAACTTCGAGTACAACTGAAGTTATATTTGACGAAGTAAGAGTTCCGGGATGGATGTGCCTTGGCGGAGAAGGAGAGGGTACACCTATATTAATGGAAACCCTTGACTACTCAAGAACAGCAATTGCGGCCATGGCCACAGGAATTTCAACAGGGGCTCTTAATGCAGCTATTGCATATGCCAATGAAAGGAAACAATTCGGTAAACCTATTTCATCTTTCCAGGCAATACAGTTCATGCTTGCGGACATGGCAGCCACAACAGAGGCATCAAGGCTCATGTATCAGAAAGCGGCATGGCTGCAGGACAACAAACTTCCGTTTAAACTCTTATCAAACATGGCGAAGATGTACGCGGCTGATGCGGCAATGAAAAACTCAATTGATGCAGTTCAAATCTTTGGCGGATACGGTTACTCCAAAGAGTACCCCGTTGAAAAATTTATGAGGGACGCAAAGATAATGCAGATATTTGAAGGGACTGTTCAGGTTCAGCGAATGGTTATCGGAAAATATCTCACAAAAGACGGTAAGTTCACCTATACTTATTCATAAAAATAAATCATAAACCCCGCTTAAGCGGGGTTTATATAAACTTTTTTCATGAATATTTACTCTCAAAAAGAAAAGTCTTTTTTTGTAAAAACATAATTTGAATTATCCCACAAGTTTATTGCTCCGCCTCCAGACATTAAGCTCTGATGCCTGTTTTATAAGCTCCTCTTTGAAATCCGGATGAGCAATATTGATCAAAGCCTCAGCCCTCTGCCATGTGGATTTTCCTTTCATCTGTGCCGCGCCAAATTCAGTTACAACATAATGAGTTATAGATCTCGGGCATGTAACAATTGTTCCCGGGGTCAATGTGGGAACAATTCTTGAATGGAGTTCTCCATTTTTATCTTTAAATGTTGAGCTTATACAGATAAGCCCTTTCCCTCCGCGGGAATTAAAGGCTCCCATTATAAAATCAAGCTGGCCCCCTGTACCTGAAATCTGCCTTGCAGCATTCGACTCAGATGCTACCTGTGAAAAGAGGTCAACCTCAAGGGCATTGTTTATCGCAAAAACCTTATCGTTAAGCCCTATAATTCTCGGGTCATTGGTATAATTTACCGGATACGATGCGCACACCGGATTATTGTCAAGAAAATCGTAAAGCATATTTGACCCCATAGCAAAGGTAAAAACCATCTTACCCTTATCTATCATCTTTTTTTTGCCTGTTATTCTTCCCGACTCATACATCTTAACATATGAATCCGCAAGCATCTCCGTATGAACACCTATATCTTTTAAATCACTTGCTGCGATTAATCCACCTACAACATTGGGCAATCCGCCTATACCGAGTTGGAGGGTTGAGCCATCCTCAATAAGCTCCATAACATGACCAGCTATACCGATATCAGCATCCGTTGGAGCAACTGCCGGTAATTCGGCAAGAGGAGTATTCGGCCCCTCAACAATTATATCAACCTCAGAGATATGGATCCCCTCGGATGCGCCGCCGAGACATCTTGGAGCTTTAGTATTAACTTCAACAATTACCTTATTCGCTTTTTTGCAATAGGCATACCCGATTGAATTTGAGGTGGAGAAATTAAAAAAACCCTTTTCATCCATGGGGGTTGCCTGAATACATACAACATCCACCTTGTTATACTTTGCAACAACCCTTGGCGCCTGATGATATGTAAACGGAATATAACTGGCCAGCCCCTGTTCAGAAAATTTTCTTGCCACGCCTGAAAAATGCCAGTCGTCCCAGGTAAAAATCTCCCTTTTGGGATCAACCTCAACACATTTTAAAGGTTTCGTCCTTGTAGTTGTTACAATGATTATATCCTGAAGCTCATTCTTTCTTTTTGAAAGTGCCTCATCCATGGCCTCAACGACCTGAACAAACTCCCCCATGAAAATGACATCCCCTGATTTAACACAGAGAGCAGCTTCATCAGCTGTCTTCAGTTTCTCTTTATACTGATCACGCCATATGTTTGTCATCTTTGATTCCCCTTTCTTATTTATCTTTATCTTTATCTTCGTTCTTATCTATAAATTCCTGCTCCTCAATTTTCTGCACCCAGAGTATGGCCCTGGTCATAAGTTCATTTGAGGATGAAAGATTAAGCTTCTCTTTCATCCTCTCCCTATATGTGCCGATTGTGTTAACATTCAGGTTTAACGCCTTCCCGATTTCATTCCTTCTGTATCCCTTACCCATCATCCTGAATATTTCAAGTTCCCTGTCTGTCAGGATTGTTGACGGGTCCTTTTCGATCTCCATGGAAACAGGCTCAACACTTCTTCCTGTTAAAGAGCTGAGAATCCTCTCATTAATGGCATCGCTCACAAATATTTTGCCGGCAAGCACATGCCTGATTGCTGCAGTAACATTCTCTGACATTTCCTGTTTCATTATATACCCTTTAGCTCCCGATTTAAGGGCACGCTCGGCAAAAATTTTTTCGTCATGCATTGAAAGAACCAGCACGGGAATATTCAGATTATTGTCATTAATAAATTTAATAAGCTCAAGTCCACTGGTATCCTTCAGGGTAATGTCAGCAATAACAAGTTCAGGATTAAGCTGTCTGATTTTTTTTGCCGCAGTGAATACATCTTCGGCCTCCCCACAGACTTCCATATCCGTTTCTTCGTTAATGAGCTGCAACAACCCCTTCCTGAAGATGGGATGATCATCAACAATGAATATCTGTGATTTCCTCATAGCTCACCTGCTTCCAGTCCCACTCAGTCTGTTTATTATTTATTCTTGGAAATTTCAAAAGAATATATGTCCCTTTTCCGGGTGTGCTTGTCACTTCAAGCGCTCCGCCAATTGCTCTGGCCCTGTATTTCATCAGGCTTTGTCCCATCCCGTTTGAAGCACTTCCCTTTGGGTCAAATCCTTTTCCATTATCTTCTATAGACAAATAAAGATTATCCTCATTTGAGAAAAAAGTTATAAGTATCTGGTCGGCAACGCCATGTTTAATAGCATTATTTACACTCTCCTGTGCTATATAAAACATGTTAGTAGCAATCTGACTGTTAAATATTTTTTCGAACAGGTTAAAATTATAAAAAATGCAGTTTATACCAAACATCTTTTCAGTTCTTGCGGCAAGATCTTTAATTGCATAACTGAATCCATTCTCTTCAAGAGTCACAGGGCATAGTCCTCTTGCCGCGCCCCTTGCTTTATCAAGGGCCTCTTTCAGGTATTCATGTATTTCACCGGCAAGTTTGACCTCTGAGTTTTCCTTCGATTTAAGTCTATTTTCAAGAAGAGCACACATGGCTTCAACTCCGACAAGGTGCTGCCCGAGATCATCATGAAGATACTGACCTATCTTGTAGCGTTCTCTACCAGTTACCTCAAGCACTTCCTTTTCAAGCCTGATCTCGTCCGTAACATCATATCCTACCCAGATTATGCATTTCTCTCCCTGAAGTACGATTATCTCGGCAGAAAGTGAAAATATCCGGATACCCTTTATCCTGGAATATACCTGAGTTTCATAATTTCTGAGTTTTCCGTTGATTTCAAGTTCATTGATAAATTTTTCTCTCTGTTTCTTATCAACAAAAAAATTAATATCCGTGGTTGTTTTGCCTATCAGCTCCTCTTTTGAAAAACCTACAAAGGCTGTATAGCTTTCATTAACATCAACATATCTCCCGTCCTTAAAAGTGCTGATAGAACTCGGCGAAGGACTGGCGTGAAAAGCTTTGGAGTACTTTTCATCAGATATCCTGAGTTTCTCTTCATTCAGCTTCAATTCTGTTATATCAGAAAAAATGAACATACACCCCACAACTTTTCTGCTATAATTCATAAGAATACGGGGTGTGGCAATTACATGAAAGACTGTTTCCTTCTTTCTTGAACTGTTGAACTCCAGATTCATCGGGACACTATCTGGCCGTTCATTCATGAGAGTAAGCCACCCATTCACAAGTTCTTCATCAAAGAATTCACTGATATGATGGCCCAAAATTTCTCTTTTTTCAGCTCCAATAATCTTGCATGTTTCAATTGAAACAAACTTTATTATACCGCAATTATCATGGAATACCATTGCGCCCCTGAGGTGATCGGCTATTGATCCGATAAGAAGTCCACCGTCATTAACCAGCCTTCCCGGCGTCACCTGACCGGAGATATCATACAAAGTTGCATAAAAAAGATTCTTTTCTCTGTCATACCTGATGGTTCCTGAAATAAGTTTTTTGGGGATTTTATTTTTTATGGAACACCAGAATTTATCCGGTGCAGGTTCGACTGAATTTACACGGTTAAGTTCAGAATCATTCTGAGAGGAAGGGGAAGAATAAGAGATAATATCATCCCAGTTTTTACCCATTATACTTTCCCTTGAGAACCCTGTGATATTAATTAATTCATCATTGAATTCAATAATTTTCAACCTTTCATCAAGAACCAGTGCTGCAAGACCGGCCTGAATAATCAGTTTTTTATCATCATTTAAATATTTTTTATACATACATATAACCGGTTACATTAAATTTTTCCCTTTCTACCGGTCACACTGTCAACCTATTTTTACAATAAAACTCTAATATAAATATTAATAACAATTCCAAAAGACATATTTTAGCGTAAAAAAGAATAATTATATATCTCCACCACCTAAGGAGTAGAAAATAATAGAGTTTTTTACGTTAAATAAATTAAGGATAAAGAATCTCTGCGCTTTAACAGCAAACAGAGATTCTTTATAAATATTTTAATATCGACAAAGGTATAAAAAAATGCGTGGCAATCTATCCGCCACTGAAATTCTGTAGTACAGACATCTCAATATAATTAGCTCGCCCACTTATTTATTGTTACCTTTCAAAAATCATGGCCATGCCCATACCACCGCCAATACACATTGAAACAATACCTGTTGAAAAATTCTTCCTCTTCATCTGAT